>NZ_JAOVFN010000005.1:143324-263579 GCF_034650275.1 Acinetobacter sp. IRS14
AGCGTCTGCCTTACAAGCAGAATGTCGGCGGTTCGATCCCGTCAGCGCCCACCATTCTTTCTTTCAGAAAATTTAATTTCCTAAATTAATTCTTCCATAAATATATTTTGCTTACATGTAAACATATTTACTATGTGACTAGATATATTTTTCAATTTTCTATTCTAAAAAAATAAAGTTTTACTCCTTTAAGTTATTTTTCTATTGATTTCAATTTTTTAACTTTAGTACTTCTATACTTATGCCTTCGATGGGTTCCTGATCCTCATTAAATTTGTTTCATTCGAGACTAAATATAAGAATTCAATCTGCAATTTATTATCTTCAGCTTAGATCGACTTTATATTTGTACTGATTGCTAATATTTTGACAAATAAAAAACTGCTATTTTTTGAATAGCAGTTTTTCGACTAAATTACTTTTAATATTCGTTTAGAAGCCATCCACTCGCATACGCGAAATATTCACGTAACCATGCATTATAGCGAGTAGCTAATGGTGTCTCGGCCGCTACTCCATAAACTTGGGTATAGCCCTGTTTCTTTGCAATTGCTTCTGCTCTAGGAATATGAAAATCACTTGTCACAATAGCAATTGGTTGGTTTAAGTTAATGTTCTGCTGTGCTAATAGTGGTTTACTATTTTTTAAATTAAGCTCAGTGCTGGTACTTTTATCTTCAAGAATCATTCGTTCTTTTGTAATATGATACTTTTGCTGAAGATAACGAGACATCACTAATGCTTCGCTTTCTTTTTCTGAAAAATCAAGACCACCTGTTAAAACAACTTTTGCTTGCTGTTGTTTAAGCGCTACAGGGGCAGCTGTATCTAAACGTTTTGCAAGAATTGTAGATGGTTGACCATTTTCGACACCGCTTCCTAAGACAATAATTGCTTTTACTGGAGGAATATTATCTGAAGTATCTTTATTTTCTTTAATAAAGCTAAAGAAATAGCCTAAGCCAATTAGCCATATCCAGAAGCATAGCCACCCAAAACGCCAAAGCGTATGTAAGCGATAATGATAGAAGAAAAAGCGCTCTAAGTGATAATAAAATAAAGAATATAGGCAGAATAAAGCACCTAAAATGAAAGGAATAATTGTGCCTACATTAATTTTATTGAGACAAATTAAAACTAATCCATCTAGAAATAAAATCGAACCAATGATTGCGAGAAAAATACGGATCCATTTACTGACTTGCATTGTGCTTAGAGTTGCAATTTAAATTGCAGACAGTGTATGCAAAATCATTCTGAATGCAATAAAAAACCGAGTAAAGCATTTAAGCTGTTACTCGGTTTTTGTTTTTATTGATCTTTAATAGACATCACGGCGGTAACGACCTTGTTGTCTTAACTCATCTACCTGTTCTTCACCTACAATTTCGATAAGTGCTTGATCGACTCCACTTGCCATACCATCAATACTACCGCATACATACAGAACAGCACCGCGTTCTATCCAGCTTACTAATTCTGCTGCATTCTGACGGATTACATCTTGAACATACATACGTTGTTCTTGATCTCTCGAAAATGCTAAATCGAGGCGTTTTAAGATGCCTGTGGTTTTCCATGCCTCAATAGTTGATTCATAGAAGAAATCACATGCTCTTTGACGTTCACCAAAGATTAACCAGTTTTCAGTGTAATCATGACGAGTACGGGTGTGTAATAGGCTCATTAAGCCAGCAATACCTGTTCCGTTACCAATACAAATAATAGGGCGGTTATCATCAATAAGATGGAATGATTCATTGGTACGAATACGTAAAGCAATTTCATTATTAATTTGCGTATGTTGAGTGAGCCAACCCGAACCTAAACCTAGGTTACCAGACGCATCATATTGTTGACGAACAACCAAACGAAGCACTTGCTGAGAAGGAATACTCGCAATCGAATACTCTCGCGTTGGTAAGTTAGGAAGCTGTTCTAATAAATGGTCAAGATTCGCAAATGGTTCAATTTCGCCCGTTAAATCTTTATTCCAAAGTGCTTTTTCGATTGGAATCTGTAATGAATCAACTTTTGTATTTTTAAGAATATGATGCTTCTGCAAAAAGTCGTGAATACGCTCAGGGCTATTACCAGGTTGAATTTCAGCAATATCACCCGCTTGCCATAGTGCTTCGTGCTTTGCATTAAGCTCAATATTATAAGCAGGTTGACCTAAGCTATTGGGATTGAGTAAATCACGTTGTTGCAATACCCATGTATCAAATACTTTTTCTAAATTTACCGCATGTAAATCTAATTTAGTTGCTTTCGCGAGTGCCTGATTCCAGTTTTGAATATCCGATAAGTTTGCATTATCAACTTCAATTGTACTAAAGAGGGTATGAGCACCATTAGTTTTAAGCCAGAGGTCTACCGCATGTCCAAAACTACAATAAGTATCAGGATATTCTTTAGAACCTAATGCCAAAACAGCATAGTTAATGTGTTTAAGATCTAGATTTGCTTTTAAAAGCTTTTTTGCAAAGCTTGTGGCGAGATCTGGTGCATCACCAGTACCATAAGTACTGATTACAAATAAAACCTGCTCATACTGCTCTAAATCAGACTGTGTGAGCTGTTGTACAGGTTTAACCTGAACAGGTTGATGAGCTTCTTGTAAACTTGTTGCCGTACTCCAAGCGAGTTGTTCAGCTACACCTGTTTGAGTTGCATAGGTAATAAGCCAAGGTTTCGCATTTGGATCAATGTATTGTCCAGCTAAAGACTGACGAGCTGCCTGTGTTAATTTTTTCTGTTTACGGCGTTTAAGATAAAGCATCCATCCTGTAACCAAGAACAAAGGCATTGCCAATGAAGCAAGCATTGCAACAAATTGATAAATTGGTCCAAAGAAACTACCACGATGCACTGGTAACATGCTGCTCATGATCTTTTGATTAAGCTTTTTATCTTCGTAAAGCTCCATCTTTTCGATATTACCAGTTTGATAATTATAGATGGCTTGGTTACGTGCACGCTCATGTTGTGGCGTAGCATCGACAAAGCTTAACTCAACTTTTCCATCATCTTTTTTCGGTAAGTTCAATGTTAGGGTCGAATAATCACGTCCGACCTGACTATTGAAGCCGCTCCATGTTTGATTAAGTGCTGTAATGAGCTGAGTATTATCTAATTGAGGCTCTGATTTTTTATCCTTATTACGGTCAGATTGTTTACCTTGTTGCATGCCCCGATTTTGAGGAGTAGCACCATGACCTTGTGGTTTAGGTTGTTCAACTCCCATCACTTTGAACATGCCACTACGCCACCAGTCATAAGACCAATATAGACCTGTACATGCGAAAAGCAGATAAAAAACAATGACCCACGTACCCACAACAGCATGTAGATCCCAAATAAAATTTCGGCCTTTGAGTTTCGGCTTCACAGCGAGCCATTGACGAGCAGAATGCTTTTTAGGCCAGCGTAAATATAACCCACTGAGTACAAAGTAAATTAACATGAGTGCGCAAGCACCAGTAATTTGTTTACCAACTTCGCCAGCTGTTAAATTACGGTGAATTTGTTGTATGAGTAACAACAACTTTCGGCCTTTCACATCTGGCAGAACTTGAGCGTTATATGGATTAACCATCATATTGTAGCCACGACGTTCACCTTCTTTTTCAATATTTACAACAGAAGAAGAGGTGGGGTCCTTGGCAATCGTAATGCTATTAATTTTAATTTCAGGCTGAGTTGTATTGAAATGTTGATATAGCTGAGCAGGGGTTAACTTTGGAGTGTTTTCAGCTTGAACAACATAACTATCAGAATTCACCCATTTTAAAATTTGTTGATCATAAGAATAAATTGCACCTGTTACACCCATAATGGATAAGATGAGGCCAGCAGTAATACCCAGAAACCAATGAATTTGAAATAAAATTTTTTTAAACATGGTCGAAAATGTAAATATGATGGAGATCTTGTAACGAAGTATAGCCGAAGATTGAGTAGATAATATGGATTTTGGAGATAATATTAATTTTCATTATCATTTATTTTTACTTTAATAAAAAACCTCCATCAGGAGGCTTTTTATAGAATCTAGAATTACAAGGTTTTTGGTTCACCTACAGATTCTTTTAAGTGAGTACGAATCGTATTAAACGAAAAGTTCTTAGAATCCATGCGCTTAGGTAGAATGTAAGCACCTTGCTGCTCTTGACCTTTTGGATCTTTCACTTTGAAATTGACCAAAATGAAATCAGGTGCGTTGTACCATTCGTAGATATTTTTCCATCCAATTGTACCAACGCCTTCTTGAAGGCCCATTTGCTGACGCATCACGATGCCATGAGGCTGTACACCTAAACGAATACCTTTGATTTCCTGTACCGGAAATTCATTCATTTTGCGTTTAACGTACCATTCTAATCCGTATTTACGACCTAGGTAGTAAAGTACTACAGCGACAATAGCAACCCAGCAAAAAACAGTAGAGTAGTTCTTAATAAAAATAAGACCTAATATAGCTAGGGCTAAAACGACACCCATAATTGCCCAAATTTTTGTGCTGATTTTATTAGTGCTGCGCCAGATAAGAAGCTGTGCATTACGTTGTTCAGCTTCTGACACATCATATGGAACAGGCTGAAGCGTATAAGCGTATAAAGTTTTCGCGGTCATAGTGCAAATAACAAATTGTAAACTGTTTTAAGTTTAGCACTAATTGGCATAAGTCAGGAAAGGATATTATGCCAATTTAATACTAAATTCCGAGGCAAATTTATAATGATGCAAGCTCACTGGCATCATTATCAAGATCATGACTTAGCCGTTGTTTTAACATACTAAATCGGTTCAATACACCAAGCATGAGTGAGAGCTGCTGTAAAATAATGAGTGATTTTTGGTCGTCTTCATCATTTTGGCTTAAACGTTGACGTATCGTTTGGAGCATATTTTGTGCTGTAAGATCAGGCATTTCGTCTCTTAATAGTGCACCTTGAATATCATCAAGGGCTTGGTCTAATAGTTTAAGGACAGCTTGATCCTGAATGTTTTCTCGATGTGCTCCAAGTGCAGCGATATAACTTAAAAATGTATGGTTTAAACATAAAAATTCAAAAATATCGGATTTACGAGTCGGGTCAAAGTCTGGTTCAGTTGCTAAAGTTGAAATAAGTGAAGCAACTTCAGCATCAGTATTATGTGCAGCTCGACGTACAATTCGGTAATTTAGCGCATGATTACGGCCTTCATGATATTGTTTGACGACTTCAGCTAAATAATTACATTGAGCTTGTAGTGAGCGTCTGATGTTGCGAGGCAAACGTCGAAACTTCCAGTCAGGCCAAATAAAGGTCACCCCAAACCAAGCTAAAGCACATCCCATTAAAGTATCTACAAATCGAGGAATGGCAGCAGCCATTGCTGAACCGTCTAGATTAAAGTTAATTAATGCCAAAATGGTGATAAAGGCAGTTGCCTGCGCATATTGTTTACTACGTAACTCAAAAAACAGGACTCCACTTAATATCAACATAAATAGTTGTCCTTCTGTCGAAGGAATTAAGAAGATAATCGCAAGTCCAACAACAATACCAACTAAGGTCCCAACAATTCGTAGGCGTAAGCGGCGCTTGGTCGCGTTAAAGTTGGGTTGGCTTACAAATAGAGCTGTAAGCATAATCCAGTACCCATATTCAATATGGGTCATTTGAATAAAGACATATCCGATAAACAAAACAATCGAGACGCGAATTGCGTGGCGGAATAGCACTGATTCAGGAGTTAAGTTCTGTTTTATTCGGATGACAATATCATTCCATCCTTGTAAATCATCATCTTTCAGCTGGTTCTCGGCTTGTTTTACTTTATCAGATTGAATGTGTTGTTCAGTTTCCAAGTTGAGTAACTGGGAATCGATAGACTTTAAATTCTGGTATAAAGCGAAGAGAGCATTTACCCATAAAAGGTCATAATGCTGATCACGACGTAACTTCTCTAAAGAGAGGCGTAGATTTTCAAAGCTTTGTTTAAACCTTTTATTATGGTTATAAGGTTTACGTTGCAAAATACATTCATTTAACTCTTGGCAAGCTTTACCTTGAACCGCCAAAATTCGTTGGAATCTAAATAAAATATCGCTGTGCTGAAAGATTTTGGCTAATTTTTGATAGTCAATATGGGCTGAGTCAGCACGTTCATGGATATCTTGAGCAACAAAATAATAATGTAAGCTTCGGCGGGTATCTTTTTGTCCACGGTCGCCTTTTAAGCGAGTCAGTAAAGCTGTTTTTAAGTCATTAAAAATCGTAATCAACTTACCGTTTTCTAACGACAGCTCAATCATGCTTTGCTGATAGCTGGCAGGAGTCATATCTACATCAAACAAATTTGATTTTGCAAAAAGAAAATCACCTAAAGATGCATAAGACGCAGCCAGTTTGTCTTGTAGTTGTCGAACCGGAAATAATAAAAAGCTAATAGTTGCAATGAGGCCGTACCATGCAGCACCTGCAACTAAAAGGGCGGGTTGGATATACCAGTGGTCGAAGAGGTGAACACCTAGCATGGTATAGACTGAAACAACTAAACAGCCATAAGAGATGGTTGCGTAACGACGTCCTAATGAACCGAGTAAAATCCAGCCAATACATGATGCAATTAACCCTAAAGCAAAAGCCATTGGGTAGGGGAAAAGTAGTTGTACGGAAGCAGCGGTAACGAAGAACCCAATATAAGTATAAATCAGGTTCATGATTCGCACGGAAAAGCGATCATCAATATCGCTTAAACCTGCTGCGACTACACCTAAAGTGAGTGGAATGGTTGCTAATTGATAGCCTAAAAAATAAGGCACGAAAGCAGTTCCTGAAAAGGCTATCAGCATTCGTACGTTATACATAAATGTTGTGTTATAAGTCGCTCTTTTTAGGCGTTTAAACCAAGATTTCAAAGGAAGTCCTTGCTGATCAACCTGAGTGATAAAGGATTTGTGTATTTCTACACCAATGTTGCACAAATCATACGATAGACAGTGTAAGCTTGTCTGTATGCAAATGATTGAAAAATGAAATATCGTTATGTCTGAACAAACAGCCCAGCGTCAATACTCTATTGGCTGGATTATGCTGCTCGCTTTGCTTACGGCTTTAGGGCCATTATCCATCGATATGTACTTACCTGCTTTGCCACAAATGGCTCATGATTTTGGGGTAAGTACGCAAATGGTGGCAAATACATTACCAGCTTACTTTTTTGGTTTAGCTGTTGGGCAATTAGTTTATGGTCCTCTAAGTGATCGTATTGGTAGAAAAAAACCACTTTATTTTGGTCTCGCACTTTACGCAGTCGCAAGCTTATTTTGTGTATTGGCAACAAATGAATGGGGCTTGATTGCTGCTCGTATTTTGCAAGCTTTAGGTGGCTGTGTGGGCGTGGTCATGGCTCGTGCAGCAATACGCGATAAACTCGATGTTCAAGGCTCGGCACAAGCTTTTTCAAGCATGATGATTGTAATGGGACTTGCACCAATTTTGGCACCGATGATTGGAGCATGGATTTTAATCTGGTTCCCTTGGCAAGCTATTTTTATTGCCCTTTCAATTGTCGGCGTCATATGTTGGTTGTGTGTACATTTCTTCTTTAAAGAGACCTTGGCAACTGATAAAAGACTTAAGTTATCACCCTATCAAGTAGTGACCCTCTATGGGGCTATTTTCAAAGATACGAGCTTCCGTTTACCTATGTTTGCAGGGTGTTTAACAGGGGCAGCACTATTTTGTTATATCAGCTCGGCACCAGCAGTTTTCATGGACCAGTATGGACTCAATCAACAAGAGTTTGCTTACGTATTTGGACTGAATGCTTTTGGCATTATGTTGATGTCATCTTTAAATAAGCACTTAACAACACGTGTTGAAATCACTAAACGTTTAAGAGCTGGTTCAATGGTACAAGTGACAGGGGCCAGCATTGTATTAATTGCTGGTTTAATTCCTGCGGCACCTTTATGGCTTGTTATGTTAGGGCTATTTTTAGCGATTTCAGGGATTGGTTTAACAGGACCAAATGCAATGGCGCTGGCAATGTCCAAACAAGGCGCTCGCGCAGGGACAGCGAGTGCAATCATGGGAAGTATGCAATTCGCTTGTGGCCTGTTAGGTGGTGTATTACTTAATTTTCTTATTTGGTCTGCGTCGCTCAATATGGGCGTGATGATGGTGTTATTTACACTAAGCGGTTTTATTGTCGTATTAAAAGCGACGAAACAGGTAACAATAAAGCCATTCTCATAGTTTTAAGAGAATGGCCACTTATAGCTTATTCGTCTAGAAAAACTGCGAAATTTTCAACTGGTTCTCTAGGGGTAATAAAGGTATTTACAATGTGGTTGGGATCAGCATGACCTAACGCAATTGCACATACGAGTTCTTCTTCATCTGATGCACCCAAGATATCTAAAACAACAGGGTGAAAATGGTTCCAAGCTGCTTGTGGGCATGTATCTAAACCACGTGCCTTAGCAGCAACCATCACGTTCTGGATCATCATTGCGATATCCATTTTAGACCCGATTCCCATCGTTTTATTTACAGTAAAGAAAAGGCCGACTGGAGCATCGAACAGTTTGAAATTACGTAACTGTTGTTCTGCCATTTTTTCTTTTTCGCCTTTTTTGATTTCGAGTAGACCATAGAGTCCCCAACCATTTTCACGGCGGCGATCAATAAAAGGCGATACCCATTTTTCAGGATAATAGGCAAATGTTTCTTTATATTTTTCTGCAAGTTCTGGGTTTTTTGAAACTTCAATTTGTGCTGCACAAACACGTTCTACCATTTCATCACGCTTGTTGCCTGTTACCACATAGACTTTCCATGGTTGAGTATTTGTTCCAGAAGGTGCTCGACTTGCGACTTGTAATATATCTTTAATGACTTCGGACTCAATTGGAGTATTTAAAAAAGCGCGGACAGAATGTCGAGAAGTGATAGCTTCATCAACGAGACGAACTTGTTCCAGATTCATGAGTACTCCTACATCTTTTTCGTAAATATTTCATACTTTTTGAAGCTTACTTTCATACTTTGAAAGTACTTCATTTATAAGCAAAAAATATTAGAAAAGAGATATCCTTACAGGTATGATAATTTAATTAGTCTAGACATATTGTCCGATTAATTATAATTCGAATATGCCACTTTAGATTTAAATAGACAAAATAGTGTGATTTTGTCGGTTATAAAAATAAAAGCATAACAATGAGTGGGTGAAAAATATTCAATTGAAATAAAGGTATAATATGTTTAAAAACAGTACAAAACGGATAGTTTTATATAAAATATGACCATTTTTTATATAAAATTTTAATGAAAAATATACACAAAACTTTAAATTTCTGCATAATACCGACTTTTTTACGCAGGTATGATTTCTCCATACTCACGTTAGGAAATAGTGGCTGCAAACAAAATCCTTTTACAAAAAGGATTTAGATGCAGAAATGGAGAAATACACGAGGTATAGGAGCTTTACATGAGTTTACCACTCATCAACAAGCAGTTCATGAAACAAGGATTGGCGATTACCATTGCAACCATGAAAATGAACGTAACTCAAGCAGCTACTGGGCCACAAAAAATACAACAGCTTAGTACAGGTCTAAACGCACTCTTCTTTGATCATGAAGAAAAGGGCGCAGATAATCGCGTTATGGCGATGGCTCGTTACAGTCTTTGAAATTTATATCCAGTTTAGACATTTGTTCAAAAGTATATGTAAATATGCTTATTGGCTTAAATCCAGATTTTGTAAAACTCGCTTAACTGATGGGAATCATTAGACGAGTTATTTAGCGGTGGTCATTTGTTAGTTTCCAAGTTTGTAGCTGAGTCGATGCATACTGTTTTTCCGAAAGCGGAAAAGTTCAGTAGCGCAATGATATTCTTTTATCTGAAGGTCGCTTTCTCTCATGCAACCTTCAAAGGCTTAGTGTTGGGCATGATGTTGCTTAAACTTGTGACGGTAATTGCTATTCAATTGACATTAAAATTTTTTTATTGAATTTACTGAAAAGTCCCGGTTTCTAGGGGCTTTTTTGTTTATTGCAGTATTTTGGCATGTGCTTTTAGCACATTAGCAAGGAATGTAAGCGGACCGAGTATGAATGAACAACTCAATGCCACACTGATGTCGTGGGTACAATTTTTTAATGATCCTTTATGGGATTTTTTAGTTATTTTCTTGCTGGCTGTCGGTATTTTTTATACGGTCTTAACAGGAGCAGTGCAAATTCGCATGTTCTTGCAAAGTATCCGAGTGATGAAAAGCAGTCGTACAGAAGGCGAAGATGAACACGGTCTTACACCTTTTCAGGCGTTTGTAACAGGCCTTGCGAGCCGTGTTGGGGTCGGTAATATTGCTGGTGTAGCAATTGCCATCGCAATTGGTGGTCCTGGTGCAGTGTTCTGGATGTGGGTGACTGCTATTCTTGGTATGAGCTCTGCTTTTATTGAGTCTACGCTTGCTCAGCTATTTAAAGTTAGAGATAGTAAGAGTAAACAGTTCCGTGGTGGACCAGCTTACTATATTACTCAAGGTTTGCGCAGTAAAACCTTTGGTGTGGTCTTCGCACTTGCATTGATCTTTACCTACGGTTTCGTATTCAACTCAGTTCAAATCAATGCGATTGCTAATGCATCTTCACATGCTTGGGGTTGGGACAAAGCTAATCTTATTGCCCATTTAGGTGGTGTTGAACTAGAAATTTCATGGGTTGGTATAGCGCTTGTCGTTATGGTTGCATTGGCAATTTTTGGTGGTATTAAGCGTATCGCTAAATTTGCTGAGATGTTTGTACCTTTAAAAGCAGGTCTTTATCTATCTGTTGCTCTCTATATTGCAATCAGTAACTATGCGATTTTGCCTGATATTTTAAAGCTGATTGTGACTGAAGCTTTCAATTTTAATTCTGCAGCAGGTGGTTTCTTTGGTGCGGCAGTGTCAATGGCAATGATGCAAGGGATTAAGCGTGGCTTGTTCTCTAACGAAGCTGGTATGGGTTCTGCACCAAACGCAGCAGCTGCGTCTGATGTAAAACATCCTGTAAACCAAGGTTTAGTACAAATGCTCGGTGTATTTGTAGATACTTTCATTGTATGTACAAGTACTGCAATCATTATTTTGGTTTCTGGTGTTTACCAAGATGCAGGTTTTGTTGGTGTTGAATTAACTCAACGTGCTTTAGAAACTCAAGTTGGGCATTGGGGATCGGACTTCCTTGCTGTTCTATTATTCTTATTCTGTTATTCAGCTGTACTAGGTAACTATGCCTATGCAGAAGGTAATGTGCAGTTTATTAATAACAACCCGAAAGTCATGTTCATCTTCCGTATTTTTGTATTGGTGATGGTGTACTTCGGTGCAATTGGTAGTGTTCCACTTGTTTGGTCTATGGCTGACTTGTTTATGGGTATCATGGCAACCATTAACTTGATTGCAATTTTACTGTTAACACCGATGGCACGCACATTGTTGAAAGATTACCGTGAACAATTGAAAAAAGGCATTAAAGAGCCTGAGTTTAAAATTGATAAATATCCGGAATTGAAGAAAAAAGTTGATTCAGATATCTGGTAAGTTACAAAAGGCCTCTTATAAATAAGGGGCCTTTTTCATAACGGGGATAAATAAAATACTTGAGTCTAAATTTTAAACATGACAAATTAAATAAATTCAATACAGCTTTTAACGAGACTAGCAACTAAAATTGCAATCCGAACTTAAACCTCATAGTGCGAAGATAGGCCATGAAACAGCTTAAATTGTGGGTTCTCGGACTCTCTATGGTGTTGGCAGGATGCCAGACCACTACACACTTATCTGCTGCGCTAAAATCACCAACAGCAGAGGCTTATGCTCGCTCTGTTGATCAGCCATTTGCACGAATTAAAAAACAGCAAAAACGTCCTGTGGTTGCGCTCGTATTGGGTAGCGGTGGAGCACGAGGTTATGCTCATATCGGTGTCATTGAGGTTTTGGAACAACATGGTATCCGACCAGATTTTATTGTAGGTACCAGCGCGGGTAGTATTGTTGGAGCACTTTATGCCAGTGGTAAAAGTCCTGCTGAATTACGTGATACTGCTTTAAAAATGAAAGCTGGCGATGTGCGTGATATTAGTATCGGATTAAAAGGTTTTTTTGATGGTAAAAAAGTAGAAAACTACGTTAACCAGCAAGTAAATAACGTCCCACTCGAAAAAATGAAAATCCCAATGTATGTGGTTGCAACCGAATTAAAGCATGGCACTAAAACCGTATTTAACTATGGTAATACTGGGCAAGCCGTAAGAGCATCTGCTTCAATTCCAAGTATGTTTGTACCTACTAAAATTGGTAAATCTGAATATGTAGATGGCGGTTTGGTCAGTCCTGTACCAGTTGAGGTTGCACGTGACTTAGGTGCTGATGTGATTATTGCCGTTGATATTTTAGCTCAACCTATTTACACAGAAACATCGAATGTTTGGGGACTGTTTAACCAGAATATTAATATTATGCAAGGTCGTTTGGCAGCAGAAGAATTACAATATGCGGATGTTGTTATTCAACCAGATTTAAGAGAAAAAGCTCATATTTTTGATGTGAAAGGCCGTGAAGCCACCATGAAATCTGGCATCGATGCAGCCAATGCTAAACTTTCTGATATTCAGTTTGCTATTGATGAAAAAATAGCTGAACAGAATATGTCTACTGAAGGGTTAAGTGCACAAACTCAATAATTTGACGTTAATTGTTTGAAAATTAATTAAAAAGCCTGAATAGGGCTTTTTTTTATGTGAATTTAAATCCTTAATTTTTGGAATAAAAATTTTTGTATATTAGGTATATGTTGGATATGCTGAAAACTCTGATGACCAATATAAAATATTGATGTCATTTTTAAAAAATAATTGATTTGTAATGTATTGAGGCTGACTAGATAAATGATACAGCAACAGGTTAAAAATGGGTTTCCAACATTAGATGATGTTCATGCTGCCGCAGAGCGTTTAGAAGGTTTAGTCGTAAAAACTCCTTTTGTTTTCTCAGAAACCATTTCTAAAACCTTAGGGGCTGAGATGTGGCTGAAATTTGAAAACTTACAATTTACAGCTTCTTTTAAGGAGCGGGGTGCACTGAATAAACTGTTGTGTTTATCTGACCAAGAAAAACAACATGGTGTTATTGCAGCTTCGGCAGGCAATCATGCGCAAGGTGTAGCGTATCATGCTCAGCGCACAGGCGTAACAGCGACTATTGTGATGCCGAAATCTACACCTAATGTAAAAGTACAGCGAGTGCGTGAATATGGGGCACGTGTCATTTTACATGGACAAGACTTTTCAGAAGCTGCTGCTGAAATGCACCGTGTTGCACAAGAAGAATCTTTAACAATTATTCATCCATTTGACGATGCAGAAATTATTGCAGGTCAGGGAACTATTGCGCTCGAAATGCTTGCAGCTGTTCCTGAACTAGACATTTTAGTTGTGCCAATTGGCGGTGGTGGTCTAATTTCTGGTATTGGGATTGCTGCTAAAGCTATCAATCCCAAAATTAAAGTGATTGGGGTGCAATCGGTTGTATATCCAAGTATGGCGAAACTTCTGTGCAATTATCAGCATGCTGTTTCAATGGGCTCTACAGTTGCAGAAGGTATTGCGGTAAAAACTCCGGGTGAGCTTACAACTCAAGTTGCTAAACAATATGTTGATGACATTGTTGTTGTTACTGAAGACATGATTGAAGAGGCAATTGCGCTATTACTCAATATTGAGAAAACAGTATGTGAAGGGGCCGGTGCAACAGGTATTGCTGCAATTATGTCTCGTCCTGATCTATTTTTAGGTCATAAGCTTGGTGTAGTGCTGTCTGGTGGCAATATTGATACACGCGTTATGGTCTCTGTGTTGCAACGTCATTTAACGCGTACAGGGCGTATGGTTCGTATTCGTGTTGAATTACCAGATAATCCAGGTGCTTTAGCCCGTTTAACAGCAATCATTGCTGAGCAAGGCGGTAATATTTATGAATTGCGTCATGAACGCTTTGCAGCGACAAGCCGTGCCAAAGAAAGCGCCGTGAGTGTTGATGTTGAGCTTAAAAGCGCTTCCGACCTTGATTTGCTGATTCAGGCAATGCAGTTGGAAGGTTATATTGTTCGTAAAGAAGAGATTTAATCTCTGATATTGCTGTGTTATAAAAGCCGTATATGGCTCTATCGAGAGTCATATACAAGGTAATTTAAATGGATTAAATTGCCAAAAAGGGATTAATTTACAAAAAAACGATCAAATCCTTCAATGAAACAGGAAAAATTGACAATTCTCTAAACTTTGCCCTTCACAATTTTAAGGTTTAGGTTTTAGTATTCCTTCCATTGTAAATTTGAAGAAATATAAGGATATCCACGCTCAATGTTCAAATCATTTTTTCCATCACCACGGTATTTTTTCATATCTGCGGTTATTTGGATTGTGCTAAATATGGTGCTCTGGTATTCGGGTGGAAATACATGGGGTACTTTCATTGGCTTTCATCAAGGTTACCATAGTACTCAATTGCCGATAGGTGTCAGTCGTTTCTGGTCTCCAACTTTTTTATGGTTTTATATCTGGTTTTTAGTCTCTACTGCTCTTTTTGCTAGCTTTTGGAAAGTTCTTTCTAATAATCCATGGCAGCGTTGGTCAGTTTGGGGTTCGGCATTTATTTTATTTAATATCTGGTTTAGCGTTCAGGTCAGTGTTGCGATTAATGCTTGGTATGCACCTTTTTATAACCTTATCCAAACTATGTTAGATCATGGTGGCGGTGATATTAATAAACTTTATACCGGGACAGTTACATTTCTTTTAATTGCCATGGTTGGTGTGACTTTAGCTGTAATTAATTCATTTTTTGCTAGCCATTATGTATTCCGTTGGCGTACAGCAATGAACGAATACTACACAGAGCATTGGAATCAGCTGCGTCATGTAGAAGGTGCTTCACAACGTGTACAAGAAGATACCATGCGTTTCGCATCTGTTTTAGAGGATTTAGGGGTAAATTTTATAAAGGCAATTATGGTATTAATTGCATTTTTACCTATTCTTTTTGAGCTTTCGAAGCAAGTTAAGGTACTACCTCTGGTAGGAGAAATTGACCATTCATTGGTGTGGGCGGCAATAGTATGGGCTGTTTTTGGTACAGTTCTATTAATGGTGGTTGGTATTAAATTGCCTGGTCTACAATTTAATAATCAAAAAGTAGAAGCTGCTTACCGTAAAGAACTGGTTTATGGCGAAGATCATGAGGAAAGAGCGCAACCAAAGACATTAAAAGAACTTTTCTCGAGTGTTAAGCTGAATTATTTTAGATTATATTTGCATTATTCTTATTTTAATCTGGTCAGTATCTGGTATCTACAATTAGATATTTTATATAGCTTAGTTGTTTTATTCCCATCTATTGCAGCGGGTAAAATGACATTAGGCTTAATTACACAAATAAGCAATGTGTTTGATAAGGTCCGTGAATCATTTCAATATTTAATTACTTCATGGAAAACTATTATTGAATTACTGTCGATTTATAAGCGTTTAAAAGCTTTTGAGTCGATACTACACAAATAAAAGAAAGCCCGCGAAAGCGGGTTTTTTTATAGGTGTAAAAATTTAATGAGTTGAGTTGTAAAAATTAATGATAGGACCAACCAATGACTGTTGTGATTTATCTAAGGTGACTTGAATCTCTTTATAGTTAAAAGTGTCTTCATCATCATATTTAGCAATACCATGCGTTTTATTGTTCACTTCTGGAATTTGATAACTAAAAAAAGCCACTTTCTTAGAAGGATGAACAATATTGATGATTTTTTTAGGGTCTTTATAACCACCGAATTCATTTTCAAGACTTTCTTTTAACAGCTCAGGAAAATAAAGCGTTGCATTTGGTAGTCCACAGCCAACACAAAATGAAGAATCATAGAGTTCTATTGCTTGTTTTTGATCTGTACTCATTATTAGAGCAAAACCAGTCCCATTAGCGCCTGCATTTGCTTGCACATCTTGCCAATTTCTTGGAACGAGCACTAAGCCTGTTTCAGGTAATGCAAGAAGCTTGAGTTGTTTTGCATGTTGAGTATCGAGTTTAAAATTAAAACGGCAACTTTTAGGTGTACACGTTTCAAAATCTTTAAGTAAACCATTCTCTGTTGGGCTTTGTGCTGTAACACCATAAAACGGGACTGTAACACCGTTTAAAAACTTTGCTTCTCCTAGAGCGTAGAACTGGTTATCTGCTTTGCGGGTTGCAGCAGAGCTATAAAACTTTGGGAAATGAGGCGTAAAGCTTTTTACTTCTGCATAAGCAGTTGAAGTTAGACTGACCAATGCTGTGCATACTAAAAAATTTAATTTTTTCATTTTTAGAAAGTAATCAATTTAAATCTTATATAAATCTAACATATTCTTTTAAACTGTAAGGTAATTCAAAATTGAAAACTGTTTTTAACTTCATAATAAAACAGACCAGCAGAGACATGAAAAAATGAAAAAAATCCTTTCAATTTGCTGTTTATCAGTCATCAGTTCTTATGGTTTTGCTCAAATCATAAACGGTATTTCATTTTCACACCAAGAATGGGAAATCTCTTGTAGCAATACGGGTACATGTAAAGCCGCAGGCTATCAAAATGAAGACAATGGTGATAATCCAGCATCGCTTTTATTGGTGCGTAAAGCAGGGCCAAAACAACCTGTACAAGCTGAATTTGCTTTATCAGACTATGAGCAAAGTTTGCCAGCCAATCAGCTTAAAAATATTCATTTTTATGTAAATGGCAAAGATTTAGGCGCTGTGACTATAGATGGTACCGATTTGCCATTGATGGGGAAATTGAATAACTCACAAGTCAACGCTGTACTACAGCAGTCTAAACAGAAAACTGAAATTGTATTTAAAAATGCTCAACATCAATGGAAAATTTCCGATGCAGGAATGACCGCTGTGCTATTAAAAATGGATGATTTTCAGAAGCGTATTGGGACTGTTGGTGCTTTGGTAAAAAAGGGCAGTGCCAATGAAACTAAAGTACTTATGCCTGAGCCAAAACTGGTTGTTAAACATATTAAAACGACAGCTAAACCTTATTTAACGCTACAACCGAAAAGTAAGCAGTATCAAGCAATACACCGTAGCTTGATGGCAGCTAATCAGAATCCTAAAGAAGACTTTTGTGAAGGAATTTATGGCGGTAATAGTGATGGAGCTGAACCACAAGAAATCGAGCTATATAAACTAACCAATAAGAAAGTTTTGGCGACTACATTGTGTTGGAGAGGGGCTTATAACGAAGGGTATGGGGCTTGGGTACTCGATGAGTCTTTGACTGGTAAAGCAACGTTTGTGACAGAAACAGCTTCTGATTTCGATAGCGGTATTATTAGTAGTGCTCAAAAAGGAAGAGGCATAGGCGATTGCTGGGCAAGTGAAGAATGGGTCTGGGATGGCAAGAGTTTTGTACATACTAAGGATATGTGGACAGGGATGTGCAAAGGCTTGGCAGCAGGTGGAGTGTGGGAGCTTGATCGAATTGAAACTATTG
This sequence comes from Acinetobacter sp. IRS14, assembly GCF_034650275.1. Taxonomy (NCBI): domain Bacteria; kingdom Pseudomonadati; phylum Pseudomonadota; class Gammaproteobacteria; order Moraxellales; family Moraxellaceae; genus Acinetobacter; species Acinetobacter sp. IRS14. Next base: position 160,912 of record NZ_JAOVFN010000005.1, read on the forward strand.
TAAAATAGCTAATTTGTTGAAAAGAAATATCATTAGGGAAATAAAAAAATGATTAAAGGCAACATACAGATAGCTTTCTTAGTTATAGCAGGAATATTTGCTTGCTTTGCCAAGCCTGCTTTTGCTGCACCCTTAAGTATTTTAGAGTTTAAAAAAACACAATTAAGTCAGAATGAGCAGGAGCAACTTTGCATACAAGTTAAAAAGCTTTGCGAGCATCCGGACCAATGGCGGGTTTTAAAAACAGCAGATCGGCAGTTATGGCTTCTGTCGGGTGGAGATATTATTCAATTTAACGACTCTGCAAAAGGATTCAAACTATCGAAACAGTGGCATGTAAATCTCTCTACTCAAAAGGAGGGAACATCTGATGGGCAGTTTATCTTTCCTAAGCTTTTTCCTATGGCTCAAAATCGTTATACAATTGCTGTAATCGATTCATTTTCTGAAATGTACTCAGGAGGTGGTGCAAATATTGAGCGCGCTAGTTTTTATGAGTTAACAGATTCTGGAATGACATATCAATTTATTGCGAACTATCCATTTAGTTTTAATCGGATGATTCGGGCATGTTTTTCTGAGCAAGATTATGAAAGTTCTCAAGGCAAATGCCATGATGAAGATAGTCTCAGTCTAGATATTCGTCCGATTAAACCTATGTTGTGGCAATTTCGCTATCGTTATAGTTTAAGCGTATCACCTGCCTCAGATTCAGGGGAGAAATCATATAACGGCAGTAGAAACTTAAATATTGATTTAAATAAAGTACCAGAGCAACCCAATATTCCAGAAGCATGGAATTATGCGGGGATGGGCTAATTATTAAAGTAATTGTTAAATTTGAAGAAATAGACGATTTACAGAGTCATAACAGGTAACACCACTAGCTCTGTGATACAAAGAGCAGATTGTTTATTGGAGCTAGACCTATGTCACGTCAAGTTTATGCGATTGCCCGCCGTAAGTTTTCACATTTGAGCCGTTCAGTTTGTATGGCAGTTGCTGTACTGGGTACAACACAAATTACGATGGCTGGTCCAACGGTTGATCAGTTAAGTGACTGTTTAGTTAAGGCTACAACGGCTTCAGACAAGACCACGGTGCTTCAATGGACATTTACGGCTTTAGCTGCCCATCCTGATTTAAAAGTATTTAGTAATGTAACACCTGAGCAAAAGGATCAGTTAGATCAAAAACTGGCGCAGGTTTTACAACGTGTGATTGTGGAGCAATGTTCTACCCAAACTAAAGCTGTGATTCAGGCTGAAGGTGTGAAGGCAGTTGGGGAGGCTTTCCAGCAGTTAGGCCAAAGTGCTGGCGAAGATATTGTTAAAGACCCCGCAGTTAAACAGCAGTTGCAGGGCACATTGCGCTATATCGATTTAAATAAATTGGTGACGACGTTTTTAACACCAGAGATTTGGAATAAGTTGGGAATCACAAGATAAAAAATCTAGTTTTCTATTTTAGTAATAAAGCCTGCTATTTAATCAGCAGGCTTTATTTTAATTGGGACGAAGAGATCTATTTAGAGCGTAATCTTAGCGCCTAAAACTTTTACAAATTGTGCTAACCAAGCTGGATGTGCAGGCCAAGCTGGGGCAGTCACCAAATGTCCATCTGTAACTGCTTCAGTCACAGCAATATCTGCGTATTGTCCACCTGCCAATTTTACTTCGGCAGCACATGCTGGATAAGCTGAGCAGAGGCGACCTTGTAATACATCTGCCGCAGCGAGTAACTGAGCGCCATGGCATACGGCTGCAATTGGTTTTTTCACTCTATCGAACTCACGTACAATTTCGACAACACGTTCATTCATACGTAAGTACTCTGGTGCTCGGCCACCTGGAATAACTAGACCTACATAGTCTTCGGTATTAACGGCATCAAAATCAAAGTTAATGGCGAAGTTGTGGCCACGTTTTTCGCTATAAGTTTGTTCACCTTCAAAATCATGAATAGCCGTCGCAATATGGCCACCATTCTTTTTATTTGGGCAAACAGCATGCACGGTATAACCTAAACCAATTAAGAACTGAAAAGGAACCATGGTTTCATAGTCTTCTGCATAGTCACCGACCAACATTAAAATCTTTTTAGACATGATTTATCTCTCTTTTTAAAATATAAGTTATCTAAATTCTTAATTTAAATTAGCATAGTCACTGAGTAATTTTTTAGGAAAAAAGTGCATTCTTTAGTCGAAGAATGCTTTAGACGGATATAAAAAGCCCCGATAAATCGAGGCTTTTTAGTTTTATCAGGTCTATTTTTTATAACTCACAAGCTTTACCTTGATATTCACGACGGTTAAAGACGTATTCCTTACCATTCCATCGATAAACAGCAAAACAGAAGCCTGAACCACCATTTTCAATATCAGGCCAACCATCTTTGCCTTTAGTTTTCAAAAAGGTGGGAATGCCAGAGTCGCTAAAGAGTTTTTTCCATTGACCGTCTTTTTGTTGTGAAACAATATAGTAACCAACACCCGTATTGCCATAACACATAGTGCTACTATCTTGAATAACTGCATCTTTATGACCGTCACCATTTAAATCTTTATAAATGATAATTTCACCCCGATTGCAATTTCCTGCCCAACCATTCTTTGTTTTTTTGAAATTTGCTGCTTTAAAAATAGGTTCTACCTCACTCTTTGGAACTTGAACCGTTTGAGCAAAAAGTGTCGAGTTTATTAACAATAAAGAAGCAGTAATAAGTAATTTATTTATCATGAGTAACCTGTTCCCCATAGTTTTAGCTTAAAAATTATTGTGGATTCATTGCATTTTAAAATAGATAAAAAACCCGCTCTAAAGCGGGTTTTTCTAAAAATTGGATTAGCTTAACCAATCAACTTCTTCATTAATTCATTTACTTGAGCAGGGTTAGCTTTACCCTTAGAAGCTTTCATGACTTGACCAACAAGACCGTTAAAAGCTTTTTCTTTACCAGACTTGTACTCTTCAACCATTTTTTCATTGGCTGCAAGTACTTCTTTAATGATTGCTTCAATTGCACCTGTATCGGTTTCTTGCTTTAAGCCTTTTTCCGCAATAATGTCATCGGCAGATTTACCTTCCGATTCCCACATAAAGCCAAAGACTTGTTTAGCAATTTTACCGCTAATGGTGTTGTCAACAATACGTGCAATCATGCCACCTAACTGTTCAGCAGAAACAGGTGAGTCAGCCAAATCTAAGCCTGCTTTGTTTAATGCGCCTGAGAATTCGCCCATTACCCAGTTTGCAGATACTTTACCTTGCTTCGCACCGCCAGCAGCAGTCACAACAGCTTCAAAGAAGTCTGCCATTTCGCGTGAGAGCGTAAGTACATGTGCATCGTATTCAGTTACAGCAAAGTCTGCGATAAAGCGTGCACGGCGAGCTGCAGGAAGCTCTGGAAGTGCAGCACGAGCAGCTTCGATTTGCTCATCTGCAATAATTACAGGTAACAAGTCTGGATCTGGGAAGTAGCGGTAATCGTTCGCTTCTTCTTTCGAACGCATTGAACGAGTTTCCATTTTGTTTGGATCGAACAAACGAGTTTCTTGGTCGATACTTCCACCGTATTCCAAAATTTCCATTTGGCGTTCAATTTCAACATTGATCGCTTGTTCAATGAAACGGAATGAGTTGAGGTTTTTAAGCTCACAGCGTGTACCAAACGGTTGACCCGGACGACGTAAAGACACGTTACAGTCCGCACGGAATGAACCTTCAGCCATGTTACCGTCGGAAATACCTAACCAACGCACAAGTGTGTGGATTGATTTGATATATGCCACCGCCTCTTCAACTGAGCGCATGTCAGGTTCAGAAACGATTTCAAGTAAAGGTGTACCAGCACGATTTAAGTCAATGCCAGACATGCCTTCAAATTGGTCATGAATCGATTTACCCGCATCTTCTTCTAGGTGAGCACGAGTTACGCCAATTCGTTTTGTTGTGCCATCTTCAAGCTGAATGTCGATATGACCCAAGCCAACAATTGGATTATCCATTTGGCTAATTTGATAGCCTTTTGGCGAGTCAGGGTAGAAGTAGTTTTTACGTGCAAACACAGATGCTTGATCGATGTATGCATCGATACCCAAACCAAAGCGGATAGCAAGATCAACTACTTTTTCATTTAAAACAGGCAATACACCTGGCATTGCCAAGTCTACAAGGCTCGCTTGTGTATTTGGGTCTTGACCAAATTCAGTCGATGAACCTGAGAAAATTTTAGAATTGGTTGCAAGCTGAGTGTGAATTTCGATACCAATAACGACTTCCCAACCGTCAATCAATTTCAACTTTTGAGCTTCAGCCATTATGCATTCTCCTCAGCAATTGCCGCACGTTGAGTATGGAAATCGGTGTTTTGTTGGTATTGATGAACAATCGACAACAATTGTGATTCTGACCAGTAGTTACCAATTAATTGTAAGCCTACAGGTAAGCTGTCTTTATCAAAACCAACAGGAGCATTAATCGCTGGTAAGCCTGCTAAGTTCACTGCAAGTGTATAAATATCACCTAAATACATTTCAGTTGGACTTAAGTTCGCACCAATTTTATAAGCAGTTGTTGGTGCAGAAGGAGCAGCAATCACGTCTACATTTTCAAATGCTTTTAAGAAGTCTTGTTGAATTAAACGACGTACTTTTTGTGCTTTCACATAGTAAGCATCGTAATAACCCGCAGAGAGTGCATAAGTACCAATTAAGATACGACGTTGAACTTCTGGACCAAAGCCTTCTGAACGAGAACGTTTATAGAGATCCATCAAGTCTGCTGGGTTTTCACAGCGGTAGCCGTAACGAACGCCGTCATAACGTGACAAGTTAGATGATGCTTCTGCTGGCGCAATCAGGTAATACGTTGGTACATAGGCTTCAGTCATGTTGAGGTCAATCTCAACAAGCGTTGCGCCCATTTCTTCAAGCTTTTTCAATGATTCTTCGACACGCGCTTTTACGTCTGCATCTAAGCCTGCAACGTTAAAGTACTGTTTAGGAATACCAATACGTAAGCCTTTTACAGATGTGCCATTTAAGTTCGCAACGTAGTCATCAACTTCTTTTTTAACCGAAGTCGAGTCTTTTGTATCGTGACCTGCAATTACATTCATCAGGTGCGCACAGTCTTCAGCAGAGCGTGCCATTGGACCTGCTTGGTCTAAAGATGATGCGTAAGCAATGATACCGAAGCGAGATACACGACCATAGGTTGGTTTTAAGCCTGTTAAGCCACAGAAAGAAGCAGGTTGGCGAATTGACCCACCTGTATCTGTACCCGTAGCGAAAGGCGCTAAATCAGCCGCTACAGCAGCCGCAGAACCACCTGATGAACCACCAGGAACGTGGTCAAGCGCCCATGGGTTGCTAGTTGCGCCAACATATGAGCTTTCTGAAGTTGAGCCCATCGCAAACTCGTCCATGTTCACTTTACCTAAAGTGATAAGACCAGCAGCTTTTGTTTTTTCAACAACAGTTGCATCGTAAGGAGAGATGAAGTTGTCTAGAATTTTTGAACCAGCAGTTGTTTTAATGCCTTTGGTACAAAAGATATCTTTATGAGCAAGTGGAATACCCGTTAGAGCAGAGGCATTCCCTGCTTTTAAAACAGCATCGGCAGCATCAGCTTCCGCGAGCGCCTGTTCAGGTGTAACCGTCACATAGCTTTTTACCAGTGGGTCAATTTTAGCAATACGTTGCAAATAATGTTCAGTCAGTTCGCGAGATGAAAACTTCGCTTGGCTTAAGCCCTCAGCAAGTTCACGAATTGATAAGCGATGTAAATCAGTCATGAGTAAAATTTCTTTACATTCAAAATAGGGAAGATGGGTTAATTGAGTAAAAGTTATTCAATCACGCGAGGAACAAGATACAAACCATCTTGAGTTGCAGGTGCAACTGCTTGGTATTCATCTCGATGATTGCTTTCCGTTACCACATCAGCACGTAAAGGTTGAGGATTGTCAAAAGGACTTTTCAAAGGTTCTACGCCTTCCGTATCAATGCCTTTTAAGGTTTCCATCATGCCTAAAATTTTATTTAGACTTTGAGCATATTCAGCAGATTGCGTATCATTGAGCGACAATCGAGCAAGATTGGCGATTGCTGAAACTGTTTGTGCATTTAAATCTGCTGAATGCTGTGCATCCGATGTAGACATAACATCACCTAATCAGTATTAAAAATTTTCAAAATATCGTGCGTTATAATAAGCGATTGACTTGTTCAAATCATCACATTTAGTTTAAAGTTGCCACCTTGCATCCACATGAAAGTTTAACTGAGAACGAACCGTGATTCTAAAACGACTAATTGGCTTGTTTTCGCCGGATCTAGCCATTGATTTAGGTACAGCAAATACACTTATTTATGCACCAGGCCGCGGCATTATATTAAATGAACCAACAGTTGTGGCAATTCGTCACAGTGGTTCACAAAAAATTGTTGCTGCTGTAGGTCTAGATGCTAAGCAAATGCTGGGCCGTACGCCTGCGAATATTTCTGCAATTCGTCCAATGAAAGACGGTGTAATTGCGGATTTTGAAGTGACTGAAACCATGTTGAATCAGTTTATTGGTAAAGTTCACGAAAAACGTTTGTTCCCACCTGCACCTCGTGTAGTTGTATGTGTACCATGTAAATCAACTTTGGTCGAGCGCCGTGCGATTCGCGAAGCAGTATTTAATGCTGGTGCCCGTGATGTTCGTCTCATTGAAGAACCTATGGCTGCTGCAATTGGCGCAGGTATGCCAGTTGAACAAGCATGTGGTTCTATGGTTGTGGATGTTGGTGGTGGTACAACTGAAATTGCAATTATTTCATTGCAAGGTTGTGTCTATGCTGACTCTTTACGCATCGGTGGCGATGTTTTTGATGAGCAAATCATCAATTATGTTCGTAAAGCTCACGGTTGTGTAATTGGGGAAACCACTGCTGAAATTATTAAAAAAGAAGTAGGTATGGCTGTTTCTGATGGCACAACATTAGAAATTGAAGTACGTGGCCGTAACCTTGCAGAAGGTGTGCCTCGCGCAATTACTGTGACTTCTGACGAAATTACTCAAGCAATCTCTGATCCATTACAAAATATTGTAAGCGCAGTAAAATCTGCACTTGAGCAAACTCCTCCAGAACTTTCTTCTGATATTGCCGAGCGCGGTATTGTGTTGACAGGTGGTGGTGCATTACTTCGTAACCTCGATAAATTATTAGCTCAAGAAACTGGTTTACCAGTTGTGGTTGCTGAAGATCCTCTTACTTGCGTGACCCGTGGTGGTGGTAAAGTATTGGAATTCTTCGACAACCCGAACCATGACATGCTTTTTGTTGGTTAAGTTTAAGGATTAGGCGGTGCAACCGAATATTTTTTCAAGACAGCCGCCATCTTTCCGCTCGTTCATTATTGCGGTCATTACATGTTTGGTTGTGCTGTTTTTTGATTGGCGCATGCCGTATGTAATTCAGCCAGCAAGGGATGTCTTGTACGCTGCATATAACCCAATTTATGCATTGGCCAGTTATCCAGTACTGTCGAGAGAATGGCTGAATCAACAAACAAAATCTGAAGCACAACTGCGTCGTGAAAATACTGCGATGCAGGCTGAGCTTTTACAAGCTCAGGTTCGTTTACAGAAGCTTTCTGAACTGTCAGCTGAAAACACCCGTTTGCGAGGTCTTCTTGATACTCCATTAATTATTGATGGACGTATGGAGATCGCCGAAGTAATTGGGACAGATGCAGACCCATTGCGTCATATCATCATTGTTAACCGTGGCTCTATGGACCATCTTAAGGTCGGTCAAACGGTTCTGGATGATAAAGGAATTATGGGACAGATCATTAATGTATATCCTCATAGCTCACGTGTAATGTTGTTATCAGATAAAGAACATTCACTTTCAGTACGTCTTGAGCGCACTGGAATGCGGGCGATTGTTTCTGGTACTGGTGATTTGGGTCGTTTGAAAATGGAATATGTCCCGACTAGTGCGAATATTCAAGTGGGTGATAAAGTGTTTAGCTCAGGTTTGGGTGAACATTTCCCAGCAGGGTACGCAGTAGGTACAGTTGCCAAAATAAGACGTCATAATTCGGGCGAGTTTGCAGAAATTGATGTTACACCAGCCGCACAATTAGCTACAGGGCATCATGTAGTCGTACTTTTCTCTGATTCTTTAGCGAAGGAGCAACCATATGCCGATCGCTAAATTGAAACGAGAAAAACGAAATGATCCATTATGGGGAATTATCCTCTCTGTAATTGTCGGCTCTGTGCTCATGGTTTACCCGCTATCCTACGATATTTCAGGTTGGCGCCCATTATTCATGTTAATGATTATGCTATTTTGGGTAGTATGTCAGCCAACATGGTGTGGGGTCTGGTTTGCATTTGGAATGGGAATTTTTACAGACCTTTTGCTTGATGCGCCTTTAGGCCTTAATGCTTTAAGTTTTGTAATTGTGACTTTTCTTACCCGTTTTTTAATTCGCGAGCGCCGTATTTTAACCTTTGGTAATTTATGGACAATTGCAACTCTGGTCATTATTGCTCATTTAGCGTTTATGTGGGTAACGCAGACCATGGGTGGAATTCATTTTTCGATTGCTAGACATTGGCAACCATTGATGACAAGTATCATCACTTGGCCAATCGTCTATTATTGTTTGGCAAAATGGCGCATATAGTTTTAGCATCTAGCTCTCCTCGTCGGAAGGAGTTATTGCAACAACTGGGTTTGGATTTTGAAATTTATAGTCCAGATATTGACGAGTCCGTTCATGAAAATGAGCTGATTCACCATTATGTTGAACGGTTAGCTAGAGAAAAAGCACAAACTGTATTGAAGCTTTTTCCAGACGCAATCGTTATTGCTGCCGATACAAGTCTTGGGCTTGATGGCCAAATTATTGGCAAGCCTGAATCGAAAAATCATGCTTTTGAAATCTGGAAACAATTATCTGGACGTTGGCATGATGTGTTTTCTGGATTATGTATTGCTACGCAACAAAAAATGTTAAGTCAGGTGGTGCAAACTCAAGTTGAGTTTCAGCGTCTGACTACGCAAGATATGGAAGATTATTGGACTACAGGTGAGCCTGTGGGGAAAGCGGGTGGATATGCAATTCAAGGAATTGCTTCTCAATATATTCCCCAAATTCAAGGAAGTTATAGTAATGTGGTAGGACTTCCTTTATACGAATTTGCACAGTTATTAAAAAGAGTAAAGACATAAGAGGTTGTTATCATTCTTAATTGAATAGCATTGTCGATGAACACTAGGCAAAGTTAAAGTTAACAGCTTCTCTGACTCTTTAATAAAAATTTTATAATGCTTTGAGTTTATGTATGTCAGAAGAATTACTTATTAATGTCACGCCTATGGAGTGTCGGGTGGCATTAATCGAAAATGGAACTGTTAATGAGCTGTATGTCGAACGTACAGTCAAACGTGGTCTAGTCGGCAATATTTACAAAGGTAAAGTCGTGCGGGTGCTTCCGGGCATGCAAGCTGCCTTCGTTGATATTGGTTTGTCTCGAACAGCCTTTTTACATATCAATGATATGGTTTGGCCTCGTTCACAGCCTACCCCAAATGTTTTTGAACTTTTACATCCCGGACAAACGCTTACTGTCCAAGTAATGAAAGATATGTTGGGAACAAAAGGCGCGCGTCTGAGTACTGACCTTTCAATCCCTTCTCGTTATCTGGTTCTCATGCCATATGGAAATCATATTGGTGTGTCTCAGCGTATCGAGTCTGAAGAAGAGCGAGAGCGACTACGTAATATTATCGAAGGTATTCAATCTGAACATAATTTGCCGGGTAGCGTGATTGTACGCACAGCTGCTGAAGGCGTAGATGAGGCAGAAATTGCACAGGATATGTGCTATCTGAGTAAATTATGGGAATACATTCAACGTAAACAAATTGATGTTGCTGTCCCTTCCTTAATTTTTGAAGAGCTTCCATTACCTCAACGTATTATTCGAGATTTGGCTAGCGACGAAACTGCAAAGATTTATGTCGATTCGAGAGAGATTCACGCGAAGCTTCTTGAGTTTGTTGAAGAATTTGTCCCGAATATGCAGAGTCGACTCATTCATTATCCGGGGGAGCGACCACTATTTGATCTTTATAATGTCGAAGAAGATATTCAAAAAGCCTTACAAACCCGCGTAGCTTTGAAGTCAGGCGGCTATCTGATGATCGATCAGACTGAAGCCATGACAACGATTGATGTTAATACGGGTTCATATGTTGGTGGTCGTAGTCTTGAGGACACCGTTTTTAAAACCAATATGGAAGCGACTCAAGTTATCGCGCGTCAACTTAGACTGCGTAATTTGGGGGGTATTCTCATTATTGATTTTATTGACATGCAAGAGGCAATTCACCGTGAAGAGGTGATGCGTCAGTTTGAAAAAATGCTTGAGCGTGATCACGCTAAGACCAAAATTACTCAAGTGTCAGAACTTGGTTTGGTTGAAATGACGCGTAAACGAACACGTGAATCGTTAGAACATTTGCTGTGTGAGTCATGTCCAACCTGTCAAGGACGTGGTTTTGTCAAAACAGCAGAGACAGTGTGTTACGAAATATTTCGTGAGATATTACGATATACCCGTGCATTTGAGTCAACGAGTGGCTTTACTGTTGTTGCTCATCCTTCTGTGATTGACCGATTATTAACAGCAGAAGCGCCAGCAGTGGCAGATTTAGAGCATTTCATCAACCGTGTCATTAAATTTCAGGTCGAAAATTTATATACGCAAGAGCAATACGATATCATTTTAAGTTAAAGTTGTAACAAGATATCGCTTAATCCTTGTTACAACTGAAATTTTACTTTCATTCATGAATTTTAAATACTACTTACATACAGTAGCCCTAGACGTTCTCCCTATTAAACGTCTTAGCAAACAATAAGAGGTATAACCCATGAATGTAAGTGAAAACTTAATTAGCAACGGTCTTAAACATGTTTTAGAAAGCACGCCAGTAAATAGCTGCTATATGTTGAATGACCAAGGTAAAGAAGTACCGATCACAACTGCAATGATTCGTTCAGTATGTCATCAGTTGCTTAACCAGTGCCGCACAATCAAAAAATAAGGGGCCAATTTAAAGCCCCTTAGTTTTCTAACTTGCTGAATGATGTTTCAGCTGCTTTTCTGCAATAATTTCTTCAAACCGTTGAATCTCATCTTCTAAGTGAGTCAAAAGGTTTTGCATTTTTGGCAAGGCATTTCGACAAGCTGTTAATCCAACTTCAAGCTTATCTAAATAACTGGTCATAGTAATATTTAGAGCTTGTCCATCCATGACAATTGAAGCAGGGTAGAGAGCATCTAATTTCGCGCCATTCCAATAAAGAGGCTCACGTGGTCCTGGTACATTGGAAATGACTAAATTGAATGCCTGACGCTTAGGAAGCATTCCTGACATGATGTTTAAACCTGCCGGACCATAAACAACCGCACTATAGTTTAAAATTTCATTCGCAGTCATACGGCTAAAGCGTTGCTTTGAATTTTGCATGCTGCGACGAATAATTTCTAGACGCTCTAACGGTTGGTCTTTATGAGTTCCTAAATTTGCCAGAATCATGGTAATTCGGTTACTCATATCAGAATCATCGGTGCGTAATGAAGCTGGCACCATGGCAATAAGTGGTTTTTTAGGTAAGCTATTTTGACTAATCAAATATTCACGTAAAGCACCAGAGCATACTGCGAGTACAACATCGTTAATTGTCACGCCTAATACTTTTGAAATCTTTCTAAGGCGGCTCAACTCAAATGATTGGGCCGCAAAACGACGTGAAGCACTCACTCTTTGGTTCAAAATCGACACTGGCGCCTGAAAAGTAGAAACATAATCAGGATTTTTACCCATTTCTTTAAATATAGTTTGAGATAGCTCTTGCATGACTTTAGGAGCGATATCGAGTTGAGACTTAATGCCTCCTAAAATACTCTTAATTTTACTGGTACTTGGCGTTGGTACTTTTAGTCGTTTAGTTCTTTTGCTCTCAACACACCATAAAGGAACTACATGTTTTTCTTCTGGTGTCTTTGAAAGTGATTTCTCAATCAAACGCATACCTGCAACGCCGTCGACCATTGCATGATGGATTTTAAAATACATGGCAAAACGATTGCCTTCGATTCCTTCAATAATGTCACAAGTCCAAAGAGGCTTAGCACGATCAATTAACGAACTATGTTGCTGTGAAATATAAACCAGAAGTTCACGAATACGGCCAGGATGAGGCAGAGCAATATGGCGAAAGTGATGATCGATATCGAACTCTTCATCCTCATCCCAAAATAAGCCATTTAAACGGTTATTGAAGGGTGGGATAGGAATGCTTTTTGAGCGTTTAATATCTTCAACTAAATCATGTACAAAAGTTTCAGGTGCATTTTCAGGAATTTCAAATAAAAATAATCCACCGACATGCATGGGTTGCTGTCTTTTTTCAAGTGACAGAAAAATGAAATCAATTGGGTGTAATGGACGCATAAATCATTGTGCCTCATGCATTTTTCTAAGAAGCCCTTATCTGAGCTCTTATTAGAATTATAGAACCGTAAAATTAAGTATATAGCGTTTAGAGTAGATAAAATATGACTTTGTGTACGGAACATGACATAAAAAAAACCACTGATTTAGCAGTGGTTTTTTGATAACAAATTACTTTTTCATATTACCTGCGTGTAATCCACACTCTTTTTGAGTCGCTTCTTCCCACCACCAACGCCCTTCGCGCTCATGTTGGTTCGGTAATACAGCACGTGTACATGGTTCACAGCCAATAGAAACAAAACCACGTTCGTGAAGAGGGTTATATGGAATTTCCATCATACGGATGTAGCTCCATACTTCAGCACTTGTCCAGTTTGCTAAAGGATTATATTTAATAAGTTGCCTACCTGGACCAGAGAAACCTGCATCAGCTTGTACTACTGGAATTTCTGTACGTGTACCAGGGCTTTGATCTTTACGTTGGCCCGTAATCCAGCCATCTAAAGTCGCAAGTTTTTTACGCAAAGGCTGAACTTTTCGGATACCACAACATTCTTGGTGCCCATCAGTAAAAAAGCTGAATAAACCTTTTTCGTTTACCATGTTTTGAACAGCTTCAGATTCAGGGAAACAAATTTCGATATTGATATTATAGTGTTTACGGACAGTCTCAATAAATTGATAAGTTTCGGCATGCAGTCGACCAGTGTCGAGACTAAAAACACGGAACGGCTTACCCAAACGTGAAGCAATATCAATTAAGACAACATCTTCTGCTCCCGAAAAAGAAATTGCGATTTCACCTTGCTGGCTTAAGGCAAGCTCTAAAATTTCTCGCGGGCTTTTGGTCGCATATTCGGCTGCAAGAGCATCTACGATATCAATAGTCGGAATAACGGTCATGTGTGTTCCTGGCAAAAGGCTTGGGCGCATTGAGTTATGAAAAATATTCTAATGGATAGTGAATAAAGTGCTTAGCACTTTAATTTCGATCCTTATGAATAAAATTGATTTGATCAATAACAACGCAAAACTGAAAATCTTAGTGGTATGATACAGCAATTTTTAACCAACGTTGGAAGCATTCATGGAAATCGTATGCCTAGATCTTGAAGGGGTTTTAGTTCCTGAAATCTGGATCAATTTCGCAAAAAAAACAGGGATTAAAGAACTCGAAGCAACAACTCGTGATATTCCGGATTATGATGTTTTAATGACTCAGCGTCTTAATATCTTAAAACAACACGGTTTAGGCTTAAATGACATTCAAGAAGTCATTGCAGAGATGGGGCCATTACCAGGCGCAAAAGAATTTGTTGAATGGGTGAGCACGCATTTCCAACTTGTGATCTTGTCAGATACGTTTTATGAGTTTGCACATCCTTTAATGAAGCAATTAGGATGGCCAACAATTTTCTGTCATAAATTAGAGACAGATGAAGAAGGAATGATTACAGCTTATAAATTACGTCAACCGGATCAAAAACGTGAGTCGGTTAAAGCACTACATGGATTAAATTTCCGTGTAATCGCAGCTGGTGATTCGTATAACGATACAACCATGCTTGGAGAGGCTGACCACGGTTTCTTATTTGATGCACCTGCAAACGTGATTGCTGAGTTCCCACAGTTTCCAGCTATCCACGGATATGATGCATTAAAAGAAGCAATCCGTTCAGTTTCAAAGCGTAGTATTCCAGCATAAGACATAAATAATAAAAAAGGCGCTTTAAGCGCCTTTTTTATATGAATGAGTTTTGAAACTTAGAATTTATAGCCAAGTTTTAAACCATAAGCGATTGCGTTGTTGTCAGAGAACTCCGCAACATATTCATCACCGCCCGCTTGAGCACCAGTTTGAGCTTTAGCATCGCCTAACCAGAAATATTTTACGCCACCAGCAATAAATGTTTGTGGAGTAGGGCTATATTGAAGACCTAAACCAACATTCCAGTAACCTTCTGTTGGCCCTAAAGTTGTTACTGGATCGCCTGCACCTGAGTCCCAACCTACAGAAACGTTACCTGCCCATTTGTCATTAAGTTTACGCCCAACACCTGTAGTCACTGTCCATTGGTCATCTGTATAACTAACTAAATCAAACCCATTTGGACGGTTAACAATAGGTAGTTGCCCTACAACTTTTGATAGTTGCCCAAACTTGTATGGTTGAACAGAGAAATCTTTCCAGTTCACCCAACGTACGTTAGCAAAGGCAACGGTGTCAGCCATGATGCCCGTTTGGAAATCAAAGTTAACTGATTGAGGGGTGGTAATTGTGGTATCTGCTGAGCTATTTTTTATCGCATCAGCAGCTGCCGCTTGCCCTAATAATGAAAGAGCTGGAAGTGTAGGTAAGTTTTCACGGATATTGACATCATGGTCAACTTCAGAACGATAAGTTAAAGAAGCTTTTAATGCAATTTCAGGAATTTGATAAGCAAAACCTGCTAGCCAACCCACACCACCAGTTTCTTTGATGTCTGCATCATAGCCGTTGTAAATACTATAAGCTTGCCCACGGAGACTGATATTTCCTTTAATGGTTTGATACACACCACCCGCATAGAGGTTCCAGTTTTTATTCGGTTGAAAACCAAACACCATTGCTAGGTTCTGGGTGTCAACTTCAACTTTGGTGCCACCCTTGCCAAGCAAACCATTAATGTTATTTATTCCAGCATCAACTGTTTGAGTTACACCTGACGTAATTTGTTGCATAACAGCAGCATTATTTTGAATAGCTGCTTTTGCCTGATCAATAGTGGCATTAGGTGGTAACGTGCCAGAATTTAACAAATTTTGTGCTGCAGTATTAACTTGATTGTTAATTCCATTTGTAATTGTTTGCTGGCGAATAACTGCTAAAGCAGCTGGAGCTAGAATTGTATTAGAAGAGTCTGAAACAAATGCATTTTGACCCTTATATTCTGCATCTGCTCCAAACGGTTGATCGTAAATTAAACCAAAAGAAAACTTATCGTTAAGTTGTAGTTTTAATGCTGCATTAGGGAAATAATAATCCTCACCCATATCGCTAATATCACGGCGTGTTGCACTTGTACCTGCTTCTTTACCTGATACATCTGGATCTAAAGCAGAAATACCTGCTTCAAAATAATTACCTGGTTGGAAGAATGCAGACATTGATTGTCCAGAGCGATCCAATGCTGCTGCAAAAACCCCAGTTGCAGGCAGCGTTGCTAAAATCATTGCAGTGCTCAGATGTTTTAATTTCATTTTAATCTTTCCTTGAACTTCAAGACATTTTTTTAAAAGTAACAGAGTTAAACCGTTTAAACTGTGTTGCCTTCAAAGCTCCTAATTACAACTTATAAAAGCTTTGATAACTCCATGTAACAAAAATAGCATAATTACAATAAGAGTAAATCTGTTATATGAACTGAAGAGTACTCACTTTTTATACAAATAGTGTCAATAATGGATGAAATATGAAGGAATATTTTCGTTGGTAAATTATTTTAATTGTTTGATATTTATATTTTTAATCTATTAGTAAAGAGGTTTGTTTTAGTGACATTTTTGTCACAAATCCAAGAAAAATGGTCAAAGATTTTTTTGTAAAAATATGAATTAATCGATTATGAAATGAGTAGTAGTTGTCATTTTTAGTTGATAAGTCTAGTTTCTCTACATCTGTATATTATTGATTAACTTTTATATTCTTAATTTTATAAAAAAGTTTACCTTAGTTTTTTTACCGTTTGATCTATTTTTTTTTGCGTTTTTGCCTCTCTGTTCGGGAGTAACTATGAGAGAGAATAGCCAAAAATATAAAGATAGATTCGGCTATTTAATTTTTAGAGCTCAAACACAGCATTAGAGTGGATATAGTTTTTCATCAAATTGCTCAAGCTTAGGAAATTTTAGTGGTTCAAGCTTGTCTAGATGAGTGAGGTAGGTTACGTAGTCGTCGAGAAGGGTTTCTCGTGCTTCTTGACTAATATAAGGTACGTGATAAGCAATGAATGGTGGTAAAACTTCAAAACCGGCATATGCCAAAGTACCACGTTGAATCGGTGATAAATAATTTTCAATTGGGCCGTGAATTGAGTTCTCTCCAAACATGTGTGTTCTACCACCGAGTGTTAAGCACAACATCGCTTTTTTACCTGCCATGCCGCCGTGGTCATAAAACCGCTTACCACCATAAAACAAGCCCGAGACGAACACACGATCAATCCAGCCCTTTAAAATTGCTGGAACAGATGTCCAATAAAGGGGGAAATTTAAAATAACTAAATCAGCTTTTTTTACTTTTTCAATTTCTGCTTGAATATCTGGAGCTAGAAGTTGATTTTTGCTGGCATTTCTTTGTTCGAGAGCATAATTAAAATAATCAGGTTGATTAAGCTCTAGAAAATCCTCTTTGGACGCAACAGGGTTAAATTGCATCGCATATAAATCTGAAATCTCTACTGTATGCCCCAATTTTTCTAAGGTTTGTTTAGCTGTACTTTTTAGAGCAGCAGTAAAAGACTGTGGTTCTGGATGAGCATGGACAATCAGAATGTTCATAAGGTGACCTGTATTCTTTTCAGAAATTGTGCTGTCTAGTGCAATTCAGCAGATTTTGTTTTGAATAACTATGCATCAATTTAAAAGCATGGCATAGTTCATGAACTGACAGTTTTTACCATTTCACGCCATTTTATTTTGCTCATTGGGTTGCTCATGAATCCAGAATTACCCGGAACTTATATTAACTTATTAGTCGAGACTGTTAAGCGATGGGGTGTCTCTGGTGAGCAACTTTTAGATGGAAGTGGAATAGCTTTAGACCAATTAAAAAAGCCTTATTGGTATGTTAAGTTCAACATCTTAAATGAGCTTATTGAACGGGCGATTGAGTTATGCAAAGAGCCAGCACTAACTGGGTATTTAGCTTTAAACATGACGGCCTCTTGTTATGGTTCAGTCGGAATGGCTGCTATAGTTTCTCCAAATTTAGGAGAAGCGCTGAAAATACTTGAACAGTTCATTGGCTCACGTTGTAAGGTTTTCAAACCAGAATTAAAACAAGAAAATAATGATGCATGTTGGTCAATTCATCAGCCTGTTGATGCATTTCAGTTGAGCTCAAATGCCAACTTTTTTTTGTTAGTCGGTTTTGTTCAAATTGCAAAAAAATTAACAGGGCTTTCTCATTTAGGAAAAGTTGAATTACAAATTCCTGAACCGATAGGTTTTTCCCAAATAAGTCATCAACTGGCTGTCACTTGTTTATTTAATCAAAAGTGTAATCGTTGGATATTTCCAAAAGAGTATTTAGCACAGCCTGTATTAACGGCGGACCCAATGCTAGCGCCGTTGTTAAATGCACAATGTAAGCGGGATATAGAGAAATTAAAATTAGAAAGTGGCTGGAAAGGGAGAGTCAAACAAGTTGCTGAAAAATTGCTTTTGAATGGGGAGATTGAGGCATTGAAAGTTGGGCAAGTTGCTCAAATCATGAATATGTCAGAACGAACCCTGCAACGCTATTTAGCTCTTGATCACACTAGTTTTACACTGTTGGTGGACTCACTGAAAAAAGAGCAGGCCCAGAAACTTTTAACTCAAAATAACATGTCGATTGAAAAAGTGGCTTTAATGCTGGGTTATGCCGAGACTTCTCACTTCACCCGTGCATTTAAGCGCTGGATGGGCGTCACGCCTAAATATTTCCAAACCCAACAGAAGATGGATGATTTAAGTTAAAAGGCCATAAATTTATGGCCTTTCATTTATCATTTGAGTTAATTAAGTAGATTGTTCTGGCTTAGATGAGAGTGATTCAATTACTTCAAAATAGCTAGGTGGTGCCGGAACATGGCCGCGATTTCTCAATAGACGATGCATGCGCGGCAATTTGAAGTAGGGCACCGAAGCCATTAAATGGTGTTCCATGTGGTAATTGACATGAATAGGGGCCACAAAGCTTCTGGCAATCCAACCTGCACGTGTTGTACGGGTATTGGTTAAAGCTGTATTGCTCGTTTGCATTCCTGCATGTTCGGCCATGGAGCGAATTCTTAAAAATAATGGGAAGGGTGTTAAATAAGCTAAAGGCCATAACCAATAAAACCGTTGTTGACCAAAAGCTTTTAAAACCCGATAAAGAGCTACATTGGTAGCAATAGCTCCGCTACTGTTTTTTATAAGGCTTTTAGCATAGTCAATGAAGTCTTTATTACTTCGGTCTAGCCAGACTTGATCATTTGCAACCGTCCATTTCATTAAATCGAGATCCATTAACACTCGACCAAAGCTAAACTTTAATCCGGTCATACCCGTTAAGTCGCGTAAGAATTTACGAGTAAGAGATTTTCTACTTACAGGAAAACCAGAAACGAGAGAAAGGTCTGGGTCATCTGGAGTAGAGGTTTTTGCATGATGGCGAACATGATGTACGCGATATTTTTGTAGATCATTCCAGATCGGACGGGCGCATAGCCACTCACCGACAAAGTCATTTATTTTTTTATTTTTGAACAAACTTTTATGCGATGCATCATGCATCAAAATCGCTAGGCATAACTGGCGACCTGCCAATATTGCTAAGGCAAGCATACAAGCAAGTAATTTGCCCCAGCTCGGTAAGTAATCCCACATCATGATTAAACTGGCAAATGTTCCGCCAATAACAGCCCATGTACTTGCAACAGCCCAAGCACCATATGCATCTGAGGGTTGTGTGAGTTCCTGTATTTCTTCTCTGCTAAATAGATCGGTCACACTCACTTGTGCATTCATTTTTATTCTCCCAAATCAGATTTTGGTATCCATATTATATATTACCAATATAATTATAAAATTTTAAAAAGTGTAATATTTGTTTGTAAAAAAATAAATCGCCCTTTAATGGGCTAATTCATTTTCATAAAGTTTCTGCCACAGCTTTTGTCCAATCGAGTCGAGCTGCTGTACATTTTGAGCAAACTGATTGCGGGCATGTTCGTTAACAAATGGAGGGGGCAGTAGAGGATCATTCATGAGTAAGGTAATTGTTTCACGTCCTAATAACAAAGCTTGAGTGGCGGCCTCGTTTAAGGATAAATTTTTATAATTCAAAAGCCATTCTTGAATATCTTGGCTATACATCTCATAATTTTCTTCAAGCTGCTTTGTATCCCATAAAGAAGGAATTAACGAAACTGTTTTTGAGTCAAATTTTTGAATAATAGAAATTTTGGCTTCATTTTCAAGGCCTGCTAAAGTGAGTTCTTCACATGTTTTTTCAAAACTATAGGCTAAATTGTCTGGGCGTATATAAATACCAGTTTCGAGCTCTCTAAAGCCAAATTGATGTAAAGCGTGTTCTCTCTTTTTTAAAGCAGTCCGATCTATACGCCCTAATGTCCCCGTAAATACTGCCAGATAATTCTGTTGCCATTCTTTGGTCTGTTTAATGCCATTTTTACGATTCAAAATGACTTTTG
The DNA here is from genome assembly GCF_034650275.1 of Acinetobacter sp. IRS14. Taxonomy (NCBI): domain Bacteria; kingdom Pseudomonadati; phylum Pseudomonadota; class Gammaproteobacteria; order Moraxellales; family Moraxellaceae; genus Acinetobacter; species Acinetobacter sp. IRS14. Next base: position 180,892 of record NZ_JAOVFN010000005.1, read on the forward strand.
CCCAGTCTTTGGTGGGTGGCGAAAGTTGATAGATACCACGCTCGACGCTTTCTATCATGCCTTCATTTAATAGCCGAGTCGTCGCAACACGAATACCATTGTCACTCATATTAAAGAGTTTGGCTGCAATCAATATTTGTTTAATGGTGAGCTGAGGATAAGCGGAGGAAAGAAATAAATCGATAATAAGATGACGTGCATTAATTTTGGTATTTTTCATTCAGATAGAATTTTTGATATGAGTTGCATGTAAGAAAAATAATATCATGTTTTTGTAAGGTCTTTTTAAGATCATTTTTAGGGTCAATAAGCGTAAAAATCTTAGCTATAGAATGAGAAATTTTGTAGTTCTTAAGCAAGTTCATCTTTTTACGATAGTTAACCTAAGATTGTCATGATGATGTGATACATTATTCCTCTTTAAATAAACCGCCTTTTGCTAAGGGCAATAACCACAAATGCTAGAAATGATCTGATATTGGGCATGAACTAGGCCAAAATTATGGTTTGTACATGATATAAAACAAATTTTTAGACTTTTCTAGTGATTAACTTTTTGAGCAAGTGATGGAAAATTTTGAAGTTATAAAAGCACTGTTTTTAGGCTTTGTCGAAGGCTTAACTGAATTTTTACCAATCTCGAGTACAGGCCATTTAATTTTATTTGGTCATATTATCGATTTCCATTCAGACGGCGGTCGTGTATTTGAGGTCGTAATCCAGTTAGGTGCTATTTTGGCAGTGTGCTGGTTATACCGACAAAAAATTGTTAACTTGATTAAAGGCTTCTTTAGTGGTGATGTGGAATCACGTCATTTTGCTATTAGTGTGCTTATCGCTTTCTTCCCCGCAGTTATTATTGGGGTTTTGGCAGTAGACTTTATTAAAAGTGTTTTATTCAGCCCAATTGTGGTGGCGATTGCCTTAATTGTCGGGGCGCTTATTATTTTCTGGGTTGAATCTAGACAATTTGAACATAAGACACTCGATGCAACCAAAATTACTTTTAAACAAGCACTTTTAGTCGGACTTGCTCAATGTGTTGCCATGATTCCAGGAACTTCACGTTCAGGTGCAACAATCGTAGGCGGAATGTTTGCGGGCTTATCACGTAAGGCTGCTACAGAATTCTCTTTCTTCCTTGCTATGCCAACCATGTTGGGGGCTGCAACTTTTGACTTGGTTAAAAATGCTGACGTATTGACTGCCGATAATATGATTAATATTGGGGTAGGTTTCGTTGCTGCTTTTATTGCCGCATTGTTTGTTGTAAAAGCATTGGTTCTATTTGTAGAGCGTCATACGTTACGTGTATTTGCTTGGTATCGAATTGCACTCGGTGTAATTATTTTGATTGCAGCAATGTTCTTTAATTTATCGGCTTAAATAATCTGATGAAGTGAAAAACCTAGAATGTTCTAGGTTTTTTTATGCCTAAAAATTGATTTGAATTGCCTATTTATACAAAGTAAACGTAAGATTGATGTTTTCATTTTAGGTTCATTGTTATATTGATTATTAGATAACTTCTCACAATAAAACTATGCCGCAAAATCATCTTACAGAACATTTGGTCGATGCATTTTTGCACTTGGCTCCCGCAGAAGGTCTCTATCCTACTTTTATCTCTAACATCACTTTGATGCGTGTAGATCATTCCACACCACCTGTTGCCGTGCTGCAAGAACCCTCAATTGTTTTAGTGATACAGGGATTAAAGCGAGGATATATTGGTAAAGAAATCTTTCAATTTCAACAAGGGCAGTGCTTATTCATCTCAATTGCAATACCTTTTGATTGCGATACTGTTGTTGAAAATAATGAACCCATGTTGGCGATTGCAATAAAATTTGAACCACAAATGATGGCTGATCTCATTACTAAAATGGATAAACAGCAACAAGTGATTACTGAAGATGCTCACTCGGAAGATTTAAAATTAAGCTGTGGGCTTAGAGTGATTGACATGAATGCCACCATTTCAGAGGTTGCTCTCAGATTGCTCAATTTACTTCGCTCTAAACAAGATACTTTTATATTAGGTGAGCAAGTTAAAAGAGAATTGGTTTATCGTGTGGTGCAGGCCTCAGGTGGTAATTTAGTCGAGAGTTTATCGGCTATAGCAAGTCGAAATGGTGTGATTTACACCATTTGTGAAATTATTCAGCGTGATTATTATCATAATTTAACGGTTCAAGAATTGGCGAAACAAGCGGGCATGAGCATCTCGCTTTTTCATCAAACTTTTAAAAAGGTGACGAATTATTCGCCTTTACAGTACATCAAAATTACTCGGCTACATAAGGCTCGTGAGTTAATCATGAACAATAAAATGGGTGTAGCAGAAGCAGCCTATGAAGTGGGGTATGTCAGTGCTTCACAATTTAGCCGAGAATTTAAGCGACTGTTTGGCGTTCCACCCAAGTCCTCAATTATTTAACGTAGATTAGTATTTTGAAATATAAATCAAACATGGAGTATTTTATGACCCTTCCCAAAACCATGAAAATTATTGAAATTACGGCTCCTGGTGGACCTGAGGTTCTAAAAGTTCAAGATGCTAGTCTTCCAGTACCTCAAGCAGATGAAGTCTTAATTGAGGTAAAGGCTGCTGGAATTAACCGTCCTGACGTTTTACAGCGTATGGGTTTATATCCAATGCCTAAAGGTGTTACTCAAATACCGGGACTTGAAGTCGCTGGTGTCGTGGTTGCTGTGGGTGAACAAGTAGATCAATTCAAGGTTGGTGATAAAGTTTGTGCCCTAACAAATGGCGGTGGTTATGCAGAATATTGTGCGGTAACTGCAACTCAAGTATTGCCAATACCTGAAAATTTATCATTTACGCAAGCTGCTGCAATTCCAGAAACATTTTTTACGGTTTGGGCAAACCTATTTGATATTGGCCGTTTAAAGAAAGATGAAACTGCACTGATTCATGGTGGGGCAAGTGGTATTGGAACCACAGCTTTAGCAATTTGCCAAGCTTTAGGAATTAAAACTTTTGCTACCGTTGGTAGTGAAGATAAAGTTGAAGTACTCTCTAGTTTCACCACAGCAATTAACTATAAAACCCAAGATTTTGAGCAAGAAGTTTTGAAACATACTCAAGACCAAGGTGTTGATGTTATTTTAGACATTGTGGGTGGTTCTTATTTCACGAAAAATTTAAATCTATTAAAACGTGATGGCCGACTTGTCATTATTGGTTTTATGGGGGGGCGAATCGCAAAAGAATTTGACTTACAAAAACTGATTTTAAAACGTGCCACAATTACGGGTTCAACGATGCGAGCACGTAATAGCCAAGAAAAAGCAGAGATTGCCCAATCTTTGCATGAGCATGTATGGCCATTATTGGCTCAAGGTAAATGTTTACCGCAAATCTATAAAACGTATGCTTTTTCAGATGTACAAAGTGCTCACGCATGTATGGAACAAGGTGATCATATTGGAAAGATCGTTTTAGAAATGAATGCGTAACGCTGTAATCATTGAAGTTTGGGCGAACGACAGGTTCGCCTAAACTGAATTTTATAATTCTAGATTCTGCCTATTTCTCTATAAAAATTGCCAAATTCTATTGGCAGATTGCACCAGTTCTATAACTTCACCTATAAATTGAGTAAGAAATAAAAATGGGTTATTACCTTATTATTTCTTTCCATACTGATGAAAAAGGATAGTAAAAATGAATACCGCAAATATTGATGATAAAAATCCTACTCCAGATTTGGCTGAAGATAATGCCTTTTTCCCATCACCTTATTCACTAAGTCAATATACTGCTCCTAAAACCGATTACGACGGCACGACTTATTCAACGCCGTATGCGGGCAATAAAAAAGTTTTAATGATTGCAACTGATGAGCGTTACATCCAGATGCAAAACGGTAAGTTCTTTTCAACAGGTAACCATCCTGTAGAAATGCTTTTACCGATGTTTCATTTAGATAATGCAGGCTTTGAAATTGATGTTGCGACACTTTCTGGGAACCCTGCTAAACTTGAAATGTGGGCGATGCCAAAGCAAGAACAAGTTGTATTAGACACCTTCCAGAAATATGCAGATAAATTAAAAAATCCATTAAAGCTAACTGATATTTTAGAAAACGCAGTGGGGGAAAACTCACCATATGCGGCTGTATTTATTCCAGGGGGGCATGGCGTATTAGCTAAAATTCCACATAGCCTTGAGGTGAAAAAAGTTCTTAAATGGGCAGTTGAACAAGATAAATTTATTATTACATTATGTCATGGTCCAGCTTCATTACTTGCTGCGGCAGTAGATGAACAGCCAGAAAACTATATTTTTAAAGGCTATCAAATTTGTGTATTCCCTGATTCATTAGATAAGGGAGCAAATATTGATATTGGTTATATGCCCGGGGCTTTACCTTGGCTAGTAGGTGAAAACCTTGAAAAACTCGGTGTAGAAATTTTAAATAAGGGCATTACAGGTCAATGTCATAGAGACCGTAAATTGCTAACTGGTGATAGTCCGCTTGCTTCTAATAATTTAGGAAAACTTGCAGCTGAAACATTGTTGGCTGAAGTGAAGGATTAAGTGATGAAATATGTGCGCCCTGCGGGACTCGAACCCACGTCGGTCGCTTAGGAGGCAACTGCTCTATCCAGTTAAGCTAAGGGCGCATAATTTTATGATTATAAACAAAAAAGCTATTGCGAAGGCAATGGCTTTTTTACGTTTTAGTTATTAAAAACTTTTGCCATAGTGAGCAATAAAGATAAAGTTGGAACATTCAATGGTTTTGAACACTTATGTCTTATAAAAAAACAGTTTAGAAAGCTAAAAAATCACAAAAAATTCATGTTGATCTTTCTACGATCTGAAGCAAAACACGAAAAGGTTTAAGACAAGCAATCGAGTAGGTGAAGTTATTCCTAGAAGGTTGTTTGTTAAAAATCAGATTTGACTATCGTATAATTCAAAAGGGCATAACATGAAAAAAATTGATGAACAGGACTTATCTAGAATTATTGAAATGGCATGGGAAGATCGCACTCCATTTGAAGCAATTGAGCGAGAATATGGCTTAAGTGAAAGTGAAGTTATTCGTTTAATGAGATATAACCTGAAAACCAATAGTTTCAAACTCTGGCGCAAACGTATGGCAGGGCGTAAAACTAAGCATCAGCAATTACGTTCGCCAGAAATTGAACGAGCTTACTGTTCGCGTCAGTATAAGTATGCATAACGTCTAGTTTTATTGTCGAAGAGATTTTAATACTTACAACGCGTAATTTTCTAATGATGAATAAAAAAGCCATTGTCGAGACAATGGCTTTTTAAATTTATTTATTCTTCCGGATTCTCAATGGAATCTAGTTTTTTAGGATTTAAATAGTCAAAAAGTACGAGCATTGCCGTAATCCAAATAGGGATCATCATTACTGACTCTTTGAAGCCTTGAGTCCACATAATATAGAGAACCACAGCAATAAACGCTAAAACTAAGTAATTACTAAAAGGTGACCATAACGCTGGAAAAGATGTCTTAATATTGGCGTGCTTAACAAAGCGTCTATACTTCAAATGTGTAATTGATATCATTGCCCAGTTTAGAACAAGTGCACCAACCACAACATACATGAGATGTCCAAGAGCATCTTCAGGCACAAAGTAATTCAAAAGAACACAACCAAAGATTAATAAAGCAGAAAGTAGAACAGCGGGAATAGGAACCCCCTGTTTATTGGTTTTTGCAAAAACTTTTGGTGCATTCCCTTGTTGAGCGAGACTGTAGAGCATACGGCTATTTGCAAACATCCCACTGTTATAAACAGATAGAGCAGCAGTTAAAATAATAAAGTTCAGTAAGTGTGCAGCCCAACCAATTCCCATTTGGCTAAAAATCATAACAAATGGGCTTTTGTCGAGACCGCCAAGATCTAATTGGTTCCATGGCACTAATGAAAGTAAGATTGCCAATGAACCGATATAGAAAATCAAGATACGGAAAACGACTTGGTTAATTGCTTTTGGAATGGTTTTTTTCGGATCTTTTGCTTCTGCTGCGGCCATACCAATCAGTTCAATACCACCAAAAGCGAACATCAAGAAAGCCAACATATAGAACAGGCCGCTAAAGCCATTTGGAAAAAATCCACCATGAGACCAAAGATTACTAAATGAAATGCTTGAACCTACATCTGCTGTAAAGAGCAAATAAAGCCCAAACACAATCATAGAGATAACTGCAGCAACTTTAATAATAGCGAGCCAGAATTCGGACTCACCATAAAATTTGACGTTGGTTAAGTTAATTGCCGTAATCACGACAAAGAAAAATAAGACAGAAGTCCACGCTGGAATATGAGGCCACCAATAATTAATATATTTGGCTACCGCGGTGAGTTCACTCATCGCAACCAGAACGTAGAGTATCCAATAGTTCCATCCGGTTAAAAATCCGGGAAATTTCCCCCAATATTTATACGCAAAATGGCTGAACGATCCTGCAACAGGTTCTTCAACAATCATTTCTCCCAAGTGACGCATAATCAAAAACGCGATTAAGCCGCCAATGGCATATCCTAAAATAATGGATGGTCCCGCAGATTGAATCACTTGCGCCGAGCCTAAAAATAATCCGGTACCAATTGCTCCACCCATAGCAATTAATTGGATATGTCGATTTTTTAGTCCTCGTTGCAGTGTAGAAGATTCGTTGGTCAAAGGTCTTCACTCACAATGAATAAGTAAATTATTCTAATAGATGGAGTTATTTTAGCCTAGACTACAAATTAATAAGCTGTGACTGAAAAGTAATAATAAAATATATTTAAAATCATTGGTTTACTTTTAATATTTCAATATAGAGTGAAAAGTGCTCTAAAAAATATAATTTCATATAGACTTTTTTTCTTAGATTTTGCTTAGATTAAGTCATTGCAAGCATATTGCTAAATTCTCAAAATATGCTCGCGTCAATACGATTGATGTATAAAGCAGATCGCTATCTCTTGGCCTTAAAACAATTTAAGATGCAGAGAAGGGTAAACAAGAATGCTTGTTTTGATATAGAAGAACATAATAGTAAGGATAACAGTTGATATGAGCTCAGTACCGCAAATTAAAATTCCAGCCACTTATATGCGTGGTGGAACCAGTAAAGGTGTCTTTTTCAAGCTTGATGATTTGCCGGAAAAAGCCCAAGTTGCAGGACAAGCAAGAGATCAGCTTTTACTACGTGTCATTGGTAGCCCGGACCCCTATGGAAAACAAATTGATGGGATGGGCGGAGCCACTTCGAGTACCAGCAAAACAGTTATTCTCGCTAAAAGTACTCAGCCAGATCATGATGTTGATTATTTGTTTGGTCAGGTTTCAATTGATCAAGCTTTTGTAGACTGGAGTGGTAACTGCGGTAATTTAACCGCTGCTGTTGGCTCTTTTGCGATTTCAAATGGTTTAGTAGATGCAGATCGTATTCCAGAAAATGGTCTATGCACGGTTCGAATCTGGCAAAAAAATATTCAAAAAACCATTATTGCGCATGTGCCTATCACCAATGGTCAAGTTCAAGAAACTGGTGATTTCGAACTTGATGGAGTGACGTTTCCTGCTGCTGAAGTTCAAATTGAGTTTTTAGATCCAGCCGATGATGGCGAAGAAGGCGGTGATATGTTCCCTACAGGGAATGTCGTTGATGAATTAGATGTTCCTGATATTGGTCGTTTCCAAGCGACTTTTATTAATGCCGGAATTCCAACCATTTTCTTAAATGCAGAAGATTTGGGTTACCAAGGTACAGAGCTGCAAGATCATATTAATAGTGATGCAACTGCGCTGGCACGTTTTGAAAAAATTCGTGCGTATGGTGCGGTACAGATGGGTTTAATTAAAGATATTTCAGAAGCGGCTGCACGTCAGCACACACCAAAAATTGCTTTTGTTTCTAAACCTAAAAACTACACCGCTTCAAGTGGTAAGTCAGTTTCAGAGAGTGATGTCGATTTACTGGTTCGCGCTTTGTCGATGGGTAAATTGCACCATGCAATGATGGGAACTGCAGCGGTTGCGATTGGCACTGCGGCTGCCATTCCGGGAACGTTAGTAAACCTTGCGGCTGGTGGCGGCGAACGTGAAGCAGTACGTTTTGGTCATCCATCTGGAACATTACGTGTTGGTGCTCAAGCGGAACTGATTAATGATCAATGGGTCGTGAAAAAAGCCATTATGAGCCGTAGTGCACGTGTGTTAATGGAAGGCTGGGTACGCGTCCCAGGTGACAGCTTCTAAAAGTCATTAAGTAAGAAAAAGCCTCTCAATCATGTAGAGGCTTTTTTACAGTTGCCTTCAAAAACTCATCACCCACTTTTCACAGTGAATCGTGTATGATGTAGCGCATGAATGCTTCATTACATTCAATAAAATTTCTCTACTGATTTTATCGAGGCGACTGTGTCATCACTCTCTCAAGTTAATGCGGATGTTTTAAAACAAGCTCAACAACGTATTCAACAAGATTTATTGACGACACTGGCCGCGTTCTCAATTCCAGAGCCTTTAAAAAGTGCAGTACATCATGCAGTCATGCTTGGTGGAAAACGTGTGCGTCCGGCTTTGTGTTATGCCACAGCTTCTTTACAGCCTAATCCAAATTTTGCTGCGGCTCGCCGTGCGGCGGTTGCTGTAGAGTTAATTCATTGTTATTCGCTAGCGCACGATGACTTGCCTTGTATGGACAATGATTTATTACGTCGTGGTCAACCGACATGTCATGTTGCATTTGGTGAAGATACTGCTTTACTCGCAGGCGATATTTTACAATCAATGGCTTTTGAAGTTTTAGGTAGTCGTTTGTTCGATGAACAAGGGCAGGGTACTGATGCTGCGATTGTATTAAAGCAAATTCAGATTTTAGCAACAGCCACTTCTAAAATGGTTTGTGGACAGGTGTTAGACCTACAAGCTGAAGCTAAACAAATTGCTCAAGACGAACTTGAAAATATTCATCGTAATAAAACTGGTGCGCTTATTCAGGCTGCAATTATGATGGGTGCAGTCACTATCTTTTCTGGAACAGATCAAGCAATTCCAAAATTGCGCCAATATGGGCAGACCATTGGACTGGCTTTTCAAGTATTAGACGATATTCTCGATATTACTTCGAGTACCGAAGCTTTGGGCAAAACTGCTGGTAAAGATGAGCAAGTTCAAAAATCGACGTACCCAGCTTTAATGGGCCTCGAACAAGCACAGATTTATGCCAAAGAATTGCATGATCAAGCTTTTGAAGCCCTAGCTCATTTTGGTGACAATGCAAAAGAATTAGTAGATATCTCACAATTCCTTTTAGCCCGTACCAGCTAATAAAAAATTAAATCAATAATCCTGCTTATATTCATATTCAATGAATAAAGGAGATAATAATGAATTGTGATCAGCTCCATCAAATTGCGATAGAGATTGCGCGTAATCTTCCTTTTAGTGAGCAAAGCCAACCCTTTGGCCCAGATTGCGATGTCTTTAAGATTTTAGAAAAGGTGTTTTTATTAGTGGGAGAAGGAACGGGCACAAAAATGATTACTGTCAAATGTGATCCCTATAAAAGTCAGGAATATCAGGAGCTCTATTCATTTATTATTCCGGGTTACCACATGAATAAAAAGCACTGGATTTCCATTACTCCGCATAAAAACTTAACTCGTGATTTACTTCAAGACTTGATTCGCGACTCTTATGACTTGGTCGTAAAAAAGCTACCTTTGAAAGATCAAAAAAGATTAAACAACCAATAATACTCAATATAAAACGGCTACATGATTGTCGCCGTTTTTATTTCAATGACTTATTTCAAGCAATTAAATTAATTATGCTTTCCCATAATGCCACGAATTGTATTTAAAACATCGGCAGGTAAAACTACGGTTTTAGCATTGCTTGATTTAGCCATATCTTGCATCGATTTAATGTACTGCTCACCTAGCAAGTAAGCCACAGGGGTTTCTTTATCACCGACTGCACTTGTCACCATCTCAATCGCTTTTTGCGAAGCTTCAGCTAAAACAACTTGTGCTTCTGCATCACGACGAGATGCTTCTAAGCGACCGTCAGCTTCTAAAATGGCAGCTTGTTTTTCACCATCTGCTCTCGTTACTGTAGCACGACGTTGACGTTCTGCCGCAGCTTGAGCTTCCATGGCAGCTTGCATCGTTGTAGATGGCTGAATATCTTGAATCTCAACCGTTTTTAAGGTGATGCCCCAATCCGAAATATCATCAGAAATTGCAGCTTTGAGCTTTGCTTTAATATGATCACGTGAAGACAATGCATCATCTAGATCCATTTCACCGACAATAGAACGCAGTGAGGTTTGTACAAGGTTTTGAATCGCCCATGTATAGTTTTCAATACCGTAAACTGCTTTTTCTGGTGTGGTTAAATTAATATATGCCACAGCATTCATGAGTAATACAGCATTGTCACGTGTAATTACTTCTTGTGATGGAATATCTAACACAATGTCTTTCGTGGTAATTTTATAAGCCACATCATCGATGTAGGGGATCACAAAATTAAGCCCCGGGTTAAGGGTGGTGTGATATTTACCTAAACGTTGGACAATCCATTTGTAGCCCTGAGGAACAATACGAACCCCTTTAAAAATGGTAATAGCCACAAAAGCCAAAAAGGCTAAAACAATAATAGTACCGACTGGCATGAAAATACCCTCTCTTTATCTTTAATGTTTATGAAGTACCATGGGTTTGAACAATTAAGTCATTACCCGAAATATCAATAACTCTAACACGATCACCTACTTTGACAGGAGTAGTGCTCCGACAATTCCACTCATCGGCTCCTAAAATAGGCATTGGAAAGCGAACAATAATTTGATCATGGTCTAGGCCGGTTTGAATCACCATTCCAATTTGACCAATCGTTGCTTCACGGGGCAATCCCGCTTTCGTTTTATCAATTGATAAGGGTTTAATAAATTTGAACCAAAGAATGGTGCATAGTACTGATAGGATTATCCACAATACAATTTGTGTTGTGAGGCTAATATCTGGAAATAGCCAATAGAGAATGCACACCATAATGGCGGCAATACCAAACCAGAGTGCGGCAAAGGCAGGTAGAATCAGTTCAGAAAGAATAAGTAAGATACCCAATACAAACCAGTGCCAAGGTTGTACAACAAACTCCATAAATCTGCTCTTTTATATATCTTTATGATGGGTAAAAGTGACTAATATCACTTTTACCACTGTAGCAGATGATAGGAAATGTGGATAGAAAAAAACCACTTCAATTAGAATTTAGAACGTGGCGCGGGCTTAAATGCTGCTGGAGATTTTTTGAAGGTTGCAATTGCACTTTCAATTTGGCGAATTTGAGCTTGAGCAGCTTTTTCACCTTCCAAAATTGCCTGATTACTTGATTTGAGATCAAGTGTACCTAAATGACCCACTTTAGGCTGAATCACAACATTGGCTTGCTTGAGTTCTTCATTAATACTTTGTTGGCCCATAATGTTAATGGTTTGATCTAATAATCCCCACATATTGGCTGGGCGATTACCTGCTGGACGCGCTGAAATATCAACGGCAATCACAATATCTGCACCCATATCACGAGCTGTTTTAACAGGAATTGGGCTAACTAATCCGCCATCAATGTATTTTTGATTGCCGATTGTGGCTGGCACGAACACATTTGGAATACTGCAAGAGGCGCGTACTGCTTGGCCTGCATTGCCTTTAATAAAGTCTGCCTTTTGACCATTATCAAGACGAGTTGCCACAGCCGCAAAACGGATTGGGAACTTCTCAATCGGTTTATTGCCAACATTACGGTTAACGTAGTCTTGTAACTTTTGTCCAAGAATAATGCCTTGACGGTTAAGCGTTAAATCACGGATATCAGACTCTTGTAATTTCAGAGCCAGACTTTGCAATTGATAAGGTGTTTGTCCACTTGCGTAGATACTTCCAACAAAGCTACCTGCGCTGGTACCCGTTACAATTTTAGGCTTAATTCCATGAGACTCTAAAACCTTGATCACACCAATATGTGAAAATCCTTTTGCTCCACCGCCACCTAAAGCAAGTGCAATCACAGGTTCACGGGCTTTAATTGAGGTAGTCGGCGTTGGTGTTTTGCTAAATTTATCACAGCCAAAGAGTGCTAGAGAGATAAATCCAATACTGGCAAATTGAGCAATTTTCATCTTTAAAAATAATCTATGTCGAGATAAATTAAGAAGGGCCATAAGACCAGATTCGCTCAATTTTTGCTAGGTTTTTTTCACTAGATTTTGTAAAGGTTCGGCAAGCCAATTGCGATTTTTGGGTGAGATTTTTCCTTCATAACGCTCAAAAATCTTGGCGAGATCTTCATCATAGTTGCCACTCGGGTCTAAGTGACCTAAGCAGTGAATCGTCTTACGGTCATAATCAAAAGAAAACATCACAATGGGAATATTGGCTTTTGCGGCAATATGGTAAAAACCACTTTTCATTTTTTTTGCTTTTTTACGTGTGCCTTCGGGCGCCATCCCAATCCAGATCTTGTCATATTTTTGAATGGTTGCAACCACTTGTTCAGTAAGTCCATTGGCTGTATCACGTTTAACAGGAATGACCCCAGCCCAGTCTAATGCCCGCTTAAACGGTGGTTTAAAAAGGGCATCTTTACCCAATACTGTAATTTGGATACCTAATCCGAAAATCGCAAGAAAGCCATACCATCCATCAATATTGGAAGTATGGGGTGAAATAATTGCTACTGCTTTTGGAAAATTAGGAACTTCGCCTTCAACTGTCCAACCTTGCGCTAAAAAAAGTTTCTTAAATAGTGCTCGGCTTAAAGCAGTACCACGTTGGGGTACCAAATCAGGTAAATTAGGGAAATGTTGATCCATATTTTTTTTAAATTTTAACTTGTCCTAGTTTTATCTTAATCTTTTGAAATATATGCTTCATTGGCAAAATGTAAGAACAACATGGCATTTGATGTTATTCCTCATTAAAGAAATAAAAAGTAGGTATATATGTTTCGGCAGCAAAATCTTTATCTTCTGCTATTTTCCTTATATTGGGCACAAGGGCTACCTGTCGGTTTTATGACTCATGCTTTACCTGTTATTTTAAGGGCACAAGGCGTGTCACTCGCTCATATTGGTGGTTTTGGTCTATTAATGTTGCCTTGGTCAATTAAGATCTTTTGGGCGCCGTGGGTTGACCGACATGCACTTTCCCGTTTGGGGCACTATCGTAGTTGGATTTTACCTACGCAGTTTTTGACGGTAGCTGTGCTGTGTATTTTGTCTTTTTTCCCTATTCAGGCTTTAGACCAACCTCTTTATTTATTTGCTTTATTTATTTCGCTTCTTTTAATGAACTTAACTGGAGCAACACAAGATATTGCGACCGATGCTTTGGCCGTCAATTTGTTAAAGCATGACCAGCAACATTGGGGAAATACATTTCAGGTGATTGGTTCCCGACTCGGTTTTATTGTCGGTGGAGGTGCCGTACTCTGGTGTTTAGACTGGTTAACATGGCAACCCACTTTCCTGTTATTAGCAGCCTTGGTGTTTTTAAATACTTTACCCGTTTTATTATTTAAAGAACCTAAACATGCAGTTTATTCAGGTCATCAACTTAAACCTAGCCAGCAAAATTTAGTCATAAAAATTAAGGCCTACTTGAGTTATTTCTCTCAAAATGCAGAGCTTCGTTCTTGGTTAGTTGTACTTGTTACCTTTAAAGTAGCAGATGGTTTAGCTGGACCATTACTTAAACCTTTAATGGTCGATATGGGGCTAAGTTTTACTCAAATTGGTGTTTATATCACCATGCTTGGTGCAGTAGCAGCACTGGCAGGGGCAGCAATAGCTGGTGGAGTGCTTAAATACTTCTCTAGACCCACTACTTTAATTATTTTTTCAATATTTAAAATCATGAGTTTAGCAGCCTATGCCTATTTAGCTTATGCTTACGAACAGAAAATTCAACTCAATGTCTGGGCGATTTATACAGTCAATGCTTTAGAGGATGCATTCTCGGCAATGTTGTTGGTGGTTATGTTGACCTTAGTCATGCACTACAGTCGAAAAGAATATGCAGGTACAGATTTCACCTTTCAGGTTTCAGTCATGGCGACTGTGAGTGGGGGGCTTTATAGCTTGAGTGGTGTGTTTGGAGATGCTTTCGGTTATTTCCATTATTTGATAGCTATTGTCATTATTGGCACTGTTACTTTGCTCCCTATTTCTGTCTGGAAACATGCAAAACTACAAGAAAAATAATGTTAACTAAATGAAATAAAGAAATTTAATATCGATTAAGGAGTGATCTCGTCATTATCTACTACCTTTGTCTATGTTTTTAAAATTGTATGTTTTTAGCTATTTAAATGCTCTATTAATTGTGCCATCTTGTTTGGGTAGCAAATGGAAGCTAACTGGAGTAAAAATGGATTTCGTTAACAAGAAAAATCATGTGAATCAATTAAAATGGGTAGAAAAATGTTCAAGTAGATTGGATATTAGCCTAAAGTCTAAAAAAGAATAATGAAATAACGATTTAATCATTCTATAAGATAAGAGAGTTGTGTAGGATTCGTTACAACATGAAGTTAAGGTGAAAATCTGTAAGTCAAAGTATAGTTTTTATGTCTTTGATTATTGGTTTTGGTCTTGCATAACGTTGAAATTGGTTTTGGTTGCGGTAATAAAATTAATGTAACCAAAGTGGAGGAGAGTTGATTTTTTAGTCACCTAATTTAATGGCGTAAATCAACTTGGCATGGATAGGCAACATAAAATATATTTTTTGGAGTTTTTGATGGATCTATTCCTTAATCGTAAATCTTTCGTTGTTAAAAGTTTAGCTCTTACAGTTACGGCTTTAATGATGAGTGGGGCACATGCTGCGACTTCCGACAAAGCGGAAATTCAACAGCTTCGTAAAGAAGTTGAGGCTTTAAAAGCTTTAATTCAACAACAAAGCCAAGTACAGCAACAACAACAGCAAGTACAGCAACAACAGCAAGTACAGTTAGCTGAAGTTAAGGCACAACCAGTTGCTGCACCAGTTTCGCCGTTAGCGGGATTTAAATCTAAAGCTGGCGCTGATGTGAACCTATATGGTTTTGTTCGTGGTGACGCTAACTATATTATTGAAGGTGCGGATAACGACTTTGGTAAGGTTGCTGATTCAAAAGGTGAAGCGACTGATAAAATTCGTGCGACTGCTAAAACTACACGCCTTGGTTTAGATTTTACTGCTCCAGTAAATGATGCCAAAGTTGGTGGTAAACTCGAAGTCGACTTTGCAGGTTCAACAACAGATTCAAATGGCTCATTGCGTGTTCGTCATGCGTATGTAACATATAACAACTGGTTGTTTGGTCAAACAACATCTAACTTCTTGGCAAGCCATGCACCAGAAATGATCGACTTCTCGACTAACATTGGTGGTGGTACAACGCGTGTTCCGCAAGTACGCTATAACTACAAGTTAGGGCCAACTACACAATTGTTTGTATCGGCTGAAGAAGGTGATAGCTCAGGTCTAACTACAGTTGCAAAGAAAGATGCTAATGGTAATATTGTAAAAGATTCAAGTGGTAATACTGTATTTGTCGATACAGATGATAGCATCAAATATAGTTTACCTGTATTAACTGCTAAAATCACTCAAGGCTATGCAGATGGAAAAGGTTCTGCTTCAGCTCGTGCATTAGTTGAAAACTATAAATCAAAAGATGCTCATGATAACCAAACAGGTTGGGGTGTTGCTGTTGGTACCGACTTTAAAGTATCTGATCCTTTAAAACTCTTTGCTGATGCATCTTATGTTGTAGGTAACAGTAACTACTTATATGGCAGTAATAAAGCTTATAAAGTTGTGAATGGCGATATTGAACAAAATAAATTTGTAGCAGTACAAGTAGGTGGAACTTATAAGATTTTACCTAACTTGCGTTCAACTTTAGCATATGGTGCACAGTTCTCTGATGATGGTACTGACTACGCTAAAGCAAATACATCTGCTAATGAAAAAGTTCAACAAGCATGGCTTAACGTGATTTATACACCAGTTAAACCAATTGATTTAGGTGTTGAATACGTTAACGGTAAGCGTGATACCTTTGATGGTAAGTCTTACAAAGATAACCGTGTTGGTTTAATGGCTAAATATAGTTTCTAAGAACAATATTTAGTTAAAAATCAAAAAAGACGAGGTTAAATTTAACCTCGTCTTTTTATTAGAAAAATTTTGAAATAAGTATTTTTTAAGATTTATGTATTAGATCATTTTTTATTTAAGTCATTTTTAAGTTTCAATTTCTACAGTAAAGCATCATAAAAAGATTGTAGTTCCCCCCAAGATGCTGAATTTTTTTTCTACCTTAAAAAATAAACAGATTTCACTGTTTATGTTTAATTTCATTATAGCCATTTGGTTAGGTGCAGTTTTAAATATTGGTTTTTATAACAAAGTACATCTTTTAACTCCATATTTTGGAGTAAAAGCTATTCTATTTTTAGCTGCGACAGTGCTTATTGTTGTTGCTGCGTATTATGCGCTTTTACAAATTTTAAACTGGAAATGGACGGCCAAAATTTTTGCAATTTTGCTGGTTTTCATTGGTGGTTTTAGCTCTTATTTTGTAAATACTTTAGGTGTAATCATCTCGCCTGATCAGATTCAAAATATGATACAAACAGATGTATCTGAAGTTTCTGATTTGGTTTCATTACGCTTTGGACTTTGGACAGTTTTCTTCGTTATTTTACCTATTTTTTTGATTACTCAGGTAAAGATCAAAAAAGAAAGAATAGTTCCTCTTTTAGTTAAGAAAGTATTATCTATAGCTATTGCCTTCGCAGTTGTAGGTGGTTTGTTATTTACATATTATGTTGATTTTGCAGCAATATTTAGAGAGCATCGTGATTTAAAAGGTATGATCTCTCCTCAAAACACTATTTCTTCTTTAATGTCTTATTATCATAAAAAGGCACCTAAGAAAAATCTTCCTCTTGTAAAATATGGTCAAGATGCTCATCAGGTTCAGACTGCACAAAAAGGTTTACCTAAACTTATGGTGCTAGTTGTCGGTGAGACAGCTCGTGCGGAAAGTTTTTCACTCAATGGTTATGCTAAAAATACGAATCCAGAGCTTTCTAAACAAGATATTTTGAATTTTTCTCAAGTCAGCTCATGTGGTACAGCCACTGCTGTTTCAGTTCCATGCATGTTCTCGGGCATGCCACGTGTTGACTATGATGAGCAATTAGCAAGTCATCGTGAAGGATTACTTGATATTGCAAAGCGTGCGGGCTATCAGGTGACTTGGATTGATAACAATTCTGGTTGTAAAGGCGCATGTGATCGTGTTGAGCAATATCAAATTCCAGAAAAGCTACAGCAAAAATGGTGTAAAGATGGCGAATGTCTTGATGATATTTTAATTGATAGCTTAAATGAATATTTAGCTACTATTCCTAAAGAAGACACGCGTCCACGTTTAATTGTTTTACATCAAGTCGGCAGTCATGGTCCAGCCTATTACAAGCGTGCGCCTGCCGAATATCAAAAGTTTAAACCGACTTGCGATACTAATGCGATACAGGGCTGTTCTCCAACCGAATTAATAAATAGCTATGATAATTCAATCGTATATACAGACCATGTATTAAGTCAGATGATTAATAATTTAAAAGAAGTATCGAAATATCAAACAGGTTTATGGTATTTATCTGATCATGGCGAATCAACTGGCGAACATGGTTTATATTTACATGGTTCACCTTATGCAATTGCACCGACTCAACAAACACATGTACCAATGATTATGTGGTTCTCTGATAACTGGAAACAACACAATCTTGCGCAAGTGAGTTGTTTAGGCCAACAAACGAAACAAAAGTTAAGTCAGGATAATTTATTCCCAAGTTTGTTAAGTATGCTGGATGTGAAAACTCAGGTCATTAACCCTCAACTGGACATGTTGCACTCATGTGCCCATGTGAATTAAAGCGAGCCTAGAACATGACAAAAATCTTAATGATTGAAGATGATTTTATGATTGCTGAGTCAACAATAACGTTGCTGCAATATCATCAATTTGAGGTGGAGTGGGTCAATAATGGCTTGGATGGTCTGGCTCAATTGGCCAAAAATAAGTTTGATATCATTTTATTAGACTTAGGTTTGCCGATGATGGATGGCATGCAGGTTTTAAAGCAAATCCGTCAAAGAGCTGTCACTCCAGTTTTAATCATTTCGGCACGAGACCAGTTGCAAAACCGCGTGGATGGATTAAACCACGGTGCAGATGATTACTTAATTAAACCATACGAGTTCGATGAGTTACTTGCCCGTATTCATGCGCTATTGCGCCGTACTGGAGTAGAAGCTCAACTTGCGAATCATGAGCAACTTTTACAAAATGGCGATCTGGTTTTAAATGTTGAACAACATATTGCAACCTTTAAAGGCCAGCGGATTGATTTGTCGAACCGTGAATGGGCGATTCTTATTCCTTTAATGAGTCATCCAAATAAAATCTTTTCTAAAGCAAATCTTGAAGATAAGTTATATGATTTCGACAGTGAGGTGACCAGTAATACGATAGAAGTATACGTGCATCACTTGAGAGCTAAACTTGGAAAAGACTTTATTCGAACTATTCGAGGGTTGGGTTACCGTTTAGGGTAATCCTCACTTCAATTTTGGAACTTTATAAAAGTGCATTATTCATTAAAGAAACGACTGATTTGGGGCACCTCAATTTTCAGTGTCATCTTAGGTTGTATATTAATTTTTAGTGCCTATAAGGTTGCACTTCAAGAAGTTGATGAAATTTTAGATACTCAAATGCAGTATTTAGCAGAACGAACAGCTGAGTACCCTTTAAGAACAGTAAGTAGTAAGTTTGATTTACATAAAACTTATCATGAAGAAGATTTGTTTTTAGATATTTGGGCCTATAAGGATCAGGCTCATTTATCTCACAGTTTACATCTGTTGGTTGCACCTGTTACACAAGCTGGTTTTTACTCTCATAAAACTAGCCAAGGCGTAGTGCGAACTTATGTTTTGCCTTTAAAAGATTACCAGATTCAGGTCAGTCAACAAGAACGAGTTCGCGAAGCTTTTGCTTGGGAACTTGCGGGAAGTATGTTTATTCCGTATTTAATTATTTTGCCATTTGCGATTTTTGCTTTGGCTGCAATTATTGGTCGAGGCCTAAAGCCGATAGATGACTTTAAAAATGAGCTAAAGGAACGCGATTCGGAAGAGTTAACTCCCATTGAAGTTTCGGACTATCCTCAAGAGTTATTGCCAACTATTGATGAAATGAATCGTTTGTTTGAGCGTATTTCTAAAGCTCAAAATGAGCAGAAACAATTTATTGCAGATGCTGCTCATGAATTACGAACTCCTGTCACAGCTCTAAATTTACAAACCAAGATTTTAATCAGTCAGTTTCCTGAGCATGAAGCGCTGCAAAACTTGAGTAAAGGATTAGCGCGTATTCAGCATTTGGTTACCCAGCTTTTGGCTTTGGCTAAGCAAGATGTCTCTTTAAGTGTGATTGAACCGACCAGAACTTTTCAACTCAATGATGTCGCTTTAAATTGTGTTGAACAACTGGTTAATTTAGCTATGCAAAAAGATATTGACCTAGGTTTTGTCCGCAACGAACCAATTGAAATGCATAGTATTGAGCCAACAGTACACTCAATTATTTTTAACTTAATTGATAATGCAATCAAATACACGCCTCATGAAGGAATGATTAATATTTCAGTTTTTACTGCTACAGATGGCGATGCGTGTATACAAATTGAAGATAGCGGTGCAGGGATTGACCCTGAACATTACGATAAAGTTTTAAAACGTTTTTATCGTGTACACCACCACCTTGAAGTGGGTAGTGGTTTAGGTTTATCAATTGTTGACCGAGCGACTCAGCGTTTAGGTGGAACTTTGACACTAGATCGAAGCTTAGAGCTTGGCGGACTCTCTGTTTTAGTTAAATTGCCTAAAGCTCTACATATTCATGAAGCAAGAACTTGATTTAAACAAGTTCTTGTTTGATTCGTTTTTCAAACTCAAAGCGGTGAATACATATTTTATAAAATAAGATATTCACTGCCCAAACGACCCAGCCTGTCCATAAGTTGTGGCTAAGGAAATGGGCGCCACGCATCATTTGTCCCCAGCCCATTAGAAAGCCTAAGATAATGCCAGCGATCAGATAAAAATAGGCGCGTTTAGGTTGCTCAAGGCGATAAACAAAAAAGCCTGTCATTAAAATAAAGCCTGCACTTGCGTGCCCCCCTGGAAAGCAATGACCATGCGTAGCGGTAAAGTCCCACACATAACTTAAAGCAGTCGGATGAACCATGTTCCAAGGGCAAGCGTGAGCAGATTGTGATTTTAATAGGCCAACTACACCACTACCAATCATGCTCACAAAAAACATATAGCCATATTGCCAGCGGGAAAGCTTCAATTTTTCTACTTTAAATGACGCAATCCACAGAAATAAAAAGATCACATAAACGGTGGTAATGATCTGTTTTACGATTTCATGGTTAACTCTGACAAGGTACCAATTGTCCCGATTAAAGAAATGACCCGTTGAATCCATCCAAGGCTGGATGAAATACATATCAATTTTCCCACCCACTGGAAATATAAATAAAAGCATAAAAAAACTAAGGGCAAGAAAAATAAGTTGAAGTTGAAAAAATTGTTTTTGTTGGTTCATTGCCATGCAACATCAATTTGAGTGTGAGTTGAAGGCATTACATAAAATAAAACTTAAATTGTTCTTAAACTAAACAAAATTTAATGTTGAAATAAAGTTGCGACTTAAAAAATAATATTGATGATTCATAGATATATATTATGTATTTAAAGAAATTTTTAATTAACTTGGGTAGTAAGGAATTTTAAGAAAATGATAAGCAGGACATTTTGGCCCTGCTTATCAGCTGTTGAGTTAGAACATACCTTCTTCAGAGTTTGCAGAAATTTTATGAATAGATAAATCTGCACCTCTAAACTCATCTTCTTGAGATAAACGAATGCCAATAGTTGCTTTGAGTAAGCCATAAACAATAAAGCCACCAGCGAGCGCAATCGCAATCGCAAGTACTGTACCAATGAGCTGTGAAGCAAAAGATACACCGCCTAAACCACCAAGCCATTTTTGACCAAATAAACCCACCGCAATACCACCAAAGGTGCCGCATACGCCGTGTAAAGGCCATACACCCAGCACATCATCCACTTTGAGCTTGTTTTGTGTGTAGGTAAATAGGTACACAAACATTGCACCAGCTGCACCACCAATAACCAGCGCACTGACTGGATGAACAATGTCAGAACCCGCACAGATTGCAACTAAGCCTGCAAGTGGACCGTTATGTAAGAAACCAGGGTCATTTTTCCCAATCGCATTTGCTGTAATGGTTCCACCGACCATAGCCATGAGTGAGTTAATGGCAACCAGACCTGAAATTGCATCAACACGTTGCGCGCTCATCACGTTAAAGCCAAACCAGCCTACAATTAAAATCCATGAACCGAGCGCTAAAAATGGAATAGAAGAAGGAGGGTGAGCACTTACGCGACCATCTTTCTTATAACGACCAGAACGTGCACCCAATAAAATCACGGCAGCAAGTGCAATCCAACCACCCATAGCATGTACCACGACCGAACCTGCAAAGTCGTGAAAGGCTGCACCAAAAGTTACTTCTAACCATTTTTGCAGACCGTAGTTACCATTCCAGACCATACCTTCGAAAAATGGATAAACCAGTGCAACTAAAGCGAGTGTCGCAATTGCTTGTGAACGCATTTTTGCACGTTCAGCAATACCACCCGAAATAATGGCAGGAATAGCCGCAGCAAACGTCAGTAAAAAGAAGCAACGCATTAAGTTGTAGCCATGATCACTTGCGAGGCTTGTACCATCATGGAAGAAGTGCTGACCATAGGAAATGTAATAGCCAACAAAGAAATATGCGATTGCAGAAAGGGCAAAGTCAGTCAGAATTTTACTTAGTGCGTTCACCTGATTTTTATGGCGAACTGTACCAAGTTCCAAGAATGCAAAACCTGCGTGCATGGCAAGAACCAAAACAGCACCAAGTAATAAGAAAAATAGATCTACATTTTGCATAGCATGCTCGAAAAAAGTGCTAAATTCCATTTTGGAACAAATCTGGGTCTGTAAATTGCACCAAAATAGATTTAAGGAATCTAAAAACCTAAGTTTGTCGAAACAAACTCAATTGCATAAAAGTGAATATGCAATAAGTGCACCAATTTGAATTGGAAAAGTGGTTTTTGGCGATAAATGGTGCGTTGATTTGGTTAAGATAGGGCAGTTATGGCGCTTTTTACGTTACAAGTCATCTAATGCGCTTATAAATTGACCTGAAAAAGTTCGTTATCAAATTCCTAAAAATTATTCGTAATCATTTAATGATTTGACCAAACCGATTGGGCAACTTCAATAAATGCTTTCACAGCGGGACTCATGTGCTTTTTATTTTTGACTGCGAGACCAATCGAACGTTTAAGGTTCGGTTTAAAAGGGCGTTTAACTACGTTTGGATAAAGTGAGAGTAATTCTTTGGTGATGACCATATCAGACACAATGGACACCCCTAATTGATTGTGTACCATGCTGACGATACTCAAAATTTGTGACACATAAAATTTGATGTCTGGTTTTACATTAAAGTTTTTTAAAATTAATTCGACCTGATATCGACTACCAGCCATTGTCATGATGAAAGGACAGTTTTCTAGCTGTGCTGGATCAATATAGAGTTGTTGTGCAAGTGGAAATTGATTGGGAATTAAGGCAACAAAACGATCTTCAATTAAAGGGAATGTATCGAATCGCTCATCTGGCATAATCAAAAAACCAACTTCTATGCGCCGTTCCAATAACCACTGAGCAACTTCTTTATCTTCACCTTCATCAATATAAATTTCGATTTTAGGATAGCGCTGCCGAAAGCTTTCTAAAATTTCAGGTAATAGATAAATAGAAGATGAAGCACCAAAAGAACCAATACGTAATGTTCCTTCATTTAAACCGTGGATGGCAGCCACTTCTTTTTCTAAGGTATTGGCAATACTCAATAGTTCCTTTACATGAGTCAATAACTGCTGACCTGTCGTGGTGAGCTCAATATCACTTTGATTTCTTGAAATCAGGTTAATGCCCCATTGTTGTTCTAATGATTTAAGCGCATGGGAAACTGCCGACTGTGAAATTCCCAGCTTTTCTGCTGTAGCAGTAAAGCTTTTTAGTTCAGCAATGAGTGCGAAAATTTCAAGCTGGGTAAATGTCATATTGTACTTATTATGAGTAAAAACTCATTTTATCATGAGTTTTCATTATCTTTAATATATGAGTAAGCCAAGGTAGTTGCCAAACAGCAAACCTCAACAAAACTCGAGTAAAGAAATGAATAGCATTGTTTTATCTCTTTTTCCCTTAGTTGCATTAATTGCATCGGGATACTTATTTAAAAAATATCGTTTTTTTAGTGATGAGTTTTGGGCTGGGGCAGAGAAGCTCAATTACTATATTTTATTTCCTGCTTTGCTTTTTAGTACGCTATCGACTGCAAAAATTAACTTACAAAGCTTGAGTACAGCCATCATTGCAATGTTGATTGTGGTCTTAGCTGTGACTATCTTTTTATACATACTCCGAATGTTTTGGCACATACCGCCTGCGCGTTTTGGTGTGCACGTACAAAGTATGGTTCGCTTTAATACCTATATTGGTTTGGCCTTAGTGACTTCGCTTTTTAAAAGTGAAGGAATGGCAATACTGGCAATTTTATTGGCGCTTTGCATTCCGCTCGTGAATGTTATTTCGGTGCTTGCTCTAACCTCTAAAGAACATATGGCAATTAAACCTGTTTTGATTGCACTCCTTAAAAATCCTTTAATTGCATCGTGTGTAGTCGGGGCAGCAGTCAATGCGCTTCATATCCCAATTTGGGAAGGCTTTACCCAGTTTATTAAGCTTTTTTCAGTGTCGAGTTTGCCACTAGGTTTGTTATGTGTTGGCGCAGCTTTACAGTTTATGCAAATTAAAAAGGACATTGTGGTATTGGCAGCAGACACGTTTGCTCGACTTTTAGCAGTGCCTGCCTTGGCTTACGCTGTCTGCATGTGGTTTGGTTTACCAAGTTTACAAACACAAATTTTAGTTATTTTCTTTGCGTTACCGACTGCTTCCGCATCATATATTTTAACTAAAGTTTTGGGTGGCGATAGTCAGCTCATGGCAGCCGTGATTAGCTTTCAAACTCTATGTGCCGCAGTAACCTTGCCATTAGTGATTTGGTGGATTTCTTAAGATATAAATCTTTAGGTTGAATCGTATTTAAAGAATGCTTTGCTACCTTCCTCATCTGATTATTGCTACACTTTTTTCTTTTTCGGGTGGATGAGTATGTCCTTTGATCTCAAAGTCAGCTTGCAGCAAAGGTCTGAGCCGTCTGCACAGCAGAAAAAACTGAATCACCTGATTGATAAAATAGAGCAGCAAAAAGTTAGCCTGAGCACATGGCAAAATGCACAAGCTGAGATTCAACAGCACATACGGCAAAAACTAATGCCTGTGTATAGCGATTTGCACGAATTGTTATTTCAACAGTTAGAGCAACTTTGGAATATGTTGCATAGCCATGAGTTTTCTAAAGCAGACATGCAACAACTCGATGAAAAAAATGCCCAGCTTGCACACATGTTGAAGCGCTCCAAAATGCTATCTGCTGAGCAGTTAGAGTTAGTGAAGGAAATCGATACCTTTTATCAGCAACATACACAAGAGTCGGTAAAAAAGAATAGAAAAGCTCATTCAATAAAATTTGAATACGAAGTAAGTGCTGAGCAAAGTGCAGAATTTGAAGAAGACTTTGAACAGTACGCTGCCGAGCAACAACAAGCGAGAGAGCAAGCCAAACAGCAAAGGCAGCAACAGAAACGTGAACAAGCCGAGCAAATGGCAGCCCAGTCACTCAAAACAGTTTATTTAAAAATTGCTGCAATGATTCACCCAGACCGTGAGCAAGATGAAACTAAAAAATTAGAAAAAACCGAGCTGTTTCAACAGGCAAGTCAGGCCTACGAAAAGCAGGATTTGTTTTATTTACTCAAACTCCAGTTACAGCTTGAACAGAATAAAGGGCTAGGCGCTAAAGAGTTATCTGCCGAGCAATTGCGGTTTTATAAGTTGGCTTTAGATGCACAAAGTCAGCAGCTTGAAAGCCAAATTGCTGAGATTTTGGATTCTTTTCAGTTAGCAAAAAACGTAAAAGTAGAGCATGTGCATATTAATGATGTTTATAAAGCTATAGATGCCGACTGTGCTGAATTAAAGCAGCAGACAAAGTGGGAAAAGGAACGTTTAAAGCATATGAAAAAGGTGAGTGGGGTAGAGATGCTGTTGGAGCATGGGGTGTTGTAAGTTTCCCTCACCCTCCTGAGAGGAGGAGGGAATTAGGGTATCAAGCAACAGTTAAAAGCAGAAAAGTATAGACTGATATATATGGGGAAAGAGAGAGGATTGAGAATATTATTTGAGCATGAAGTGCTTTAATTTTTTATATTTAAAAAATAGTACTTTGAAAATAATAAAGAATTAATTAGAATTCTGTTGCCTCTAGTAGTTGTTTTACTAGTGGTTTGCTTGTCAGAATATAGTCATATATTGCTGAGAAGGTTGTAGATGTAAACCTCGATATTAATGAATAGTTCGAACTATTCATCAATATCTCGATGATTGTTGTTATGTCGATGTTGATCCCACTGCTTTGATACAGCATGAGAGTGAAACTGATTAGTAGCATTCTACACATACTCCTTTGAAATGTTTAGACTGTACCGAAAAAGGAGGAAGGCATAGACAGGCTTGAGTTTATGTCTTCAGTAGACTTTGGGGGATGTCCTTTTGAAGGATACAGATAACAGTCGTCTAATCTCCCAAAGTTGGCAAAATGCAAAATATAAATACCAAATTTTTTGAAAAAAGAAATAAATTTCGTAATTACCTACATTTTGATAAAAAAATAAGTAATCAAAAAATTTTTGAGTATGTTGTGGATAAAGAGAAAATATCAGTGCATTCTTTTTTTCCAATGATTTCTTATAAACTTAATGATGAAAAAATTTGTAGAAAAATAAAAAAAAGAATTAAAACTGTAACCTTAGAAGGTAAGGTTAATAAGAGAAAAACTGAAATATCGAAGCTGGATTTTAAAGAAAAAGAACGACTTATTAATTTCCCTAGTCATATTGATGGTAATATTTATGCTTATTACGCACATTTATTATCTTTAAAATATGAAGATTTCTTAAACCATAATAATTTATCAAATAATATTATTGCATTTAGAAAAGTTAGTTGCAAAGATAATTATTTTAAAAAAATATCTATGTGTAATATACATTTTGCAAAACAAGTTTTTGATTATATACATGAAAAGAAAAATTGTTCTGTTTTGTGTTTAGATATTTCAGGTTTTTTTGATAATTTGAACCATGAGTTATTAAAAAAAATGTGGTTAGAGGTGCTTGGTGAATCACGATTACCTAAAGATCATTATCAAGTTTTTAAATCTTTAACTAATTTTGCTTATGTAAATAAAGAAGATTTATATAAAAATTTAAATTTATCATTAAACTCTCGAACTTTACATAAGCGTATGGATAGATTGTGTGATATTCAAACTTTCCGTAATGTAGTTAGAAAAAATCAGCTAATTAAAAGAAATCTAAAAGTTAAAGGAATTCCTCAAGGTTCTCCAATGAGTGGGATGTTATCAAATATTTATATGATGAATTTTGATAAGAATATGAAAAACAAAATAATAGGGATTAATGGGGAGTATTTTCGATATTGTGATGATATGATTTTTATTGTTGATAATGAACATATTGATGAGATTAAAAGTTTTATCTTTCAAGAAATTGATGCTTTGAAATTAAAGATTAATGATAAAAAAACTCAGTGTGTTGTTTTTGAAGATGGGCTGGTTAAGAAAAATGGCGTGCCAAGTTTTAATTATCCACATAAGCTACAATATTTAGGTTTATTATATGATGGGCAAGAAGTTTTCTTACGCGAAACTGGGTTGTCAAAATTTCATTATAAATTAAGAAAAGCTATTAGAATGAGAACTGCTCATTATAATAGGTTGCAAAGAACTAATTCACATAATAATCATAATATGTATATGAGAACTTTATATACTAGATTTACATATATAGGTAAGAGAAATTATGTGAGTTACGCTTACCGCGTTGCTGGTGAGTTTGATTCAAAAAACATCAAAAGACAAATTAAGGGACATTTTAACGTCTTTACAAATTATTTAGAAAAATGGAAATAAAAAATCCCCTCATTTGAGGGGATTTTTTGAATCAAATGACTGCATTAAAGCGCAGCAATCTGCTCCATATTCGCTTTAACTTTTTCTAACTGAGCAGCAAACTCAGCAAGCTTCGCTTTTTCACCTTCAACAACTGCTGCTGGTGCTTTAGATACAAAGCCTTCGTTTGCAAGTTTGCCCGCGATTTGGTCGTGTTGCTTTTGGATTTTATCCAAGTCTTTTTGCAAACGAGCAAGCTCAGCTTTAGGGTCAATTAAACCTTTCATTGGTACAAATACCGATGCATGACTTACAACGCTAGAGCAAGACAATGGTGGCTCTTGGTCTTTATTCAAGAATTCAATGCTTTCAACTTTAGCCAATGCTTTGAACAATGCTTCAATACGAATAATTTGTTCACGTTCAGCATCAGAAGTGTTTTGAAGTAATACTGGCAACAAGCGCGCATTACCTAAGCCTAACTCACCACGGATGTTACGTACCGCACCAATCAAACCTTGAAGCCATTGCATATCTGCTTCAGCTTGTTCATTGATTTTTGCTTGCTCAGGAATCGGGTATTGAGCAGTCATAATCGTTGGGCCGCCTTGACCAAGCATTGGTGCAAGAGTCTGCCAGATTTCTTCTGTCAAATACGGCATTAACGGATGAGCCAAACGTAAAGAAGCTTCCATGACTGCAAGCAATACACGGCGTACTTCAGCTTTACGCTCTTCTGAAACTTCTGCGTCGTTTAGAACCGGTTTAGTTAACTCAACATACCAGTCACAGTATTCATTCCAGATAAAGTCGTAAATTGCTTGAGCAGCAAGGTCTAAACGATATGTTGCAAACGCTTGATGTACAGCAGCTTCTGCTTTTTGCAGACGGCTGATAATCCATTGTTCTGGAAGCTCCCAAAGATCAGGGCGGGCCTCTTGACCAACAGTTTGACCTTCAACATTCATCAGAACGAAGCGAGTTGCGTTCCAGATTTTGTTACAGAAGTTACGGTAGCCTTCAACACGTTTTAAGTCGAACTTGATGTCACGACCCGTGTTTGCAAGTGCACAGAACGTGAAACGAACTGCGTCAGTACCATAAGCATTGATACCTTCTGGGAACTCTTTACGCGTTGATTTTTCAATCTTCGCTGCATCTTTAGGGTTCATGAGGCCAGTTGTACGTTTCGCAACTAAGCTTTCTAAATCAATACCGTCAATCAAGTCTAATGGGTCAAGTACGTTACCTTTAGACTTCGACATTTTTTGACCTTCACCATCACGTACCAAGCCGTGAACGTAAACAGTCTTAAATGGAACTTGAGATGAACCATCTTCATTTTTCATGAAGTGCAGAGTCATCATGATCATACGGGCAACCCAGAAGAAAATGATGTCAAAACCAGTCACCAATACATCTGTTGGGTGGAAAGTTTTTAAGAAATCATTCGCTGCATCTTTTTGTGCGTCGCCAGTCCAACCTAAAGTTGAGAATGTCCAAAGTGCAGATGAGAACCATGTATCAAGAACGTCTTCGTCTTGTTTAAGTTCAACGTCAGCAGCGATGTTATTTTTCGCGCGTACTTCTTCTTCGTTACGGCCAACATAGATGTTGCCATTTGCATCGTACCAAGCTGGAATACGGTGCCCCCACCAAAGCTGACGTGAAATACACCAGTCCTGAATGTCACGCATCCATGCCATGTACATGTTGCTGTACTGTTCTGGAACAAACTTAATGCGACCATCTTGAACTGCTTCAATTGCAGGCTCAGCAAGCGGGGCAATTTTTACGTACCATTGGTCAGTCAGTAATGGCTCAATGATTACGCCTGAACGGTCACCGCGTGGAGCTTTTAAGTCATATGGTTGGATTTGATCTAACCAGCCTTCAGCTTCAGCTTGAGCAACTAATTTTTTACGTGCTTCAAAACGCTCTAAACCAGCATATTCCGCAGGTGCAGTAATCGTTTTAGAAATTTGTTCGCCAGCTTTTGCAATATATTCAAACTCACCTAAAACTTCGGCGTTTTTGTTGAAGATATTAATGATTGGCAAGCTATTGCGTTTACCTAGATCATAGTCATTGAAGTCATGAGCAGGCGTGATTTTTACACAGCCAGTACCGAAGTCTTTTTCAACGTAGTCGTCAGCAACGATCGGGATTAAACGACCAGTAATTGGCAATACAATATTTTTACCAACAAGGTGTGCATAACGCTCATCTTCTGGGTGAACAGCTACAGCCGTATCGCCCAGTAATGTTTCAGGACGAGTCGTTGCAACGACTAAATAGTCTTTGCCATCTTGAGTTTTAACTGATTTGTCTTCAAAGAAATATTTAAAGTGCCAAAGTGAGCCTTTTTCTTCTTTGCTTTCAACTTCAAGGTCAGAAAGTGCTGTTTGAAGTTTAGGATCCCAGTTTACAAGACGCTTACCACGGTAAATTAAACCGTCTTCGTGCAAACGAACGAATACTTCTTTAACTGCGTTTGATAAACCTTCGTCCATTGTGAAGCGTTCACGTGACCAGTCTACAGATGAACCTAAGCGACGAATTTGTTTCGTAATTGTGCCGCCAGATTGTTCTTTCCATTCCCAAACTTTTTCGATGAACTTATCACGGCCTAAGTCATGACGAGTCACACCTTGTAAACCAAGTTGACGCTCAACAACCATTTGAGTTGCAATACCAGCGTGGTCAGTACCCGGTTGCCACAAAGTGTTTTTACCCATCATACGGTTATAACGGGTGAGGGCATCCATAATGGCATTGTTAAAGCCATGGCCCATGTGCAAACTACCTGTGACGTTTGGTGGTGGAATCATGATACAGAATGATTCACCGTGACCAGAAGGTTTGAAGTAACCTTGTTCTTCCCACGTTTGGTACCACTTCTTTTCGATCTCGGTTGGATCGTATGTGGTCGCAATATTTTGAGCGGTTTGAGCGTCAGTCATAGTAGCTTAGATCGAATATGCATAAAAAATTGCACCTATTGTAGCAAAAAAATGCCTCGAAATTAATGTGCTGAAAACAGATAAACGGTTTTGTATTTTTTTCAAAAAACGGTAGATTTATGAAAGATGGATCACAATTTAATCGTGTAGACACACGGCACAAAAATTACAAACGAATTGAAAAAGGATGTTGCTCATGAGTTATGAAGTTTTTTTGAAAATTTCCGATTCAACTTATACCCAATTCGAGACCATTCGGCAGAAACTGCATGATGGGGTAAGTCAAAGTCAGGCAAAACCTTTAGGCGATGTACTCTCTGATCTTTCTTGTGAAATTATTGAACAGGTTTTTTCTGTGCTTTTACAGTCAGGAAGTACAACCATGTCTCCAAAACAACAAGCTGAGTCTGAAAAAGTGGTTCAGCAAGTTTTAGAGACTTTTCGAAAATATATGCCTTGGTCAGTTTCATTCTTTGGAAATGAGCGTCTTTTGCCTTTAGTCGATTACATGACATCTCTGATGAAAGAACAGGGGCAACAAGTTTATATTACCTACCCAGTTACCCTGCAACTCGTACAACAAGCTCAAAACCTTACGCAGCAAATTCGTGACGGTAATATGCAAAGTATTACAGCGGCTTTTGAAACCTTAATACAAATTGTAGATTTAGGCGTAACAAGCCTAGTACGTGAGCCTAAAAAGCGTTTAAAATTTAATTTAGTTGTCGATAAAACTCTTAACGGAGTGATCAACATGACGACGCATTTGGGCTATAAACGTTTGGAAAAGTTAGGTACACAGGTTGATCAGACCACAGCAACTCATTATATCAACCACTTTTTGGCCTTCATGCATCAAGCAGCATAATTTAAAAAGATAATAGGAACATAAAGCATGGCCAAACTTGATACTTTACAAAATAAAGTGGTATGGATTACGGGAGCATCTTCTGGTTTGGGCAAGGCCTTAGCAGGGGAGTTGGCTTTGCAAGGGGCAGAAGTAATTTTGACTTCGCGTCGTTTTGAAGAATTAGAAGAGGTTCGAGTTGGTTTATTAAAACCAGAGCATCATTTGTCTGTAGTTGCCGATATTACTGATGAAAAACAAGTAGAAGAAGCTTACCAGCAGATTTTAAAAGCCAAAGGGCGAATTGACTGGCTCATTAATAATGCGGGCTTAAGCCAACGTGCTTTAATTGAAGACACAACAATGGCAACCGAACGGGCCATTATGGAAGTCGACTATTTCTCTCAAGTGGCATTAACCAAAACTGTGCTGCCGACCATGCTAAAACAAAAGTCTGGCCGAGTTGTATTTGTGTCGAGTGTGGCAGGTTTATTAGGAACTCAGTACCGCGCAAGCTACTCTGCTGCTAAAGCTGCAATTCACATGTGGGCAAATAGTTTACGTGCTGAGGTCTCAGATCAAGGTGTTGAAGTTTCTGTTATTTTCCCGGGCTTTGTAAAAACAAATGTGTCCTTTAATGCGTTAAATGGTGCTGGGCAACCTCAAGGTCATCAAGATGAAGCCATTGAGAATGGTTTAGAGGCAAACGTATTTGCTCAGCAATCAGTTAAAGCCTTAATGCATGGTCAAGAATATATTGTTATTGGGGGAAGCAAAGAAAAACTAGGCGTTATGGTTTCTCGGATGTCACCAAAACTTCTCTATAAAATGATTCGGAAAACAAAAGTAAAATAAAAAAGTGATTTCGCCGTGCTAAATTGATGGAAAACCCGCATAGAAGGTTCACCATGGATCAAGATTATCACCGTATTTTAGACGTCATTACGCGTTTTCAATTGGTCTTTGACCAGAAAAATTGGGACGCTTTTGATGATTTATTGGCAGATCAACTTGAGGTGGACTATTTCCAGTTTAGGGGAGAGCCTTTATGTGTCGTGTCTTGTCATGAATATAAAGGTTCTCGGCAACAAGCTTTATCGCATTTACGACTACAGCATAACCTAAGTAATCCACTTATCCGTATTGAACAAGATCAAGCATGGTTAGAATGTAATTATCAAATTTATCGTTTTTCGGAAAATGATTATTTTCATTCGTTTGGTCGTTATTATTTTACTTTGGCAAAACAACAAGAGAGTTGGAAAATTACCGGAATTTGCCAACACTTAACTAAAAATATTGGCAATCCGCGTATACATTTTTCTGCTATGGGGCAGTGCTAGTCTTTTACTGCTGTACCATAAGCAAATACTTCAACCATGCCACCTTGCATACCAAGTTCGGTTGTACTCAGCCGAACTCCCATAATATGGTTAGCTCCTGCGGTATGGGCTTGTTGTTTTAAACGAACAATGGCTTCACGGCGAGCACGCTCAACTACACTTTCATAACTGGTAAGTCTTCCACCTAAAACATTCTTAATGGATGCCAATACGTATTTAAAGTAGTCATGAGAAATCACGACATTACTACTAATAAAATGACCTAGCTGATCACTCGTTGCAAAACGATTGGTATCAATTCTGATATGGGCAAATTGCTGTTCTTTTTCTTGAAGTTCTTTCAAATGTTTTTGTTCAATATGGCGGCCAAAACCCCAACCAATACTGAAAAGAATCAGAAAAATAACAAGCTGAAAAATAAGATTGTCCATTTTCTACCTATGCACTAAATGGATCTGGTAGATGGGGCGCTTGAGGTTGAACAAACACAGCCGTACCATATACGAATAATTCAGAAGCACCTTGGGCAATATTTGAAGTTGAAAACCGAATACCAACAATTGCATTCGCACCAAGTTGCTGAGCTTTGACAATCATACGATCCATGGCTTCTTGGCGGGATTCTTCTAATAATTCGGTATAGCCTGTAAGTTCACCACCTACAATATTTTTTAAACTTGCCATCAAATCACGGCCAACATGTTTACTACGGACGGTACTTCCATAAACAACATCAAGTTGCTTTACAATCTGGTGGCCCGGAACACTTTCTAAATTACTCAGTAACATTGTTTTTTATCAATCTAAATTCTTAAGGTTTCAAGATAAAAAATATTCACATCAGATGCAATAAAAAAGCCCACCGAAGTGAGCTTTTATAAATTAAGTTATTTAAAACTTATTGCTTTTTAAGTTCAGCACTTGATGGTTGATTAACCACTGTATCTGAAGTATTTGCTTTTAAACCACCGCCTAGAGTTTTATATAACTCGATTTGGTTATTTAAGTTAGCTTGTTGAAGCAACAATAAACCTTGTTCTGCTGAATAAGATGAACGCTGTGCATCAAGAACTGTCAAGTAACTGTCAATACCAGCACGGAAGCGGGCATTTGACAGTGTGTAGTTGCGGTTAGTTGCTTCTACTAGACGTTGTTGAGCTGTTAAACGCTCACCAATATTGGCACGAGTTGCAAGCGCATCATTAACTTCGCGGAACGCAGACTGAACTGATTTTTCATAATCAGACAATGCAATTTTCTGATCGGTTTCAGAAATTTTCACATTGGCTTTACGTGTACCCCAGTCAAAGATTGGTAAGTCTAAGCTTGGACCAATTGACCAAACAAAACCACCAGACTTAAATAGATCACTTAAGTCAGTTGATGCATAACCTGCAGAACCCGTTAAGCTAATTGTTGGGAATAAACGTGCTTTTGCAGCACCAATATTCGCACCAGCAGCGCTTAAGTTATATTCAGCAGCTTTCACATCTGGACGGTTGTTAAGCAAGTCACTCGGTAAACCAGCTGTATATACATTTTGTTGAGTAATGCGTTTTACAGGTTGGTTTGGCAACAAGTTTTGTGGAACTGATTGGCCCACTAACAAGTTCAACAAGTTTTGTGCTTGAGCAATCTGTGTTTTGTAGTTCGCTACATCATTACGCGCAGTTTCTACAGAAATCTGTGCCTGACGTAGTGGAACTTCACTGTCGATGCCCACATCAAAACGTTTTTTGTTGAGATTGTAAGAGTCTTGTTGTGCTTTAAGCGTTTGCTCTGCAAGTCTTAAATTCGCTGTTGCGAAAGAATAGTTTAACCATGCTTGAGCAACTTGGCTGATCAGACTGATTTGAGTCGAATCACGTGCACTTTGCGTTGAAAGATAACTATCTAGTGCAGCATCTTTTAAGCTACGTACACGGCCCCAAAAATCGAGTTCATAGGCAGTTACACCCAAACCTACTTGATAAGTAGAGTAGGGATTATTCGGATCACGGCTTTGAGAAACCTGACGAATTGCACTACCACTTGCTCCGATTGTTGGAAGCTGGTTGTTTTGCGTAATTCGATATTGCTGTTGGGCACGTTCAATATTGAGCGTTGCTGTACGTAAGTCGCGGTTGTTGGCAAGCGCCAAATCAATCACTCCGAGCAAACGAGAGTCAGCAAAGAACTGTTTGTAACCCTGTTCAGCAATAGACGTACCAGAAGCGCTGTTATATGCATAGCTTTCTGGAATATCGGTTTTCACGACTGGTTCTGGGCCGCGCATGCTTTGACAAGCTGACAAAGCAAGCGCAAGTGCAGATACCGCAATGCTACGACCTGAAATAGACCATACTTTTTGCATCACGATTTATGCTCCTGAGTGTTTATGGTTTTTGGTTTGTACTTAAAGATACTACGAATCCATACATAGAATACAGGGATAAAGAAGATACCTAAGAACGTTGCACTGAGTACGCCACCGAGTACACCGAAACCGACTGAGTGCTGACTTCCTGCACCGGCACCTGTTGAAAGGGCAAGTGGAAGTACACCGAAACCGAAGGCAAGGGTAGTCATGATAATTGGACGTAAACGCATTTTTGAAGCATGTAAAGTTGCCTCAAGTAGGTCTTCACCTTTTTCCTGCAACTCTTTTGCGAACTCAACAATCAAGATCGCATTTTTTGCAGAAAGACCAATGACCGCGATCATTGCTACTTGGAAGTAAATGTTATTTGAGAGATTTGGATCTCCTTTAATAATCATACCCAAGTAAGTCAATACGATTGCACCAATAATACCAAGTGGTACTACAAGTAAAACCGAAAACGGAATAGACCAGCTTTCATATAATGCAGCTAAGCAAAGGAAAACGATTAACAATGAAAGCGCATATAAGAATGGAGCTTGAGCACCAGACTCACGTTCTTCAAGTGATAAACCTGTCCATTCATAGTCGAAACCTTGTAAGCCCATAGATGGTAACTTAGCAATAATTTCTTCCATGGCTTTCATAGAGTCACCAGAGCTCACGCCAGGTGCAGGTGTACCTTGAATGTTAACCGATGATACGCCGTTATAACGTTCAAGACGAGGAGAACCATATGTCCATTTGCCTGTAGCAAATGCAGAGAACGGTACCATTTCGCCTTTGCTATTACGTACATACCACTTGTTTAAGTCCTCAGGCATCATACGGCTATCCGAATCACCTTGAACATAAACTTTTTTCACACGACCACGGTCAACGAAGTCGTTAATGTATGAGCCACCCCATGCAATACGCATAGTGTTGTTAATGTCAGCAATGCTAACGCCCATAGCACCAGCTTGAGCCTGATCTACATCAATTTGATACTGAGGTGTATCTTCTTGACCATTAGGACGTACCCCTACAAGACGTTTATCTTGTGAAGCCAAACCTAAGATCGTATTACGTGCTGCAATAAGTTTCTCATGGCCTTGACCACTTGAATCTTTAAGTTGCAAGTTAAATCCAGCTGTTACACCAAGTTCAGGCATTGCAGGAAGCTGTAATGGCATGATGTAAGATGCGTCTTTGACGATCATGTTTAATGCCATACCGCGCTGAATTAAAGCACCGATTTGAGACTCTGGTGAAGTACGTTCACTCCAGTCTTTCAACTTAACGAAGCCAATACCAGCATTTTGACCAACACCCGTGAATGAGAAGCCTGAAACGGTGAAAATAGATTCCACAGTATCTTTTTCATTCATGAAGAAGTTTGTCATGGTGTCAATCACTTTACCCGTACGGTCAAGCGTTGCGTTTGGTGGTAATTGAACAAGTGTCATAACCACACCCTGATCTTCTTCTGGTAAGAATGAAGATGGGAGTTTTTGGAACAAGAACACTAGTAGGCCAATCACTACAGCGTAAAGTACCCCAGAGAAGATTTTGCCTTTAAGCATGCGGCTAACACCATTTTGGTAGCTATGCGACATGCGGTCAAAGCCGTTGTTAAATCCTCTGAAGAAACGAGCAAAAATATTATTGCTTGGTTCTTTGTTAGGATCATGCTGTTTTAAAATGGTTGCACAAAGTGCAGGGGTAAAGGTTAACGCTACAATTAACGATAGAACCATTGCTGTTACAAGGGTAATCGAGAATTGACGGTAAATTACACCTGTTGTACCACCAAAGAATGCCATTGGTACGAATACCGCTGTCAATACGCTTGTGATACCAATTAACGCACCAGAAATCTGTTGCATTGATCGTGAAGTCGCCGTGACCGGATCGGTATGCTCTTCACTCATCACACGCTCAACGTTTTCCACTACAACAATGGCGTCATCGACCAGAAGACCAATTGCCAATACCATAGCGAACATGGTTAAGGTGTTAATTGAGAAACCAAAGATATTAATAACAGCAAATGTACCTAATACAACAACAGGTACAGCAAGTGTTGGAATAATCGTTGCACGCCAGTTCTGCAAGAACAAGAACATAACAATGAACACTAAAATTACCGCTTCAATTAATGTGTGTACAACACTTTCAATTGAAAGACGAATAAATGGAGTCGTGTCATAAGCCAGTTTATCTGCAAGGCCTGTTGGATAGTTCTTACGTAATTCTGCTAAACGGTGTTCAACAGCGTCAGCGGTGTCAAGTGCGTTAGCACCAGTTGCAATTTTAATTGCAAGACCACCAGCAGGTTTACCATTAAACTTCGAATCGAACTGGTAGTTATCAGAACCTAACTCTACACGAGCAACATCTTTTAAACGAACCTCAGCACCTGATGCTGTGTTCTTTAAGAAGATATTTTTAAATTGTTCAGGTGTCTGTAACAAGCTTTGCGCATTTACTGTTGCGTTAAGCACTTGACCTTGAACCGCTGGTGCACCACCTAACTGACCTACAGCAACTTGTGAGTTTTGCGCTTGTAAAGCAGTCGCAATATCACTTGGTGTTAACTGATAGTTAGTAAGTTTTGCAGGGTCGAGCCAGATACGCATTGCGTATGAACCACCAAAGACTTGTACCTCACCAACACCAGCAACACGGCTAAGTGGTTCTTTAATTGACGAGTTTACGTAATCTTTAATGTCTGAGTCTGACAGAGTATTGTCTGGTGAATAGAATGCAATAACTTGCAAGAAGCTTGCACCAGATTTAGTAACCGTCACACCTTGGCGTTGAACGTCTTCAGGCAAAAGAGCAGTTGCAGATTGCAGTTTGTTTTGAACCTGAACCTGTGCAATATCCGGATCAATACCTTGTTCAAAGTTTAATTGAATAGAAGCTTGACCGTTACCCGCACTGTTAGATGAAATATAACGTAAACCATCTAGACCATTCATTTGTTGTTCAATGATCTGGGTTACAGTATTTTCAACAGTCTCAGCCGATGCACCAGGATAAGTTGCAGCAATTGTAACTGTCGGTGGTGCAATCGTCGGATACTGTGCAATAGGCATTTTAGTTAGCGTGAGAATACCCGCCAACATAATGACTAATGCAATCACCCACGCAAAAATGGGGCGATGAATAAAAAATTGTGCCATTCAATCTACCCCTTATGCATTAGATGCTTTCTGTTCTGCTTGAGGTTTACCTGATTGAGCCGGTTTTGTAGCATTTGGAGCTGCACCTTGAGGATTCGCTGGTTGAGCTTGGTAAGGTTTTGCTGAAACTTCTTGCCCTTCTTTAACTTTGGCAACACCATCAACAATCACTTTTTCACCAGCTTTGAGACCATTAGTCACAATCCAGTTTTGTCCTTGAACACCAGAGGTTTCAACAGGACGACTCTCAACAGCGCCTTTAGCATTAACAAGCATTGCTACAGCTTGACCTGTCGGTAAACGCGTAATTGCGGCTTGAGGAATCAGATAAGCATTTGGAACTACACCTTGAACAATCTGCGCAGTTGTATACATACCTGGAAGTAACAGATGGTTCGGGTTTGAGAATACGGCACGTAAAGTAATCGTTCCTGTATCCTGATTTACAGAAGCATCAGAGAAAGCAAGTTGTCCTTCGATTGGATAAGTCGAACCATCTTCAAGCTTCAACTTCACTTTCGTGTTGTTACTGTTGTTTAAACTGCCTTTGCTGAGTTGTTGGCGTAAACGTAATAACTCGGCACTAGACTGGTTAATATCAACATAGATTGGATCTAACTGTTGAATCGTCACTAAAGGATCAGTTTGATTTGCCGTAACTAAAGCACCAGCTGTTACAGAAGAACGTCCAGATTGACCAGAAATTGGTGAGCGGATTGTAGAATAACCAAGATCTACATTTGCATTCGTTACTTGAGCTTTCGCAGCAGAAACTTGTGCTTCAGCAACATTAACCTGACCAAGTAAGTCGTCATATTCTTGTTTAGATACAGCATTACTCGAAACAAGTTGCTTATAACGGTTTAGCTTGGTACGTAGTGAAGCTAGATTTGCCTGTTGTTGTAAAAGAGATGCTTTTGCATTTTCAAGCGTTGCACGGTTTGTTCGAGAGTCCAGTTCATAAAGAGCCTGACCTTCACGTACATAACTTCCTTCAGCAAACAAGCGTTTTAAAATTACACCACTTGTTTGAGGACGAACTTCAGAAATTTGATATGCTGAAGTACGGCCAGAAAGCTCAACGCTTTGTTCAACACTTTGTGGTTGAGCAACAATAACACCTACCTCAGCAGGCGGCATTTTCTGAGCAGCAGCAGCTTGCTGTTTCTCATCGGAGCCTTTGCCACAACCAACAAGTGCGATACTTGTTGCTAATGCGCAAGCAGTAAGGGCAGGAGCCCAAAGCTTAGCCGACATCATTGTTCCACCTCGTTAGATAAAATCTAAAAATATATTTGTTTTTTACTTAACCTACTTTGTGTTTGTAATAACCAGAGCCAAAGCAGTGCAATCCAAATAAAACCTATGCCCCAACCGGCGAGTACATCTGTTGGAAAATGAACTCCAGCATATATTCTTGAAAGCCCCATGCAGATAAACCAAAGGCAAGAAATCAAAATGATATAAGGAGAGTTAATGTTGGGCTTATGGCATAACATTATCATTGCCAGACAAGCCAGTGTTGATGCATAAACACTGTGTGCACTTGGGAACGATGCACCGTAACTTTCGACAATATGATATACCTGTGGAGGTCTTGGGCGATCAACACACCACTTGAGCAGCCAACCCATGGTGATACTGCCAAGAACTCCCACGCTAATGAAAATAACAGTAATATATTTTTTATACCATGCCTGATATATACACACCAGAAAGGATAAAAAAAGTACAAAAGGCATACCACCTATCCGTGCTAGGAAGATCGTAATAGAGTTAAGATAATCTGAACGATATTCACTCAATATTTGAACGCTGAGAAGATCCAAAGACTGAAGTCTTGGTACAAACAAACCAAGAACACCTAATCCTAAAAAAATACAACCAATAAAAAGCAACAAATAGGGCATATAAATACCTTTGCTTATTCAAGCAGTGTCCACTACTGAAAGCCGTTAAAAGTGTACTTGCCAGTACACTTTTTTTCAAGCCTGATAGATCATCGTAAATTCATTTTGAAAAATTTTTAACATTTGGAAAAACAATCACAACAAAATTGACGGAATTCACATTTTGTGTACAAAGCAAAATTTTTAATGTTCTATCTTTTTTCCATTATTTGTAGTCGTATTTTCTTCAAGTTCTAGCGGCTGTTTTGGGGGCCAGAAAAAATCGCTTGGGCGAGTCAGAAAATGGGTCATAACGAGTTTGGCTAAAGGTTTCCATTGTTCGAAGCGAACACGACGTGCACGTAGAGCCACAATAATCGTTAAGGTGAAACTAACGAATAAGTTAGTGAGACCAATACATAACACACCTAGAAAGGACACGATAATCAGTCCGATGTCTGGACTGCCGTTAATGGTCATTAAACCTTGAATAAAGTTAGCCGAAGCAAAGGCAATATGACGGATATCTAAAGGTAAACCTAAAATAAACCCTATGGTACCCATACTTCCTAACATAATCCCAAATAAGAAGTTACCTGCTAACGCTCCTAAGTTACGTTCAATATACTCAGCAAAACGGTTAAGGCGATCTTGCCCAAACCAGTTTGCTAAGCGGTGATGCGCTCTTAGGCGTGGACCGACTTTTCGGTAAACAGCTAGGTTATCGAAGTATCCAGCAATGAGACCCGACAAAAATAAACACACTCCGGCAATCGCTGCATGTGGAACTGCTAATGAAGTGAAGGGGTTTAAGCTGTGCAACAAATACGTTGCTTTAGTATGAGTCAACAAGGGCTCATCAAGATAGAACTGCCAAGCAAAAGTAATGAGTGCGGCAGTAGGAATCGCAATTGAAATATTGCCTAAAATAGCAATGAATTGTGTTCGAATAATATTAATAATCAGGGCAGCTAACTCTGCAATTTGAGCTGTTTTAGAGCCTTTGCGCTGTTGTACAGTGGCTGCGAGGGCCGCAGCTGTCATTGCAGGTTGTTTGGTTGCAACTGTGAAATGCAGTACATGAATCAGAATGAATCCTAGAGAATAATTCATACTGAAAGTAAAGGCCTGCATGAGCGGAGCCATTGTCATTCTTGCTGCAAGAATTTTTAAAGATGCCATACAGGCAATAATGACGCCCGCTCCAGCAGCAGCTTTATACATGCCCCAAAAGCCTTTTGTATCAGTACTTACATAATGTTCACCTGTTCGGCTGGCATTTTCAGTCACTTGAAAGGCAATAAGTTCACTTGTTGTACTTAATAAAGAGCGAACACTTTTTTCACTATAGTGCGCTTTGGTTAAATCGGAAATCAGATGTCCTAAAGAGACATATTTTCCTTTAGTGTTATCTACAACCAAATAAAGCAGTAATTCAATTCGATCGAGGCACTGCTCAAGTAACGATAATAAATAAGTTAAGCTTAAGCTGACACCAATTCTTTTGGTGGCACGGCGAATCTTTAAAACCACATCTCGACACTGTTCCAGCATAACAAATGCTTGTGAAGCATCTGGAGGGGAGGTCACCGCAATTTCATGTTCAAAAAGTTCTTGTTTTTTGTATTTCTCGATAAATTCAACAATTTCACGGTTTTGAACTAAAAATGGTGATTCATATTCAGTTAATTCTGGTTGAGCATTAATAAATTCGGGGTAAAGACCAATTCCACTAATTCGATAAGATAAAACGGTAATTGCTTTAATCATTTCACTTTGAATGACAAGCTTTTCATTTACATTACTTTGGCTTTGTCCAATAAGACCAAATAGATTTGCCCAATCTTCCTCATCAATATTATTGAGCCAAATTTTGTCACTTTCTAAATAGAAAATTCTACCAATTAATATTTTGAGTTGGCTTGAATCTTCGATTAACGGTAAAAAATGTGCTCCGAGTCTTTGTCCTAGCTGGTTCCAAAAACCATCTAAAGACAAAATTCCGCTATCAGCATATAGGCTGACTTGTTTATAGCGATTAATTAGACGTAATAAAAAAGTTTGTAGCAGGAAGGGAGCTGTGGGTGTGCGTAATAGGCTTTCAATTAAAGCCTGAATTTTTTGCTTTATCTCATCCGTATTTTGAGGATCGGATGGACGAATTGCATTGACTAACTCAATGAGTAGATTTTCGTCAATGACAGCTTGAGAATCCTCAAGCTGTTTCTGTATTTTTAAAAAAAGATCTGAATAATTTATATGCATAGGCAAAATAATATCTATTGTATTCGATGTAACGCAAGCTGAGTTAAGTTAATCAAAGCCTGACGATACGGTGTATCAGGTAGGTTTGATAAAGCTTGCAGTGCTGCTTCTGTTTCTTCTTGGGCACGTTGGTGACAATAATCTAAAGCACCAGACTTCTGTACAATTTCTATGACCTGAGATAATTGGTCCACTCCACCAGTTGCAATGCTGCGACGAATAATCGCATGCTCTTCACCTGTTGAGTGTGCTAATGCAGAAATTAACGGTAAAGTTGGCTTACCTTCCATTAAATCATCACCAATATTTTTACCTAATGTTTCAGCATCTGAAGTGTAGTCTAAAATATCATCAATAATTTGGAATGCATTACCAAAATGACCGGCAAACAATCTTAAAGGTTCACGATATGCTTCTTGTCCAGCCAGAATAGCAGCGCCTTCTGTAGCCAACTCAAACAGGCGAGACGTTTTACCGTGAATAATTTTTAAATATGTTTCTTCTGTTGTATCGGGTTGATGCTGTGATTGAAGTTGTAATACTTCACCTTCAGCAATTTCACATGTACCTGTTGAAAAGTCTTTCAATAAAGTCATGTTATTTAAATCGACCAGCAAATCAAACGCACGGGCAATCAGGAAGTCACCGACTAATACAGCTGTTTGATTGTTCCATGTCGCATTTGCTGTAGGTCGACCACGACGAAGCCCAGATTCATCTACCACATCATCATGGACTAATGTCGCGGTATGCAACATTTCAATGATTGCAGCCAGACGTTGAGCATTTTGCATGTGGTCTAGACCACAAGCGCGAGCCGCCAGTAAACACATAATCGGACGCATACGCTTTCCGCCAGCTTCAACTACATGTTTGCTGACAGACATGACTAAA
Organism: Acinetobacter sp. IRS14; assembly: GCF_034650275.1. Lineage (NCBI taxonomy): Bacteria > Pseudomonadati > Pseudomonadota > Gammaproteobacteria > Moraxellales > Moraxellaceae > Acinetobacter > Acinetobacter sp. IRS14. The sequence continues at coordinate 224,035 of NZ_JAOVFN010000005.1, forward strand.
CCGACTTTTGAGCTAATTCCTTCATTAATCAAGTGATCCATCGCAGCAAAGTCTGAGGCAACAGGCGCAAGAATGTCTTGCTTGAAATCGATGACCATATGAAGAAAAACCCCGTATTGGTAGATAAGTGGCGTTAGTGTAACAATTAAAGATGTGTTGCACAGGTAAACAAGTGGCTGATATTAATCATTTCTATTGTCTTTATGCGTTCTTTGTTCTTTATTTAAGCAAAACATGATATTTCCGGCAAAACAATAAATTTAATGACATCAGCATTAATACAACTTGTTCTTGTCGCAATTTGTGTTTGGAACTGTATTTTAATTTTCATTCAGAATCAATGAAAACTGCTAAATTCCACTCGAAGCTGTCTGTTGATTTTGTAAAAAGAGGGGAATAGGAGCCACTGATAAATAGAAAATACTTGTCGTTTGATCAAATTTCACTTAAAATCTGTCGCCTTATATAACCCCAGTGGCGAGCGTTTTAAGATCGATATATCCCTTATCGGCACGACGACACGGGCTAATTGGAGTACATTATGTACGCAGTAATCCAAAGCGGTGGTAAACAGCACCGTGTAGTTGAGGGTGAAACCCTTAAAGTTGAATTATTGAAAGCTGAATCTGGCGCGACTATTACATTTGATGATGTATTAATGGTTGTAAACGGTGACAGCATTCAAATCGGTGCTCCAGTTGTAGCTGGCGCTAAAGTAACTGCAGAAGTGGTTGGCCATGGTCGTCACGACAAAATCCGCATTATCAAAATGCGTCGTCGTAAACACTACCGTAAACAACAAGGTCACCGTCAATGGTTCACTGAGTTGAAAATTACTGGTATTTCAGGCTAATCACGAGGAGTAAGAGACATGGCAACTAAAAAAGCCGGTGGATCGACGAAGAACGGTCGTGATTCAAACCCAAAAATGTTAGGTGTTAAAGTTTACGGCGGTCAAGCTGTAACTGCTGGTAACATCATCGTTCGTCAACGTGGTACTGAGTTCCACGCTGGTGCAAATGTTGGTATGGGCCGTGACCATACTTTATTTGCTACTGCTGACGGCGTAGTAAAATTCGAAGTGAAAGGTCAATTTGGCCGTCGCTACGTAAAAGTTGAAACTGTATAAGTTTTAGCTTCAAAAAAAGCCCACATTTTGTGGGCTTTTTTTATGGAATTTAATCTAGTGTATCTTCATCATGATGAATGAAATTCTACAAACAACATGAATAACATAACAAAATATCTTATTTTCTCAATGATTAGCACAGAGTTTGTCGGTTAATATGAGTCTTGAATTAAGAGCTTGCTAAGTTTCATAACTTTGGAAGATGGCAAGTTGTCTTACAGCAACTAAAAAGGTGATGACATGAATATGCTTCGTAAAACTATGTGTGCTATTACACTCAGCGCGTCAGTGCTTGCTCCTGTAATGAGTACTACAGTGTTTGCTGCGCCTGTAGCAGCACCGGAGCAACAGGCAATTGGGAACCTGGTTAATCAGTTATCAGGATTACAGCGTTTGACTGCCGATTTTGAACAAACAACGAAAGCCAATACAAAAACTGTGGCACAGAAAAAGAGTTTAAGTGCACAGCATATGAACCAGACATTCAAAGGCTCAATGAAAGTTGAACGTCCGGGGAAATTTTATTGGGAAACAGTAAGTCCTGCTAAACAAACGATTGTAACGAGCGGGAAAACAGTTTGGATCTATGATCCAGATTTACAACAAGCGGTCCGCCAAAGCTTAGATGATCAGGTTGCAGACACACCCGCATTATTACTTTCTGGTAATACCAATCAAATCATGAAATCTTATCGTGTAACGCAACCCGATAAATCAAAACTTTATTTCACATTATTCCCTAAAAAAGAAGATGGCGCTTTCCAAAGCTTAACAATTAGTTTTGGAGCAAATAAAGCACCTACGCTTATGGTGTTACAAGACTCATTAGGTCAGACCACCTATGTGCGCTTTAAGAACGTGAAAGTAAATGCTTCAATTCCAGCATCTGTCTTTAACTTTACGCCACCAAAAGGCACAGATATTATTGACCAATAATTAAAGCCTCTTCAAAAAAGCTACCTTTCACGGTAGCTTTTTTTATATAAGAGAGATAGATACATTTTTTAACCCCACCTCGATCGGACGCTTTGTATAGTGATAGAGGTAAATTCATGGGGATTATTATGCGACTTTACGATAAAAAAATTATTTGTATTCTTCCATTAATGGCTGCAATGGCAATTGTGAGTGGTTGCCAACCAAAGTCGACAGCCAAAGAAGAGCAGGCTGCTTCGACTGCAAAAGTTAAAGAAACTAAAGAGGCTGGTGTTCCTGTAATTCAGGCAAAAGTAATCCCAGTAAAATTGCCAAAATCAAAAGTTTGTTTAGAAGATGGTTGTACTGAGTATGACTTTCAAACAGTACAAACCAATCAGAAGTGGATAAATGATTACTTCACTAATCGAATAAAGAAAGCAGATCCGAATGCTTTTGCAAATTTGGCTGATCAGCCACTCGAAGTGCCTGAAGGCGAGCCTCGTTCGAGTCAAAGTGCAATTTATGTTCGCTATTTAGGGCAAAATTATAATCTTGCAACCTTTGCATTACAGACCTATTCGTATTCTGTTGGTGCAGCACATGGCATGTCACATCAAGAGTTCGTGACTTTTGATTTATTAAATAAAAAACATATTACTGTTGCCGAACTCATTCAGCCAGATGTCGAAAAACAATTAGTTGATGCACTTTTTGATGCGAATACAAATTGGCTTCAAGAGCACAATATCAGCCGTGAAAAACTGCAATTAAGTGATAATTTCTACTATGGCGCAAATGGGATTGTTTTTGTCTATCCAATTTATGAGTTGGCTTCTTATGCCGAAGGAATGTCTGAATTAACGCTGCCATATTTTGAAGCGAGTAAATTCATTAAACCTGAGTATTTACCGAGTGTGCCAAAGTATAAGTTCTAAAATAGGTGATCTATTCTAACAATTGTGTGAAAGCTATTCGTTATGAAGATGATCACTATATTTTTTAGTGTGAAGGCCTTACACTATAGCCAGTTTTTTACCCATATTATGATTGATTATGATCGACCCTAAGTTACTCAGAAATAATATTGAAGCTGTTAATGCGGCTTTGGCAAAACGTGGTGTTCAATTAGATGTTCAAGAATGGGCTTCTTTAGAAACTCGCCGTAAAGACTTGCAATCAAAAACTGAAAAATTGCAGGCAGAACGTAATGCCGGTGCAAAACAAGTGGGTCAGATTAAAAAATCCGGTGGTGATGCTTCTGAAATCATGGCGCGTATGCAAGCGATTGGTGATGAAATCAAAGCTGCTGAAGTGGCTTTGTCAGAGCTCCAAAACGAGATTGAACAAAAAGCGCTTAGCATCCCTAACTTACCAGATGAGTCTGTTCCTGCTGGTAAAGATGAAGATGATAACGTTGAAATTTCAAAATGGGGTACGCCTCGTCAGTTTGATTTTGAAATCAAAGATCATACTGACTTAGGTGAGTGGATGGGCGGTTTAGAGTTTGAAACTGCGACTAAATTGACTGGTTCACGTTTTAGTGTGTTGAAAGGTTCTTTAGCGCGCCTACAACGTGCTTTAACTCAGTTCATGCTTGATACTCATACTTTAAAGAATGGTTATACAGAAGCTTATGTGCCTTATTTGGTAAATGCTGATTCACTTCGTGGTACGGGTCAGTTACCAAAATTTGAAGAAGATTTGTTCAAACTTCAAGGTGAAAAAGAATATTACCTTATCCCTACAGCAGAAGTTCCTGTTACTAACTTCGTTCGTGATGAGATTATTGATACCGAACGCTTGCCATTAAAATATGCAGCGCATACACCGTGTTTCCGTAGTGAAGCTGGTTCTTATGGTCGCGATACCCGTGGTTTAATTCGTCAGCATCAATTTGATAAAGTTGAGATGGTGCAAATCGTTAAACCTGAAACTTCTATGCAGGCACTTGAAGACCTTACTGCACATGCTGAGGGCATTTTGCAGGCACTTGGTTTGCCATACCGCAAAATTTTGCTCTGTGGTGGGGATATGGGTTTCGGTGCGACTAAAACTTACGACCTAGAAGTTTGGGTTCCAAGTCAAAATACTTACCGTGAAATCTCAAGCTGCTCTAATATGGGTGATTTTCAAGCACGCCGTATGAAAGCACGCTACAGAATGGATCAAAAGAAGACCGAATTGGTGCACACATTAAATGGTTCTGGTCTAGCAGTTGGACGTACTTTGCTTGCAGTAATGGAAAATTACCAACGTGAAGATGGTTCTATCGAGGTTCCAGAAGTATTACGCCCATATATGGGTGGTTTAACATTTATTGATTAAGCTTTGCATCTAAATTGTGCACGGTTTTTGCTTAAACATAATCAGATGATTAATGTAGAGGTTTAAGGTGGATATTTTTCCAATCTCTTTAAAGTTGCAAGAGCAACGTTGTCTGATTGTGGGTGGTGGGCATATTGCGTTGCGCAAAGCAAACTTATTAGCGAAAGCGGGAGCAGTAATTGATATTATTGCTCCTGCGATTGAAGAGCAGCTTTTACAGTTAGTCAAAACGACAGGTGGGCAGTATTTTGTCGAGTCCTTTGTCGAAAAAATATTAAATACCCCTTATCGCTTAGTGATCGCTGCGACTAATGATGCCCAAGTGAACAAAGCCGTTTTTGAACACTGTGAAGCGCGTAATTTGTTGGTTAATAGTGTAGATGATATTCCACACTGCCGTTTTATGGTTCCAGCGATTATTGACCGTTCTCCATTGATCATTTCTGTGGCTTCAAATGGTGCATCGCCAGTCTTATCTAGACAACTTCGTACTCAAATAGAAACAATAGTTCCACATGGTATGGGGAAACTCGCTGAGTTTTCAGGTCAATGGCGTAAGCAGGTAAAAGAAAAGATTACAAACCCCGATGAGCGCCGAATCTTTTGGGAAAACTTATATGCCAGTCCATTAAAAGAACAAGTTTTTAATGACAATCTGGACGTGGCAAATGATTTAATTCAGCAAGCCTTAACAGAATGGACCGCGCCTAAAGGTGAGGTTTACTTGGTAGGTGCTGGGCCGGGTGACCCTGAGCTACTGACATTAAAAGCATTACGTCTTATGCAACAAGCAGATGTTGTGATTTATGATCGTTTGGTGTCTGAACCCATCTTAGAACTTTGCCGCCGTGATGCGACTAAGATTTATGTCGGTAAAGCCCGTTCAAATCACTCGGTTCCACAAGACGGTATTAATGCTTTACTGGTTGAATATGCTCAACAGGGAAAACGTGTTTGTCGTTTGAAGGGTGGTGATCCGTTTATCTTTGGCCGTGGTGGTGAAGAGATTCAAGAGCTTGTTGAAGCAAATGTCACTTTCCAAGTAGTACCGGGCATAACAGCAGCATCAGGCTGTTCCGCTTATGCGGGTATTCCGCTAACACATCGTGACTATGCACAAAGTGTTCGTTTCTTAACTGGGCATTTAAAGGAAGGTTCACCTGAACTCCCTTGGAATGAACTGGTTTATGAAAATCAAACTTTAGTTTTATATATGGGATTGGTTGGATTGGAGCGTATTTGTGAGCAACTTATTGCTCATGGTCAACGTGCTGATATGCCAGTGGCTTTAATCTCTAAAGGAACCACACCAGAACAGAAAGTTATCGTTGGAACATTAGCCGATATTGCGACTAAAGTGTCTGAACATCATATCGTAGCGCCGACTTTAACCATTATTGGTGAAGTAGTGAGTTTACGTGAACAGTTAAAATGGCAATAAGTTCATCTGAATTTATTGTTTGTTATTAAAGTCGAGAAAATTTGTGATTCATGTTGTCCTATACGAGCCTGAAATTCCTGCCAATACAGGCAATATCATTCGTTTATGTGCTAATACGGGCGCACAGTTGCATTTAGTCAAACCCTTGGGTTTCGAGCTAGATGATAAAAAGCTCAAGCGTGCAGGATTGGACTATCATGAATGGGCGCGTATGCAGATTTGGGACAATATTGAACTATGTCTTGCAGACTTAAAAGCTAAAGGTGTTGAGCATGTTTTTCCGCTCACTACTAAAGGTTCTGCAACCCCGCATACAGTTGATTTAAATCGATCTGTGGCTTTATTGATGGGGCCGGAAACGCGTGGTTTGCCCGAGCATGTTCGCTTAATGTTTCCGCAAGAACAATGGATTCGATTGCCGATGGCTGAAAATTCAAGAAGTTTAAATTTGTCTAATGCCACAGCCGTCATTGTTTATGAAGCATGGCGTCAGCAAGGTTTCAAAAACTTAGGATAAATAACTAAGTTTTAAATAAAAATAAGGCCACAGTTGTGGCCTTATTTTTGTCTAAATCTATTTAAGCCTGTTCTAGTATTTTTTCATCATAAGTTATTTGGGCTGCTAAAACTTGCTCAATATTGGTTTCGGCCCATTCCTTTAATTGGAATGCCATTGAAGCAACATTTTGCCCTAAAGAAGTAAGTGAGTAATCAACACGAATTGGGGAGGTATTCTGAATTTTACGTTCGATGAAACCGTCTCTCTCCAACATTTTTAACTTCTGTGATAAGACTTTAGGAGAAATACCTTGAATATTCTTTTTGAGCAAATTGAAGTGTTGAGTTTCTTCCTCAAGAACATTTAAAATCAATAAAACCCATTTATCTGCAATTTTTTCAAAAAATAAACGAGCAGGGCAATGTTGTTGAAAAATATTATATTTTAGACATTCATTCATACCATTTACCTATAATTTTTTGAAAAATTACCCTAGTTACCAATTAGTAACTAATTGACACCTAGTTTCTAAAATATATCATAAAGTGGAATTTAATAAAACAAAGGTTTTCTCCCATGTCTAACTCTAATATCGCGGTTGTATATTTCTCTGGTTATGGCCATACAAAAGTAGTTGCTGAAACGTTTGCAAACGAGATTAATGCTCAGCTCGTTCAAATTGATCAGGAAGGTAATATTACTGATCAAGATTGGCAGACATTAAATGATGCAAAGGGGATTGTTTTTGGTGCGCCTACTTATATGGGAACAGCGCCATGGCAGTTTAAAAAGTTCGCTGATGCAACTTCAAAAGTATGGTTTACACGTGGTTGGCAAGATAAAGTATTTGCTGGCTTCACAAACAGCGCGAGCTTAAATGGGGATAAGCAAGTAACTCTTATCCAATTACAAACTTTAGCATCACAGCATGGTGGAATTTGGGTGAGCCTTGGTTTATCACCAGCAAATACGAAAGATGCAACACGTGAAGATGTAAACAACTTAGGTGGTTCAGTTGGGCTTTTAGTTCAATCACCTTCTGATGCAAGTGCGCAAGAGGTTCCAACGGGTGATCTCGAAACAGCAAAACTTTATGCTCAACGTGTACAAAGCATTGTGAATAAAATTTACGGTTAATTTGACCATAAAAAAGGCGCTTTAAGCGCCTTTTTTATTACTCATGCTCGTTATGTTGCGGAGCATTATATTTGAAGCCTTTAGTTTTATAGGCAAGATAACCTACACCAATAACGGCCCAAGCTAAGCCAATTTGTAAGGCAAGCTTATCAATCTCTAACCACATCATAAACACACTGGCAAAACCAAGCGTTGGTACAATAATATAATTAATGATGTCTTTAGGTGTTTTGTTTTTGCCATCTCTTAATGCATAGCGAGAAATCACAGAGAAGTTAACAAAACTAAAAGCAGTTAAAGCACCAAAACTAATTAAGTTAACAATATGCTCAAGATCTAAAAAGCCAGCAGATAAAGCAACCACACCAACAATAAGAATATTGTAAGTTGGAGTGTGCAGTTTTGGACTGATATGACCAAATAATTTCTTATTGATGACACCATCGCGTCCCATCACATACATTAAACGTGATACACCCGCATGGGCAGAAATACCTGATGCCATCACAGCGACTACAGCAAAATATAAAACCAAAGTTTTAAACATCAAGCTACCAATCGCAGCGACCATCACAGGTTGTGATTCATCTAAAGGATTAAAGTAAGTGTTTGGGTTACTTGGGAAATATAATTGGATGAAGTAAGTACTTACAATGAAAATAATACCTGCAAGTAATGCTGTAGAAAAGATAGCTTTTGGTAGCGTTTTTTCTGCATCTTTTGTTTCTTCAGCAAGAGAAGATAAAGCATCAAATCCGGTAAAAGAGAAGCAGAGTACAGTCGCGCCAGCAATTAAAGAACTGACAGACGTTATATCGTTCCAAAAAGGAGTTAATGACCACAATGCTGCTTTATCTGGATTTAAAGTTCCATCTGCATATACACCTTGAGTAAGTAAAGTATATACCTGATAAACAAAGTAAAAAATTACGCCAAGCTGAATAACAACAATCGTACTGTTAAAACGTGCAACGAACCGTGCACCAAATAAATTAATAACAGTCATGAGTGTTGTTAAACCAATCACCCATAACCAGTTATTTACTTCTGGAAAAAGAGCTCTTAGGTAAATATCTGCCAAGATAATATTAACAAGCGGTGACAGTAGATAGTCTAACCAAGAAGACCAACCCACCATAAAGCCAACATTAGGGTGAATTGATTTTTGAGCATACGTATAGGCCGACCCAGAAGAAGGGTAGCGCTTAATCATATGTCCATAACTGATCGATGTTAATAAGATTGCGACTAATGCAAAAATGTAGGAAGTTGGTACATGACCGCCACTTCGTTCTGACACTAAACCAAAAGTATCAAATAACGTTAATGGCTGAATGTAAGCTAAACCAATAATAACAATATGCCAAAGTACAAGATTCTTTTGAAGCTTGCCTGTTGGTTTAGTCCCAGATAAATTTGTCAACGGCGTTATCCTCATAATCGTTGATCAAGGATCAGCTTGGTGTTAAGGATCGTTTGAGACGAACGATCCCCCCTACAGAAAAAGATAAAGTGCGCCAATCTATCCTAAATTGATATAAATTGTCAGTACTTTCATCTATTTTTTAGCAAATTTTTTGCCACATATTTCAAATAAAATAATGAATAAAAATTCTTAGTCATAAAAAAGGTCTGATTTAATATATAAATCAGACCTTCATAAGATTTTTTGAGTTTAACTTATCGAATTACCAAGCTTTTTCTAAGATATCTCGGATATCTTTTAAGCTTGCTTCTTTCGGGTTATAAATAATTGAGCCATCATTTAGTGCTTTTTCTGCAACTTCATCAAGCTGTGCTTCAGTTACTTTACCTGTTTCACGTAGAGTGCGTGGTAGCTTTGTTAAAGTAAATAGGCGATCACGCATTGCTAAGATTGTCGTAATTGCTCTATCTGCGCGCTGGGTTGCAGGCGTTTGTGCGTAAATATCTGCACCAGCGAGTGGTAACAGTAACTCACCAATTTTCTGACCATTTACTTGTTTATTGTATTCAAGTACGTAAGGTAAGAATAAGTTCATGCATAAACCGTGAGGTAGGTGAGCAACAGCACCTAAAGCATGTCCTAAAGAGTGAACTAGGCCGACCATTGAATTAGAAAATGCGATACCCGCCATTGTGGAAGCTTGAGCTAACTCTAAACGGCCTTGCGAGTCATTTGGGTTTTCTAAGACATTAAAGAGATTTTCACTAATCTTTTTAATTCCTGCACTTGCATAAGCATCGCTCAATGGATTGGCAGCCAGACATGTATAGGCTTCAACACAATGTGTTAAGGCATCCATACCTGTCATTGCTGTTAAATGAGGAGGTAATGTAAGCGTCATGCGTGGATCTAAAATCGCTGCATGTGGCATTAAATAATAAGAAGCAAATGCTAACTTAACATTCTTTTGAGTATCTGAAACCACGGCAACCATTGTTACTTCAGAACCAGTGCCAGAGGTTGTTGGGATCACAAAAAATGGTTTTAATGGTTTCGGTAGGTTGTGAGCACCTGCATATTGCAATAAGTCATTTCCACCTTCAGACACTAAAATGTTAGTTGCTTTAGAAGTGTCTATGACTGAACCGCCACCTACAGCAATAATCGCATCACATTTGTTTGCGCGATAAGCTTCTGCTGCAAGACGGACGACTTCTAAACTTGAGTCGGGTGGTACATCGTCAAAAACATGACCAATAACAGCATCGGTTGTACTAAATGCAGCTTCAATCGGATTTAATAAGCCATTTGCGCGAACACCCTTGTCTGTAATGATAAGAGGGCGTTTTGCACCTAAAGTTGCAAGCTCAAATGGAATGTGTTCTAGCGCAGCATTACCAGCAATGACTTTTACAGGACAAAAGAATTCGTAATATGGTTTGGCCATGTTATGCGCTCCGCTTGAAATAGGACTTGGCTACTTTTAAGTAAATATTTGCAGCCTCGTTGAATTTTTCTTTTAGGGTAAGTTCGGTTGGGTATTCTTTGACTGCTAGTGAAGCAACCAATTTAGGTAAGATAAGAGATTCCATTTTATTTAGGCAGCGTACCAAGCGGATAGCAGCAGATACATCACCATCGGCAATCATTCGGTCATTGGCAAATGCCTGAGCGGTACTTTCTTGAAAAGAAAACACTAAAAAGGCATGAGTGACATGTTTGAAGGTAATCGTTAAGTCTGGTTTTTTTTCAGCTCTTTGAAGTAGTTCTAGCTGTTTGTCCTCTGTCACTCGAGCAAAAAATGCTGGTCCATTCGGGAAAACATTCATTGAAAGTACAAAGTGAACAGGAAATTTAGATACTTCCTCTTGTATTTCAGAGTCCACTTGACTTGCCATGACTAAGCCACGACCAATAACATCCATCATGAGCTTAACGTAGGCAAGCTGCAGCGTCGGCTTTACCGCTTTTGTCGAAATCACTCGCGTATCCCTTGTTAAAATTATGCGAAAGCAAATTTAGAGTAATTACTCTAATCCATTTTTATTTCATCGCAAAGCGATTTATTCATATTTGACTTTAGGGTCATTAAAGTACCCAGTGCTATTAATATACTCAATAAAGTCCTGACAAAGTTGACCAAATGATGGATAAGGAGTCACTAAATCTTGTATACGGACCATTTCCAAGCCTGCATAGCCGCAAGGATTGATGGTCTGGAATCCATCTAAGGCACAGTCCAGATTGAGTGCTAATCCATGGTAACTACGGCCACGGCGAATTTTAAAACCTAAGGAACCAATCTTGCGGCCATCTACATATACTCCAGGTGCATCTGGCTTGGCATAAGCTTCAATTCCATACTTTTTCAAAACATCTATCATAAATTGTTCAGCAAAACTGACCAAAGTACGTACGTTCCATTTTAACCGATTAAGATCAAACATAAAGTAAGCCACCAGTTGACCAGGTCCATGCCAAGTTACTTGCCCGCCACGGTCGGTTTGTACTACCGGAATGTCTGATGAAATTAAAATGTGCTCTGGTTTGCCAGCTTGGCCTTGTGTTAAGACATTATGATGTTGAAGTAACCATAACTCATCAGGCGTATCTTGATCACGCTCATTTGTTAAGAGTTTCATGGTTTCAAACTTGCTTTGATAATCTTGTAAATCGTTCCATTGGCGAATGATCAAGTTAGGTTTATCAAGGCTCATCACAATATATTCCTATAAGTTAGTTTATGCGGCCCGTTAATATCTGCAAGATAGAAGCCGAAAACCCTGTAATTTTAAAGGATTTTATAGTAGGAGTTCTAAATATTTGTATTGTTTTTTCATTGTTGAATGGCTTAAAAATTTCCAAAAAAATACCACAGTAAGAATGTCTAACTGTGGTATTGATTGAAGAACTTAAAATTAAAGCGCAGTTCTAATCTGCGGACAAGCAGCCAAGTCAGCATAAAGTGCATGAACTTGTTCTAATTCTTCAAAGCGCAATTGTGCTGTTAAAGAATGATACTTGCCGGTGCGAGATTCTTGAACTTTTAGTGTTGAGTGGTCGAAGTCTGGGAAATGTTTCACCAAAATATCAACTACAGCAACACGTAATTCTTCACCCGCATCGCCAATAAGTTTAATTGGATAATCCATCGGAAATACCCAAAGATGTTCTTGTAGTTCGCGAGATGGAGTGCGGTCTAACATAAGTTACCTCATGATTTGAAACGCCTGCATTATCGCAGGCGTTTATAGCTCTTTCTATTAAATGGGGCTTAGTTTTGAAATTTCAAGCCTTCAAAACTTAGTCATTTTCCAAGAAAGAACGTAAGTGTTCAGAACGAGAAGGGTGGCGTAATTTACGCAACGCTTTCGCTTCAATCTGACGAATACGTTCACGTGTTACGTCAAACTGCTTACCCACTTCTTCTAGTGTGTGATCGGTTGGCATATCAATACCAAAACGCATCTTCAATACTTTTGCTTCACGTTCAGTTAAGTTTTCAAGAACTTCACGTGTTGCTTCTTTTAAGCCTTCTGAAGTCGCAGCATCAATTGGAGAAGTGATGTTTTGATCTTCAATGAAATCACCGAGATGCGAATCTTCATCATCACCAATAGGTGTTTCCATTGAAATCGGTTCTTTGGCAATTTTAAGTACCTTACGAACCTTAACTTCGTCCATTTCTAAACGTTCACCTAATTCTTCAGGTGTCGGTTCACGGCCCATTTCTTGTAACAATTGACGAGATACACGGTTGATCTTGTTAATCGTTTCAATCATATGTACAGGAATACGAATTGTACGAGCCTGATCGGCAATCGAACGGGTAATCGCCTGACGAATCCACCAAGTTGCATAAGTCGAGAATTTATAACCACGACGATATTCAAACTTGTCTACAGCTTTCATCAAACCAATGTTCCCTTCTTGAATCAAGTCAAGGAACTGTAAACCACGGTTGGTGTATTTTTTCGCAATCGAAATTACCAAACGAAGGTTGGCTTCTACCATTTCTTTTTTAGCACGACGCGCTTTCGCTTCGCCAATCGCCATACGCTTAGAAATATCTTTAATTTCAGCAACGCTTAAATTAAGTTCTTTCTCAATATCTGCAATCTTTTGCTGGAATGCTAAAACATCCGGACGAACCTTTTCTAAATGCGCCTTGATTTCAGCAGGAGCTTTAGCAATCTGTTCATCTAACCAAGCTGGATTAGATTCTTGCTTAGGGAAAGATGTACGGAATTGAGTACGGTCCATACGGCCACGACGTACTGCATAACGCATGATTTCACGTTCATTGGCACGAATTTGTTCATGTGTGCCACGAATCATTTCAGAAATGATATCGAATAAACGTGGTGTAAATTTAAACATCATGAACACAGTAGCTAACGCTTCTAAAGCTTCGTCTGCTTCAGGGCTGTTACGGCCATGTTTCTCAATAATACCTTTTGTTTTAGTCCATGCAGATTCAAGTTCATTAAAACGAATCTTTGCAACTTCAGGGTCTGGACCAGACTCACCTTCAGAATCATCGTCGCTTTCTGACTCTTCATCTTCTTCGTCATCGTCAAGCTTAACTTCTTTTGCTGGTGTAGCTGGCGCATCATCTTCTTCAAGTTCAGTTTCTTCTTCTAGAACTTCAGGAATATCTTCGTCAGTTTCCGGATCAAGATAGCCAGATAAAATATCGGCAAGGCGACGTTCGCCAGTCAAGAAATCATTATATTCTTTTAATACAACTTCAACAGCATTTGGCCAGTACGCAATTGAGTTAAGGACATCACGGATCCCTTCTTCAATACGTTTTGCAATGCTGATTTCACCTTCACGGGTTAACAGTTCAACTGTACCCATTTCACGCATGTACATACGTACAGGATCTGTCGTACGTCCAGGCTCATTTTCAACCGATGCAAGTACGGCAGCAGCTTCTTCTTCAGCAACTTCATCGGCTGTGTCAGTTGACTCACCGAACATGGTATCGTCAGATTCAGGTGCACGCTCGTGTACAGGAATACCAACGTCTTGAAGCATTTGAATAATGTCTTCAATCTGTTCGCTTTCAGTAATCGAGTCCGGCAGATGATCGTTAACCTCAGCGTAAGTTAAGTAACCTTGTTCTTTGCCTCGGCTAATCAGAGCCGCTACTTGAGAAGTAGGGGAATGCATATCGCTCATCTTTGCTTACTCTTCGTTGAATCTGTGGCAGTGAAAAACCGTGCATGATAGCACAATTTGCTTGAAATGTTTTGGGTTTGATCGGTAACCGTTAAATAAAAAATATCTTTGAATTCACGTCTGTTTTTTGAATATTGGGCTAAAATCATTTTTTTCAAGCTTAAATCATCGAAAAGATCATAGAATTTTTTCTTGATCAAAAAAATAGTTGAGTTTTATAAATACACAATTTTTCGGGTGAAAAAAAGTACAAATATGCAGTTTAATGAAAAAAATATAAATAAAACTTGACATGATTCTGTAAGAGAGATAAATAGCGCCTAGACCCATTCACATTTTTTCATTAGAGGTAGTTTTAGTGTCTTCTACAGATTTTGAACTAGATGATAACTACGGTGATGATGATGATGTCGGTTTTGATGAGTCATCAGGCAAAATCACTGCGAAAGAATCATTAGAAAAACGTAGATTAATTGATGATCTATTGGCTCAACGCCGTTTAGAGCGTGAGTTGAAAGATTTTGATTACGATTTAGACGATGATGATCTTGATGATGAAGACTAATCAAATCTGAATAGGGCATCGTCAGCTTAAATGCTATGCTATCGTAGATTTCTTTTTTATAGTCAGGTAACACAATGAGTGCGTTAGATTTAGACCAATTAAGTGAATATCTAGATGGAGACCACAATGAGTATGGTCTAGATTTCGCTGCAACTCATGGTTTTCTGTGTGCAATTGCAGTAGGCCCTCAGTTTGACCGTTGGTTAGATGAGCTGTTTGATAATAACCATAAAAAGGTTCCTGCTGAAATTATTCAGCAAATCAAGGCGTGGTTAGAGTCAATTCGACAAGACTTAGCAAATGAGAATGGAATTGTATTTCCATTTGAAATTGAAGAAGCTGATGTTGAATCTAGCTTAGGCGACTGGAGTGTGGGATTTGTTGATGCAATGTTCTTAAATGAAGAGGCATGGTTTGCCCCTGAACATGAAGAACAATTAATTGATTTAACTTTACCAATGATGGTATTTAGTGGAATTGATGAAGAAGATCCGCAGATGGAATCTTTCCGTCGTAATGGACAGTTAATGGATGAACTGGCAGAAGAAATTCCAGATAATTTGAATGAATTATATTTGATGTACCATACTCCAAATTAATTTATTAGAAGAAATAATAAATAACGTCCTTCCTAGGGCGTTTTTTATTACCTGAATTTTTTAATAGGTAATTGAGTATAATAATATTTTTACATTAATTTTATTTATATATAATATTTATTGTTATTTTAATAATTATGCTTTTAATAGAGTTTAATTTACCTATCATCATGTATTAGTCCATGATCGATATAAAAATCTTTAGTGTTATAACAATGCGATTTAATATGAATATAATTTGTAAAATTAGTGGCTTGCTCTCAGTAATATTACTTACAGCTTGTGGTGGTGAAAATAGTAACAGTGTTAGTGAAGCGAAAATTTCACAATCTAATCAAAATGAAGTTACTTATAAATTAATCTCTGGTACAGCATTTTCAACTTCTGCTTTGAATGGTGCAAATGTAACAGCAATTTGTAAAGATGGGAACGGTTTTAAAAATACTGTAAATGTTAATACCCAAGGTAAATGGCAAGGTGAAGTAGACAATAGTAAGTTTCCTTGTCGTTTACAGGTAAAAGCTAATGGACAAAGCTACTATAGTTATGTTGAGCGTGAGGGTAATGTAAATATTAATCCGCTTACGGATATGGTCGTTGCGTATGCCAGTAACCAAGTTCCTGCAACGTGGTATCAATCTGGAACCATGGCTACAGAAAAGTTAAATTCTGCAAATTCTGCTTTGGTAACTGAACTTATTAAAAAGGGGTACGGTGTTAATAATGATGTGGATCTATTTAATGCTGAGATGAAAGCAAATAGCCCTATTCATCAAGCTATTCAAGATTTATTGGAAGCTATTAAGAATAATGAAAACATTAAAGACTATGATGCACTATTAATGTTAATTAAAGATGGAAATTTATCTCAATTACCTAAGAGAGTTGATATTTTGAATAGCTCAATACCAACGATTTTTAATTTTAATACGAATGCCTGTCAAATACTTCCTGCATTAGAGAATATGCAGCAATACAATAAATGTTCAGATAAGGTTATTAATAATTTCATTGAAAGTAATTTGGTGGCTGCTGACTCAGATGAAAAGTGTGTTTTGGTAAAACAAGGTAATAAAGTGAGTTTAACCAAAGGGAATCAAACAGTATCAGCATTATTAGATCAAGAACAAGAAGATGGAATGAGCTTTACTTTTGATGAGGGTGAGTTAGATATTGTAGATATTGTAATTAATACAGGACCTTATACAGATATTAATACCTATAGTCAGATTGGATTAGACTTTTCTAATGATGGGAAGTTAAGAGCTGTTGTTGGGAAATCTCCAACTGTTGCACCAATGAATTGCGTAAGTATGGAGTTTAAGAAAATTATGGAGCAGTATAAATAATATTGATTTTTAATAGATTCATTAGGTGGAAGAGGAGGATCATTTGATCCTCCTCTTTTTATTACAAGCGTTTACGCTTTGCAGCTGCAATTTGCGACTGGCGCATACGGAAACCAGCTTTTTGTTTTTCAGTTGTCTTGTCGATGCAATACACACATGAAACACCATGTTCATAACTCGTTAAAGCTGACTCTTCTGGAGTTAATGGCCAACCACAAGCATGACATTTAATATTTACGCCTTCCTCGACGCCATGAGTTACAGCAGTACGTCCGTCAAATACGAAACATTCGCCTTCCCATAAACTTTCATCAGCAGGGGTTTCTTCTAGGTATTTAAGGATACCGCCTTTGAGATGGTAAACCTCTTGGAAGCCTTCTTGAAGAAGTAAAGATGTTGATTTTTCACAGCGAATACCGCCTGTGCAGAACATCGCAATTTTCTTATCTTTATGTTGCTCTAGCTCTTTTTTGACATATTCTGGGAACTCACGGAATGTCTCAGTTTTCGGGTCGATTGCACCTTTGAAAGTACCCGCCTTATACTCATAGTCATTACGCGTATCAATTAAAATTACATCATCACGTGCGATTAAATCATTCCATTCTTTTGGATCAAGGTAGTGACCCACTAAGTCGCGAGGTTTAACCTCCACACCTAAAGTCACAATTTCTTCTTTAAGTTTAATTTTCATTTTACGGAAAGGTTTGTCAGAACTATGGGATTCTTTGTATTCCATAGAAGCAAAACCTTCATTAAGCAAAAATTGATAGAGACTATCAATTGCTACACGATCGCCCGCAACAGTACCATTAATTCCTTCACCTGCTACAATCAGAGTTCCACAAAGGTTAATTGTTTTCACTAAGTCTAATAGACGTTGCTGAAGATCTGCAGGATCTTGAACTTCTTTAAATTGATATAGTGCTGCAACAACCCAACCTGCGGTCGCTTGCTGTTCTACAGGTGCAAGCTGTTCTACAGTAGCGTTCATGGAAAACTCCAAATGTATTAAGATATAAATTTAAGGCGCATATTTTAGCGCGAAAATGTGTAATAAGCGAGAAAACCATAAAAAGTATATGGTTTATTTAAGGAGTTTGTTTTGAGTAATGATCATCGAATGCTCTCTCTCACCCCATGTGCAGGGCGTTGTTCAACAGTTTTTGGTGATCAGGTGTGCCGTGGTTGTCGCCGTTTTAACCATGAAGTGATTCAATGGAATACTTATACAGCAGAGCAACGCTTGGCTGTGTGGAAGCGCTTAGATGATCAGTTGAATCAAATCCTAGTACCTATGTTGCCTCATGCGAACTTGCAGCATGTAGAGGGATTTATTTTAAGTAAGCGTGTTCGGTTGATGGAAGGGGCGAGTAAAGGTCGCAAGCTTTATCATGCTTTGAAAATATGTGAAAAAAATAAGCATCTGGCAACAGAAAGTGGTTTGGGTATTTCAGAACCTCAAGTCAAAACAATATGGGTTGAATTTGAAAGACGTGTTCTAGCTTTGGCTAAAGCGAGTTATGAGTTGGCTTGGTTAAGAGCTAATGGAATTAGTCATCATTTATTAAGCGTGTTTGATGAAGAATAAGTTTTAAATTGAATTGAAAATACCCCAATAAAAAAGCTGCCAAAAGGCAGCTTTTTTATCATTAATTTTCTTTCGAATATTAACGTTTGATGTCGCGCTGAGTCGGGCCAGTGTAAAGCTGACGAGGACGACCGATTTTGTATGGTGCGCTGTGCATTTCTAACCAGTGGCTGATCCAACCCACTGTACGTGCAAGAGCAAAGATTACTGTAAACATTTCTGTTGGGATACCAATCGCTTTAAGGATGATACCTGAGTAGAAGTCTACGTTAGGGTAAAGTTTACGTTCAACAAAGTACGGGTCGTTCAATGCAATACGTTCAAGCTCCATAGCAAGCGCTAATTGAGGATCATTGATATTTAATGCTTCAAGAACTTCGTCACAAGTTTGTTTCATGACTTTAGCGCGTGGGTCGAAGTTTTTGTACACACGGTGACCGAAGCCCATGAGTTTAACTTCTTTACGTTTTACTTTTTCCATGAACTCAGCAACGTTTTCTACACTGCCGATTTCATCAAGCATCTTAAGAACAGCTTCGTTTGCACCACCGTGAGCAGGTCCCCAAAGCGCAGAAATACCTGAAGAGATACATGCGTATGGGTTTGCACCAGTAGAACCAGCAAGACGTACTGTAGATGTCGAAGCATTTTGTTCGTGATCAGCGTGAAGCGTGAAGATACGATCCATTGCACGAGCAAGAACAGGATTTACTTTGTAATCACGGTCAGCAGGAGTAGCAAACATCATGTGTAAGAAGTTTTCCGCGTAATTTAAGTCATTACGTGGATAGATGAATGGTTGACCTACTGTGTATTTGTAACTCCAAGCAGCAAGCGTTGGAATTTTTGCAATTAGACGAATCGCAGTGATTTCACGGTGATTGATGTCTTCAATGTCAAGGTTGTTGTGATAGAACGCAGATAATGCACCAACAACACCAACCATGATTGCCATAGGATGAGCATCACGACGGAAACCATTGAAGAAACGGCTAACTTGGTCGTGAACCATAGTGTGAGCACGAACTTTGGCATCAAATTCTGTTTTTTGTTCAGCAGTTGGGAGCTCGCCATTTAATAATAAATAACAAGTTTCAAGATAGTCTGCTTGAGTTGCTAACTGGTCGATTGGGTAACCGCGGTGTAATAAAATACCTTTGTCACCATCAATGAACGTAATTTTAGACTCGCATGCAGCTGTCGCCATAAAACCAGGATCGAAAGTAAAATGACCTTCTTTCAATATGCTGCTGACATCAATTACATCTGGACCTAAAGTGCCACTGTAGATTGGTAAACCAATTTCTTTGCCATCAAGATGTAATACGGCTTTTTTGCCATTTGCTTCAGACATTCAATAGATCTCCTGTCCTGGTGAATGTTGATCTGACTCGAAATCCTAATGTTCTCATGTGCGAATCAGACGGTGTCAAAATTTGCTATAAGATTAGTGAGTACTGAAATTTTGTCAATTATACTTATGGATAAAAAATAACGTTCTCACAGAGAGTTAGTCATCAAGACCCGAGCAAAAAAGTCAGTAAAATCACTGCATCGGGATGGTATAATAAGTCAATTCAACAACAACGTGCAGAAAAAAAATGAAGTATCAGTACAATTGTAAGCAAATTTTTAAATTAAGATTAGGAATGGTAAGTCGGTAGAAAATGCCAATCCAATTAAAAAAATCATAAAACTCATGGTCTAATTTAAAATTGCTAATCAAAAAAAACTCTATTTTTATTTACTTGTAACAAAGAATGTTGATGTTTTTTTAAGTTTAATTGTATAAAAAATAGCTAATTGAACAGCTTTAAAATAATTAAAAATTTTATTTCCAATAAAAATTGCTTTCTCAAATGTATTTTAGATTGACTGATTTGTATTGAATCCAACTAACTTCACTTAGTTGAATTGTAGCTTTTATTTAAAATATGAGCAGTTACTAACATTTTTCTATTTATATGATGAATTTATGACTTTATCTTTAGTCTAAAATTTGCTTATTTAAAAGAAATTGCAGAAAAAATGAAATTAAATAAAAAGTTATTTTAAACAATAACATGATGAAACTCTGCATGCCATTTTAATAGGGTTGATAGGGTGATATCATTGTTAATGATTCTTATTTAATTGTTTTTTGCTTAAATGGGAAAGTGGATTGTTTGTATTTTGATACTTCGCGTTTTATAATTCAGTGTCGTTTATAGGTTAGGCATGAGCTGTGCTTGCCTAACAATGCCAGCTTTCCTTGGAATTAATTCAACAAACTCCGGTCGGAGTTTCTACCTACAGGATGCCCGCTGTGAAAAGCAACAGACCTGTCAATTTGTCCATGGGTCAGGTGTTAGCGGTAAATTTACGCTCACCCGTGGCTATTGCATCAATTTTACACCGTTTATCAGGTGTCATCGTTTTCTTATTAGTACCAGTTCTATTATGGATTTTAGATAAATCATTATCTTCACCAGAAGGATTTGACTACGTTAAAAATGTCGTGTTTGGAAATATCCTTGTACGTTTTATCGTTTGGGTATTTGTAGCCGGCTTGTTATTCCACTTTATTGCTGGAGTAAAGCACTTACTTGCAGATTTAGGTTTTGCTGAAGAACTGCAAAGTGGTCGTATAGCAGCGACAATTTCATTGATCTTATCTGTGGTAGCTATTATCGCAGCCTTTATATGGATTATGTTCTAATGAAAAGTGCTACAGGTTTAACTGGTTCAGGTTCTCGTGATTGGTTTATCCAGCGTGTAAGTGCGGTTGTGCTTGCAGCCTATACTGTTGTTCTTTTGGGTTGGATTCTCTGCAAAGGTGGATTTGACTATCAACAATGGGCTGGTTTCATGATGACATTACCAATGAAGATTTTCTCTTTATTGGCAATTTTATCGCTTATCGCACACGCATGGATTGGTATGTGGCAAGTTTTTACTGACTATGTCACTACTCGTCAAATGGGTCCTTCAGCGAAAGGTTTACGCCTTGTACTGACGACGGCTGTCATTATTGCAGTGTTTGTGTACGCAATCTGGGGTATCCAGATTTTCTGGGCGAATTGATAGGAAGACATCATGGGCGCGATAACCCCTAAAGAAGATTATTCAAATATTCAAAACCTCACTTTCGATGCAGTTATCGTTGGTGGTGGTGGTTCTGGTATGCGTGCATCTTACCAACTTGCTCAAGCAGGTTTGAAAGTTGCAGTACTCACTAAAGTTTTCCCGACACGTTCGCACACTGTAGCTGCTCAAGGTGGTATCGGTGCGTCGTTAGGTAATATGCAAGAAGATAACTGGCATTTCCATTTTTACGATACAGTAAAAGGTTCTGACTGGTTAGGTGACCAAGACGCAATTGAATTTATGTGTCGTGAAGCACCAAAAGTTGTGTATGAAC
The DNA here is from genome assembly GCF_034650275.1 of Acinetobacter sp. IRS14. Taxonomy (NCBI): domain Bacteria; kingdom Pseudomonadati; phylum Pseudomonadota; class Gammaproteobacteria; order Moraxellales; family Moraxellaceae; genus Acinetobacter; species Acinetobacter sp. IRS14. The sequence continues at coordinate 245,601 of NZ_JAOVFN010000005.1, forward strand.
TTGAACACATGGGTATGCCGTTTGACCGTAACGCTGATGGTACAATTTACCAACGTCCGTTCGGTGGTCACTCTGCGAACTATGGTGATAAACCAGTTCCACGTGCTTGTGCAGCTGCGGACCGTACAGGTCATGCATTGTTGCACACGCTTTATCAAAGCAACGTGAAAATGGGTACTCAATTCTTCGTTGAGTGGATCGCTCTTGATTTGATTCGTAACGAAGCTGGTGATGTTCTTGGTGTAACAGCAATTGACCAAGAAACTGGTAACATTTCAGTATTCCAAGCAAAAGCGACATTATTTGCTACTGGTGGTGCTGGTCGTGTTTACCGTGCATCAACAAATGCTTATATCAACACTGGTGACGGTCTTGGTATGGCTGCTCGTGCTGGTATTCCATTACAAGATATGGAATTCTGGCAATTCCACCCAACGGGTGTTGCGGGCGCTGGTGTATTGTTGACTGAAGGTTGTCGTGGTGAGGGTGCAATCCTTCGTAATAAAGACGGCGAACCGTTCATGGAACGTTATGCACCGACTTTAAAAGATTTGGCTCCACGTGACTTCGTTTCACGTTCTATGGACCAAGAAATTAAAGAAGGTCGTGGTTGTGGTCCAAAAGGTGATTATATCTTACTTGATATGACTCACTTGGGTGCTGATACAATCATGAAGCGTTTACCATCTGTATTTGAGATTGGTAAAAAATTCGCGAACGTTGACATTACAAAAGAAGCGATTCCTGTAGTACCAACAATCCATTATCAAATGGGTGGTATTCCTACGAATATGCATGGTCAAGTGTGCTTACCTGAAGCGGGTACAGACAACTACACTAAACCTGTAAAAGGTTTCTATGCAATTGGCGAATGTTCTTGTGTATCAGTACATGGTGCAAACCGTTTAGGTACTAACTCACTTCTTGACTTGGTTGTATTTGGTAAAGCTGCTGGTGAGCACATTATCGATTACGTAACTAAGCATCATGGTGATGAATATGCACCTCTTCCAACAGATGTATTAGGGCAAACACTTGCTCGCGTACGTAAGTTGGATGACTCAACTTCTGGTGAAAATGCTCAAGAAGTTGCTGATGCAATTCGTGATATCGTTCAAGATCACGCTGGTGTATTCCGTACTCAAGCATTGCTTGATAAGGGTGTAAAAGAGATCCTTGCTCTTGAGCCACGTGTGCGTAATATCCACTTAAAAGATAAATCTAGAGTATTTAACACTGCACGTGTTGAAGCGCTTGAAGTTGAAAACTTGTATGAAGTTGCAAAAGCAACTCTAATTTCAGCTGCTGCGCGTAAAGAGTGTCGTGGTGCGCATACTGTAGTTGATTATGAATTACCAGCTGATCACCCAACTTATTCATACGGTCGCCGTGATGATGAGTGGATGAAACATACGTTATGGTATTCATCAGATAACCGTTTGGAATATAAGCCAGTGCGCTTCAAACCGTTGACTGTTGATGCAATTCCGCCAGCACCACGTACATTCTAATCGGGAGTATAAAGATGAGTAGAGGTACTCGTACATTCGAAATCTACCGCTATGATCCTGATAAGGATAAAGCGCCGTACATGCAAACTTTCAAGCTTGAATTGACTGACAAGCACCGTATGTTGCTTGATGCATTGCTTGCATTGAAAGTTCAAGACGAAACGTTAACATTCCGTCGCTCTTGCCGTGAAGGTATTTGTGGTTCGGATGGCGTGAATATCAATGGTAAAAATGGTTTGGCTTGTTTAGAAAACCTAAATGATTTACCAGAGAAAATCGTAATTCGTCCATTACCAGGTTTGCCGGTAGTTAAAGATTTGGTTGTTGATATGAACCAATTCTATGATCAATATGACAAGATTCAGCCATTTTTGATCAATAACCAACCAGCTCCACCTAAAGAGCGTTTACAATCTCCTGAAGAGCGTGAACACTTAAACGGTTTATATGAATGTATTCTTTGTGCATGTTGTTCAACTTCATGTCCATCATTCTGGTGGAACCCTGACAAGTTCTTGGGTCCTTCAGCATTGTTGAATGCATACCGTTTTATTATTGATTCTCGTGATACTGCTACTGCAGACCGTTTGTCTCGTCTTGACGATCCATTCAGTTTGTTCCGTTGTAAAGGTATCATGAACTGTGTGTCAGTATGTCCTAAAGGTCTAAACCCTACAAAAGCAATCGGTCACATCCGTAATATGCTATTAGATCAAGCGGGTTAATTCTGCACAAATAGAGAACGCACATCCTTGATGTGCGTTTTTTTTTAACTTTATAATGTAAACTTTAGACTTTGGTCGAAAAAGATGAGGTTTTTATATATTGCACCATATATTAAAAGATAAAATCGCATATGTATTTCGCCAATTTATAGGTGGTATGTGTCAAAAAAATCAATCGTTCGTTAAGAACATGATACGATTTGCCACAAAGTTATAGGTGAAAAAAGCGTATACTAGTGAAATTAATTTAAGTAGCACAATCTTAGATCTGTGCTTAATTTTTATGGTTAAAGTCATTTTAGAAAAGTTAATTTTAAAGTTAATTTTTCTAAAAAGATTTGCAAAAAATTGCTCGGTTTTAATCGAGTATAAGGTGAGTGATGATGCCATTGAGGGTGTTGTGATTCATTAATTACCTATGGAGTTTCCTCTCTAGGTAGTATGACGCCCCATGGTCTTAAAGACCTGTTGGGTAAGTAATGCCTTTTTTACCAATTTGGCATTATGCATCATGGGTGTGCTTAAAAGGCAGCCTGTAATATTTTTTGCAATAGGAAATGGGTCCACAAATGCAAGAAGTTGCTGACGCATTGCGTCTTGACACTGAACTTTCCGCTGATAGTGCAGCGTATATTGAAGAACTTTACGAGCAGTACCTGTCTTCCCCAACCTCTGTAGCTGAGGACTGGCGCCAATATTTCGATAAATATCCAAAGGGTGACCAACCACACGGCGCTGTGCGTGAGCAATTCCTATTACTAGGACGTAATGCTAATCGTGTTCAACCTGTTGTACAAAGTACGGTAAGTACTGAGCATGAACGTCGTCAAATTGGCGTTTTACAACTTATTGCTGCTTATCGTAATCGCGGACATCAAAAAGCTAAGTTAGATCCATTAGGTCTTGCTAAGCGTGAAGAGATTCCAGATTTAGAGCTTTCAGCTCACGGTTTAACCAAATCAGATCTAGACACAGTATTCAATACCGGTAATCTTGAGATCGGTAAGAGCGAAGCGACGCTTGCTGAAATGATTGAAGCAATGGAAGCAATCTATTGTGGTTCAATCGGTGTTGAATATATGCATATCGTGGACACAAAAGAAAAGCGTTGGATTCAACAACGTCTTGAAAGTGTTCGTGGTCAGCTTAATTTTACAAATGATCAAAAGAAAGGGTTCCTGGAGCGTTTAACCGCTGCAGAAGGACTTGAAAAATACCTAGGCAATAAATACGTTGGTGCTAAACGCTTTGGTGTAGAAGGTGGTGAATCTTTTATTCCTATGGTGAATGAAATCATTCAACGTGCTGGTGCTGTTGGTTGTAAAGAAGTTGTTATTGGTATGCCACACCGTGGCCGTTTAAACCTTCTTGTTAATATTATGGGTAAAAACCCTGCAGACTTGTTTGGCGAGTTTGAAGGTAAAGCTATTCATAAGAAAGGTTCTGGCGACGTTAAATACCATCAAGGTTTCTCAAGTAATGTAATGACTCCTGGTGGCGAAGTTCACTTGGCATTAGCATTTAACCCATCTCACTTGGAAATCGTTGGTCCTGTAGTTGAAGGTTCTGTGCGTGCACGTCAAGTGCGTCGTAGAGACATCGGCGGTGATGATGTATTACCAGTGATTGTTCATGGTGATGCTGCATTTGCAGGTCAAGGTGTGAACATGGAAACTTTCCAGATGTCACAAACTCGTGGCTATACGGTTGGTGGTACTGTACACATTATCGTGAACAACCAAGTTGGTTTTACAACTTCTGATCCACGTGATGCGCGTTCTACTGAATATTGTACTGACGTTGCAAAAATGATTCAGACGCCAATTTTCCATGTGAATGGCGATGATCCTGAAGCAGTAATCTTTGCTACTCAATTAGCACATGATTTCCGTCACGAATTCCGTAAAGACGTAGTACTTGACTTGTTCTGTTACCGTCGTCGTGGTCATAACGAAGCAGATGAGCCGTCTGGTACACAACCATTGATGTATCAAGTGATTGCTAAAAAAGCAACAACTCGTACACTCTATGCAGATCAACTTGTTCAAAACAAAGTAATTGATCGTGCTGAAGCAGACCAAATGGTTGAAGATTACCGTGCTGATTTAGAAGCCGGAAATCATGTAGCAAATGCTTTAGTGCTTGAACCAAATACAAAAATGTTTGTTGATTGGACACCTTATTTGGGCCATGACTATACAGACGATTGGGATACTTCATTTGACTTAAATCGCTTAAAAGAATTAGGCGAGGGCATGAGCAAACTTCCGGAAGGATTTGTTATGCAGCGTCAAGTGCAAAAAGTAATTGAAGACCGTGTGAAAATGCAAACTGGTGAAACTGCATTGAACTGGGGTGCTGCTGAAACTTTAGCTTACGCAACCTTGATCGATGAAGATTATCTTGTTCGTATTACTGGTGAAGACGTTGGGCGTGGTACATTCTCGCACCGTCATGCAAAATTGCATAATCAGGTAGATGGTTCAACGTATATTCCACTTTGTCACGTTAAAGAAAACCAGCCTCGTTTTGCAATTTACGATTCTTTATTATCTGAAGAAGCGGTTCTTGCATTTGAATATGGTTATGCAACTACAATTCCTAAGAGCTTAATTATTTGGGAAGCACAATTTGGTGACTTCGTAAACTGTGCTCAGGTTGTAATTGACCAGTTCATTGCTTCTGGCGAGACTAAGTGGGAACGAGTTTGTGGTTTAACAATGTTGTTACCACACGGTTTCGAAGGTCAAGGTCCAGAGCATTCATCAGCTCGTTTAGAACGTTTCTTACAGTTATGTGCTGAAGATAACATGCAAGTGATCACTCCAACGACACCTGCACAGATTTTCCATGCATTACGTCGTCAAGCTGTACGCCCAATTCGTAAGCCATTGATCGTAATGTCACCGAAATCTTTACTTCGTCATAAACTTGCGACTTCTACTTTAGAAGAGCTTGCAAATGGTTCATTCCAAACTGTAATTGACGAAATCGACCAAATTAACAAGTCGGATGTAACTCGTCTTGTACTTTGTGGCGGTAAAGTTTATTACGACTTACTCGAAAAACGTCGTGAACAAAACTTAAATAACGTCGCAATTGTACGTATTGAACAGTTATATCCATACCCAGAACAACGTCTTGCGGAAATCTTGGCTGCATATCCAAACGTGAAAGAACTTGTTTGGGCACAAGAAGAGCCGAAGAACCAAGGCGCTTGGTTATTTATCGCACCGCGTTTATACGACGATATCTTAAAATCTGGCAAACAAATCCGTATCAGTTTTGCAGGTCGTGAAGCTTCTGCTGCACCAGCTTGTGGCTCACCGTACTTGCATGCAAAACAACAAGCTCAGCTAATTAATGATGCATTGGCAATCGAAGCTGAACAATCAGGAGATTCTCAATAATGGCAACCGAAATTAAAGCACCGGTATTCCCAGAGTCTGTTGCAGATGGAACCATCGCAACTTGGCACAAAAAGGTGGGTGAACCTGTATCACGTGATGAAGTAATCTGTGATATTGAAACCGACAAAGTTGTTTTAGAAGTGGTTGCTCCTGCAGATGGTAGCTTAGTTGCAATCATTAAAGGTGAAGGCGATACAGTTCTTTCTGACGAAGTGATTGCTCAGTTTGAAGCTGGTGCTGGTGCAGCCGCTGCTCCTGCAGTAGAGCAAGCAGTTGCTCAAACTCAAGCTGGTGCAGCTCCTGTTGTTGAGCGTACTGAAGCTGTATCTGGTCAAGCTCCTGCAGTTCGTAAAGCTTTGTCTGAAACTGGTATTGCTGCTGCTGACGTACAAGGTACTGGTCGCGGTGGTCGTATCACTAAAGAAGATGTAGCAAACCATCAAGCTAAACCAGCTGCTAACGTTACTCCGTTAAGCGTAGCTGTTGGTGAGCGCATCGAAAAACGCGTTCCAATGACTCGTTTACGTAAGCGTGTAGCTGAGCGTCTTCTTTCTGCAACTCAAGAAACTGCAATGTTAACTACATTTAACGAAGTTAACATGAAGCCAATCATGGAATTGCGTAAGCAATATAAAGATGCGTTTGAAAAACGCCATGGCGCTCGTTTGGGCTTCATGTCATTCTTTGTTAAAGCTGTAACTGAAGCACTTAAACGCTATCCTGCGGTAAATGCGTCAATTGATGGCGACGATATTGTTTATCACGGTTACTATGACATCGGTGTTGCTGTATCTTCTGATCGTGGTCTTGTTGTTCCAGTATTACGTGATACTGATCGTATGAGCTATGCAGAAGTTGAAGCAGGTATTGGTGCTTATGCTGCTAAAGCACGTGACGGTAAATTATCTATCGAAGAAATGACTGGCGGTACTTTCACTATTACTAATGGTGGTACTTTCGGTTCATTACTTTCAACTCCAATTTTGAATCAGCCGCAAACTGGTATCTTGGGTATGCACAAAATCCAAGAGCGTCCTATGGCTGTAAATGGTCAAGTTGAAATCTTGCCAATGATGTATTTAGCGCTTTCTTATGACCACCGTATGATCGATGGTAAAGAAGCAGTAGGTTTCTTGGTAGCAATCAAAGAATTGTTAGAAGAGCCAGCTAAACTCATCCTTGATCTTTAATTTCTTCGAATAATATTACCGAGATAGAGTGATCCTCTATCTCGGACCATGGAGATAAACAATGTCTCAACAATTTGATCTTGTTGTTATTGGCGGTGGTCCTGGTGGTTATGAAGCTGCAATTCGTGCTGCTCAACTAGGTTTTAAAGTCGCTTGTATCGAAAAGCGTATTCACAATGGTAAGCCATCTTTAGGTGGTACATGCTTAAACGTAGGTTGTATCCCTTCTAAAGCATTACTTGACTCTTCACATCGTTATGAAGATACAGTGCATCATTTAGCTGATCACGGTATTACTACAGGTGAAGTGAATTTTGATCTTGCTAAGCTTCTTGCTCGTAAAGACAAAATTGTTGACCAATTAACTGGTGGTATCGATCAATTGCTTAAAGGCAATGGTATTGAGTGGTTAAAAGGTACTGGTAAATTACTTGCTGGTAAAAAAGTTGAGTTTGTTTCACACGAAGGTGAGACTCAAGTTTTAGAACCTAAATACGTAATTCTTGCGTCTGGTTCTGTACCTGTAAATATTCCGGTAGCTCCTGTAGATCAAGATATTATTGTTGATTCAACTGGCGCATTAAACTTCCCAGAAGTACCTAAACGTTTAGGTGTTATTGGTGCTGGTGTAATCGGTTTAGAACTTGGTTCTGTTTGGCGTCGTCTTGGTGCTGAAGTTGTTGTATTTGAAGCAATGGATGCATTTTTACCAATGGCTGATAAAGCTTTGGCAAAAGACTACCAAAAACTTTTAACTAAGCAAGGTCTTGATATTCGTATTGGCGCTAAAGTTGCTGGTACTGAAGTTAATGGTCGTGAAGTGACTGTTAAATACACTCAAGGTGGCGAAGAAAAAACTCAGACTTTTGACAAATTAATCGTTTGTGTAGGCCGTAAAGCTTATGCAGAAGGTTTATTAGCTGATGATTCAGGCATTAAATTGACTGAACGTGGTCTAGTTGAAGTAAACGATCACTGTGCAACTTCTGTAGAAGGTGTATATGCGATTGGTGACTTAGTTCGTGGTCCAATGCTTGCTCATAAAGCAATGGAAGAGGGTGTAATGGCTGTTGAACGTATCCACGGTCATGCAGCTCAAGTGAACTACGACACAATCATTTCTGTTATCTATACACATCCGGAAGCGGCATGGGTTGGTTTAACTGAAGAACAAGCTAAAGAAAAAGGTCATGAAGTTAAAACTGGTCAATTCGGTTTTGCTGTAAATGGTCGTGCTTTAGCGGCGGGTGAAGGTGCTGGTTTTGTTAAGTTTGTTGCTGATGCAAAAACTGACCGTTTATTAGGTATGCATGTCATTGGACCTGCTGCATCTGATATCGTACACCAAGGTATGATCGCTCTTGAATTTGTATCTTCTGTTGAAGATCTTCAGTTAATGACATTTGGTCATCCAACATTCTCTGAAGTTGTTCATGAAGCTGCACTTGCTGTAGATGGTCGTGCAATTCACGCGATTCAACGTAAGCGTAAATAAAATAAAGAGCGGTTCTCCGCTCTTTTTCACATTTGATGGTGTGATTAAAAAAACATCAAGGTGATAGAGGTAGACAGCAATTTGCATATACAACATGAGAATGTTGCGCAAATTGAAGACAACAAACAAAGTTAAGTAGGTAACTAAATGAACTTACATGAGTATCAAGCTAAAGCGTTATTGAAAGAATATGGTATGCCGGTACAAGAAGGTATCTTGGCAACCAATGCAGACGAAGCAGTTGCTGCATTCGAACAGCTTGGTGGTAAATTCGCGGTAATGAAAGCGCAAGTTCATGCTGGTGGTCGTGGTAAGGCTGGTGGCGTTAAAGTTGCAAAATCTAAAGAAGATGTTATCGAGTTTGCAAATAACATTATTGGTACTCGTCTTGTAACGTATCAAACAGATGCAAATGGTCAACCAGTAAACAGCATTATTGTTGCTGAAGACGTATACCCAGTTGAGCGTGAGCTTTACTTGGGCGCGGTTGTAGACCGTTCTAGCCGTCGTATTACTTTCATGGCTTCTACAGAAGGTGGTGTAGAAATCGAGAAAGTTGCAGAAGAAACTCCAGAAAAAATTATCAAAGTTGAAGTTGATCCATTAGTTGGCTTACAACCATTCCAAGCGCGCGAAGTTGCGTTTGCTTTAGGTTTGAAAGACAAGCAAATCAGCCAATTTGTTAAAATTATGGCTGCTGCTTACCAAGCATTTGTAGAAAATGACTTTGCATTATTCGAAATTAACCCACTTTCAGTTCGTGAAAATGGCGATATTTTATGTGTAGATGCAAAAGTTGGTATCGACTCTAACGCGCTTTACCGTTTACCTAAAGTTGCTGCTTTACGTGACAAATCTCAAGAGAATGAGCGTGAATTAAAAGCATCTGAATTTGATCTTAACTATGTTGCTTTAGAAGGTAACATTGGTTGTATGGTTAACGGTGCTGGTCTTGCAATGGCAACTATGGACATCATTAAACTTTATGGTGGTCAGCCTGCAAACTTCCTTGACGTTGGTGGCGGTGCAACTAAAGAGCGCGTAATCGAAGCGTTCAAAATCATCCTTGCTGATACATCTGTACAAGGTGTTTTAATTAACATCTTCGGTGGTATCGTACGTTGTGACATGATTGCTGAAGCGATTATTGCAGCGGTTCAAGAAGTAAACGTAACTGTTCCAGTTGTTGTTCGTTTAGAAGGTAACAACGCTGAGTTAGGTGCTAAATTACTTGATGAATCTGGTTTGAAATTAATTTCTGCGAACGGCTTGTCTGATGCCGCAGAAAAAGTTGTAGCTGCAGTTAAAGCGTAAGGGGAGTATCAATCATGAGCGTATTAATTAATAAAGACACTAAAGTATTGGTACAAGGTTTTACTGGTAAAAACGGTACTTTCCACTCTGCACAAGCTTTAGACTACGGTACAAAAGTTGTTGGTGGTGTTACTCCAGGTAAAGGTGGTACTACTCACCTTGACCTACCAGTATTCAACACAATGAAAGAAGCTGTACGTGAAACAAATGCAGATGCATCTGTAATTTATGTACCAGCTCCATTCGTTTTAGATTCTATCGTTGAAGCGGTTGATTCAGGTGTTGGCCTAATCGTTGTGATCACTGAAGGTGTTCCAACAATCGACATGCTTAAAGCAAAACGCTACTTAGAAACTAACGGTAACGGTACTCGTTTAGTTGGTCCTAACTGCCCAGGCGTGATCACTCCAGGCGAATGTAAGATTGGTATTATGCCTGGTCACATTCACCAACCAGGTCGTATTGGTATCATCTCACGTTCAGGTACATTGACTTATGAAGCTGTTGCTCAAACAACTAAGCTTGGTTTAGGTCAGTCTACTTGTATCGGTATTGGTGGTGACCCAATCCCAGGTATGAACCAAATCGAAGCTCTTCAATTGTTCCAAGACGATCCAGATACTGATGCAATCATCATGATCGGTGAGATCGGTGGTACAGCTGAAGAAGAAGCTGCTGAATTCATCAAATCTAACGTGACTAAGCCTGTAGTAGGTTACATTGCTGGTGTAACTGCACCTAAAGGTAAGCGTATGGGTCACGCTGGTGCGATCATTTCTGGTGGTCAAGGTACTGCTGAAGAGAAATTCGCTGCATTTGAACGCGCGGGAATGGCTTACACTCGTAGCCCAGCTGAGCTTGGTTCAACAATGTTGCAAGTTTTAAAAGAGAAAGGTTTAGCTTAATCGCTTTATCCTGAATCTTAAAAAACACCGCATCTGAAAATGATGCGGTGTTTTTTTTATCTATTAAAAAATAAGTAATCAAGAAAATAAAATTTCTAAAGAAAACAAAATATTTAAGCAAAAAAATACGCAATGATTGGGGTGATCATTGCGTAGAACAACGAATCTGTAAAAACAGTTTCGGTTTAAGGAGAAATGTCGTGAGGTTCATATAATGTAACCTACATGATGAATAATAGAGATAGTTAAGAAATTCTTCATCGCTATTAGCGTTAATAAGTGTTACTTCACGTTAATAGGGTAAAAGCATGTGAATAGTCGTCAATAGATTAATAATTCTAAAAAATTATGCTATGAATAAAATAAGCAAAAAAAAAGCCCCGAAGGGCTTTTAGTTTTTAAAGGAATTAGAATTTAAATAATCCTAAACCATCTTTAACTTCATCTAAGGTTTGTTGAGTAATAAGACGACACTTATCTGTACCTTGACGTAAAACATCCATAATGTAGTCAGGATCTTTAGCAAGTTCTTCACGACGTTCACGAATAGGTGTAATTAACTCTTTTAACACACCTTCAAGGCGTTTTTTAACAGTTCCATCACCTAAACCACCACGACGATAGTGTGCTTTTAACTCTTCAACTTCTTCTTTATTTGGATCAAATGCATCTAAGTAAGTAAATACAATATTTCCTTCAACCTGACCTGGATCTTCAATGCGAAGATGATTTGGGTCGGTATACATCGCATTTACAGCTTTTTTAATATCTTTATCAGAAGCATTTAAAACAATGGTATTACCTAATGATTTAGACATTTTTGCCTTGCCATCAAAACCAGGTAAGCGTGCCATATTTGAAAGCAAAGCTATACATTCAGGTAAAAGGTCTTGGCCAATCTGACGGTTTACTCGACGTACGATTTCATTGGTTTGTTCAATCATTGGAATTTGATCTTCACCCACTGGAACCACAGTCGCTTTAAAAGCGGTAATGTCTGCCGCTTGTGCAACAGGGTAGCAGAGGAAACCAGCCGGAATGTCACGCTCAAAACCGCGCATTTGAATCTCAGACTTAATGGTCGGATTACGCTCTAAGCGTGCAACCGTCACGAAGTTAAGATAGAGCATAGTAAGCTCATTCAGTGCTGGTAAGCATGATTGTACGCAAATCGTGGTTTTTGTTGGATCAATGCCTACAGCTAAATAATCTAGAGCAACTTCCAAAATATTGCGACGGACTTTATCTGGGTTATCTGCATTGTCTGTTAAGGCTTGTGCATCTGCTAACAAGAGATGTTGATGATGGCTATCCTGTAAACCTACACGAGAACGCAAAGAACCGACAAAATGCCCAAGATGAAGTTGTCCGGTTGGGCGGTCGCCTGTCAAAATAATTGGACGCTGATCAACATTACTCATTATTTATTCCACTGTCTTATTGGCTTAATCAGGGGTAGTAAGCCCTGCAATATAAAAGATTGGCATTATTGTACGGGAAATAAAAAAAATTCGTCAGCGATTGGTTAAACTTTTCTTAAAATAATATTGTGAATTTATTCAGTAAAATTACAGAAATTGAAAAAAATCATCTTACAATAGCCTAATAAATACAAACTTGGATAAGAAATGGCAAGTGGCTTACTTTTATTACTAGATGATATTGCAACAATTTTAGATGATGTTGCTTTAATGAGCAAAATGGCAGCAAAGAAAACTGCTGGTGTTTTAGGCGATGATTTAGCTTTAAATGCGCAACAAGTTACAGGTGTGCGTGCAGATCGCGAAATACCTATTGTTTGGAAAGTGGCTAAAGGTTCATTTGTTAATAAACTTATTTTAGTTCCTTTAGCATTGTTGATTAGTGTGGTTGCGCCTTGGCTGATTAATCCACTCTTAATGTTGGGAGGTTTATTTTTGTGTTATGAAGGAGTGGAGAAAGTTCTTCATACCATTATGCATAAAAAGCCCTCTACATCTGAAGAAGCAAAAGCAGAATTTGATAGTGAAGAATTAGATTTAGCAAATTTTGAAAAAGAAAAAGTAAAGGGAGCCGTTCGAACAGATTTTATTTTATCGGCTGAAATTGTTGTTATTTCTTTAGGTACCGTGGCTACAGCTAGTTTAATGACTAAGGTAAGCGTACTTAGTATTATTGCTATTGTTATGACAATTGGTGTTTATGGCTTAGTTGGCATGATTGTTAAGATTGATGATTTGGGATTATATTTAACTAAGCAAACTGCTTCATTTAAGCAAACTATAGGTCGAGGTTTATTAGCTTTTGCACCTATTTTAATGAAACTACTTTCAATCGTAGGCACCATTGCAATGTTCTTAGTTGGTGGCGGGATTATTAATCATACGATTCCACTCCTTCATCATTTAACTGAAAACACAGTGGACCATGTGGAAACAATACCAGCGGTAGGCAATATTATTGGTGCTTTAACACCGACGCTAATTAACTTTGGAATAGGATTGGTTGCGGGTGCAATTGTTCTATTAATTGTAAGCTTAATACAAAAAATGTGGCCAAAAAAAGCATCGGGTTCATGATGCCATTCTAAAACAAGAGGGAAATTATGCGCTGGAAAGGTCGTCGAATTAGTACCAATGTGGAAGACCGTCGAGGTGGCGGCGGTGTTAGAGCAGGTGGTATCAGCATTATTGGTTTGGTTGTTGCATTTGTTGCATGGAAGTTTTTTGGGGTTGATCCACAACAAGCTTATCAGGCAACTCAGCAAGTCACTGCGTCACAGCAGTCAAATGCAACTGCGCCAGAAAGTTTAACACCCGAGCAAAAAGAAGCCTCTGATTTTGTTGGAACTGTTTTGGCTGATACAGAGGATACGTGGACTCCTATATTTAAACAGTTAGGTAAAACATATACGCCACCAAGATTGGTGTTATTTAGTGGAATGATTCAATCTGGATGCGGTACTGCTCAATCTGCAATGGGACCATTTTATTGTCCAGCAGACCAGAAGGTTTATATCGATACAGAATTCTTTAAAGATATGCGTCAGCAAATGGGAATTTCTGGTGAGCAAAACCAAACTGAACTTTCAAGACAAGATCAGGCAGGCGATTTTGCTCAAGCTTATGTGGTTGCACATGAGGTAGGGCACCATGTTCAAACCTTGCTTGGTATTTCTTCACAAGTACAACAAGCCCGTGCACAAGCGAGCCAAAGAGAAGGTAATCAATTATCTGTTCGTCAAGAATTGCAAGCCGATTGTTTAGCGGGTATTTGGGCGAGTCATAATCAGCAACGTACTCAATTTTTAGAGCAAGGTGATATTGAAGAAGCGATGGATGCTGCTCAAAAAATTGGAGATGATTATTTACAGAAACGCTCAACTGGTCAGGTTGTTCCAGATAGCTTTACACATGGTAGTAGTGAACAGCGAATGCACTGGTTTCAGGTTGGTTTAAAAACTGGAGATATTAACCAATGCGATACTTTTAACAATCCAGTTTAATCTTTTCTTGGATGAGTCTTGTTAAACATATTTAAGAAGCTCATCCGTTTTTCTTTAGATCATAACTATAAATAATGTTAAGAAATTTAACAGAGTGATAGATTGTTCAATCAATTCGTTAAACTTGTGTCCTAATTTCTGTTTTTTATGATTATGGCATTCTTTATGCCAGTTTTTTATTAAGTTTGGTCGATCTAACAAAGTTTCTCTTATTTGGTCGCTGACCCAGAAGAAGGGTATTCATGGGTAATTTTTTTCTACTACAAGCATTCACAGTGGTTTTTGCGCTATCAATCGCAACCACGATCTTCAATAAGCGCATTTTAGGCTTTCCTCAGGCTATTGGTGTGCCGCTGGTCTCAGCAATTTTTGTCTTTATTTTGCAATGGGGCGCAAGCCTGCTAAACGGTAACCAGTTTATTACTATTAATATTCATAATATTGAAGAAGCCGTGCGCCATATCGATTTTTATGATTTTTTAATTAATGGTGTCATCTGTTTTATTTTAACTTCTTCAGCACTTAAATTTAAAATTTCTGATTTAAAAAGTTACTGGAAGCAAATTAGTATCTTGGCCACCATTGCATTAGTCATTTGCGCCGTTTTATTTGGTGGATTGCTCTACGGGTTCCAACTACTGGTTGGATATCATGTGCCAATTCTGGTGCTTTTACTTTTAGGTGCAGCTTTAGGAGCAACAGACCCTATTGGTATTAAAGGTGTACTTAGTTCGATTCGTGCACCGCATCATTTGATTGTTAAGCTGGAAGGTGAGTCACTCTTTAATGATGCAATGTGTATTGCATTGTTTATGACTTTGCTTAATGTTTTACAGGGTGAACATTTCTCGTTAATGGCGACACTAGAAGCTCTACTCTATGAAATTGTTGTTGCGGTCGGGATTGGTTGGGCATTTGGGGTAGGTGTGTTGCGTCTATTACGTGGTAAACACGAAATGGAGTCCCTGATTTTGACAACAGCTTTGCTTGCGAGTGGAGCATATTTAGTGGCTTTGTTTGCCCATGCATCAGCACCGATTGCCTGTGTAATAGGTGGTTTAATTGTTGGAAACAAATGGAAAGAAATACGAGAAGAGAGAGAGATTCAAGAAGTTAATCATTTTTGGCATACCGTAGAAGGAATCATCAACTCATTCCTGTTTACTTTAATTGGTCTAGAGTTATTTATTCTTGATTTAAACTTTAGCCTAATTTTAGGCGGTATTGTTGCGTTCTTTATTCTACATATCTCTCGTTTTGCAGCCAACTTCATGGCTTTTGCCTTTTTCCCCAATATGCGGAAAATGAAAAGTTATAATGGTAGTTTAACCATTTTGTCTTGGGGTGGTGTAAGAGGGGGGATTTCACTTGCATTGATTTTGGCGGTTGCCAATATTCCTGCATTAAGTCCTTATAGCAGTATCCTGATTGGCTATACTTTTATTAGTGTGTTGTTATCAGGCATCGTATGTGGTCTAGGCCTACCAGCTGTGATGAATGCTTTCTATTACAATCCGAATGAAGAAACCGAAGGCTTAAAAGGTCTCTATCAACGATTGTGTCATAAGATGAATAGAAGAGGCTTTCAATATATTGTTGGCGAGGATGCTCTGGGTAGAGAAACAATCACCGTTTTTAATCCGGATATTCTGGTTGACCAAAAAACTGAAGATGGAATTGCAACCATGCATGATCCAAATAAGTTACAAGAAGTAAAACGATTTGAGAGCCCGGATAATTTCTAAATATTTGCGGTTTTAAATTTTATAAAAGATTTATAAATTAGGTTTTAGTGTAATAGTGAAATATTACCTAAAGCCTTTTTTTTCTATATATATCATTAATAATATATTTTATTTTATTAAGATATTAATAATTGTTATATGAATATTTTAATTAAATGACATTTCAACAAATGGTAAATATAAAAAAAGAAATTTGTTTTATATATAAAACATTTAAAGAAATTTTCCATTAAATTAACACAAGATAAACTTAAAGAAGACTTATATATAATTTCTATTAATTAAAAATTTTTCTTTAGGTACTTTAGTATTTGTTTTTTTTATTTTAAAGTGGTTAATGTAAAAATGATCACATTACTTAATGTTTTTAAGTTGTAGGTCAAAAACTTGAAAACATTAAGTAAAAAGAATTATACAAAAAATCATTTAAATCAATAATATAAAAGGAATACAGATATGCCTGAAATACAAATTATTGCCAAGGATAGTCACGACACCTTGTCAACCATCAAGGGAACTTCCGCATCGCTTACAGAAGCATCGGTTGTATTGGTAAAAGTGGCTGCCAGTGATGTATTGGTAGTGAATAGGGAGGGAACCAATGCAGTCATTCGCCTTAAAAATGGCGAGACAATTGTTATTGAAGGCTTTTTTAGTGGAACAGCTGAGCCTAAAGATAACAGCCTTGTTTTTCAAGACGAAAATGGACAGTTAATCTGGGCAAAATTCAAAGATGCTGAAAATGATGCAGACGCGGACGCTGATGCGGATGCTGATGCCGACAGTGATGTTGAGCCACAAGCACTCGTAGCTGAAGATTTACCAGCTGCTTTACCAGCAGAGGCACCACAAGAGTTGGTGTCTGATGTCATTTATCAGCCTATTTCTTCAATTGAACCATTGCTTTATCACGATGGTGGTATAAATCCGTGGTTGTGGGCTATCCCATTAGTTGCGGGTGGTATTATCGCAGCAGCATCGAACCATGATAGTAATAATGACTCTTCAACACCTACCGATACGACTCCACCAAATACAGATGGGGTAACTTTCTCTGTTAATTCAGTTACATCTGATAATGTACTTAATGCCTCAGAAGCAGCAGGTAATGTCACGATTACTGGTATTTTGAAAAACATTCCAGCAGATGCAGCAAATACTGTTGTGACCGTTGTAATCAATGGTGTGACTTATAATGCGATAGTAGATAAGGATGCGGGTACATGGAGTGTAAGTGTACCGGGTAGTGGTTTAAAAGCAGATCCAGATCAAACTATTGATGCTACTGTAACGTTTACAGATGCAGCAGGTAATAGCAGCACTGTTAAAGATACACAAACTTATACAGTTGATACAGATGCTCCAAATGCACCAGTAATTGACCCAGTGAATGGGACAGACCCAATTACAGGTACAGCAGAACCTGGTTCAACAGTGACTGTGACTTATCCGGACGGAAGTACGAAAACTGTTGTAGCAGGACCAGATGGTACATGGTCAGTAGATAATCCTGGTCTTAATGATGGTGATAAGGTAACAGCCGTAGCAACAGACCCTGCTGGTAATACTTCCGGACCAGGCACTGCTATTGTGGATGCTGTTGGGCCAAATACAGATGGTGTCAACTTTGCAGTTGATTCAGTAACTGCTGATAACGTAATTAATGCCTCAGAGGCATCGGGCAATGTCACCATTACAGGTGTCTTGAAAAATGTTCCAGCAGATGCGACGAATACAGTCGTTACTGTTGTTATTAATGGTCAAACTTATACTGCAACAGTTGATAAAGTTGCAGGTACTTGGAGTGTAAGTGTACCAGGTAGTGGTTTGGTTGCTGATGCAGATAAAACCATTGATGCTAAAGTAACTTTCACTGATGCAGCAGGTAATAGCAGCACAGTTAACGATACACAAACTTATACGCTTGATACATCAGCACCGACAGTCGCTCTTGATGATGTGCTCACAAACGACAGCACACCTGTGTTAACCGGTACAGTGAATGATCCGACCGCTACTGTGGTGGTGACTGTGGATGGTGTTGACTATCCAGCGATCAACAATGGTGACGGTACCTGGACCCTTGCAGACAATATACTGCCAGTGCTCACAGATGGTCCACACACCATTACCGTGACTGCAACAGATGCAGCAGGTAACAAAGGTACAGATACAGGTGTGGTCACAGTTGATACTGCAG
>NZ_JAOVFN010000006.1:0-219847 GCF_034650275.1 Acinetobacter sp. IRS14
TTAAATTCAAACTTAAGATCATTATTATCGTAGTCATCTAAATCAATATTAAGTACGCGATATCCTGCTGTTAAACCAAGATCAATGAGTAGATTATCTGCAAATTTATATTTTACTTCTGCTAATGCGTCTGTGATTCGTGCATCATCAAAGTTTGTATAAGTTGCTTCACCTTTAGCACTTAGGCCTGTAAATGGAAGTTTGACTTCACCAGATAAATAAGCAATAGGATATGTTTTATTAATATCCACGCGCTTACCAGTATAAGCAGTAATATCACCATTTAGTACAGTTGCACCAAGTCCAGCATCTACACTCACAATATTGTCTAGTAACTCATAATAGAGAATAAAATCGCTATGATCTAAATCAACTTTATAGTTAGCTTGACCTAGAGTTTCTGATTTAGTTTGAGTATCTAAATTTACATAACGTATTTTTGCATTTGGAATAAATGGGATTGGGTGTTCTATTGCTAATGAGAGTTGAGCACTCCCTTTTTGATCTAAATCCTGATCTTCAGGGAATTGAGACGACATATTCGCTTTACCATCATAAAACCAGTAGCCTATATCTCCTTTTACTCCAACAAAGTCTGCTTGGGCAAAGCCACTTAAGCCCATCCCGAGCGTTAATAAAGATATTTTTAATATTTTCACTTTGAACATCCGCATAAAAGAAATCTTTGAGCGCATGATATAGACATCTTGCTACAGATGCATTGATAAAAAATATGAGTCTTAAGCGTATATTGTTAATAATTTTTCTAAGCTAGATAAAATATTAGTCATTTCAAATAATTAATATTTAAATTTTTCATTTGGATGACATTAGTCCTTTACAGATTTTAGTATAAATTTTGTCATATAAAAAATGGGTATTATCAAATTTTAATTGGAAATTAAGGAGGAAATTAATGGATAAGTCGAGTAATTAAATAGATCTTTTTAAGATTTGGAAGAAAATGTCATTGAACAATATTGTCTGACTATTTGATTTAAACGTAAAGATTAGCTGAAAAATAACCAATTGTGAAAAAAACTTAAAAAATTCGTAAAATTTCTGATGGAAATTACAGTAAAAAGAAATAAAAACAGGTATTGTTCAGCTATATAGGGGCAAAAAATGGACAAAAATCTTTAAGGAAGAATTTTCTATTTTTGCTTGTTTGAAATGAAAATAAAAATACTCACAAGGTGCCTTTTATTCTCAATCAAACACAAAAGTATTCTTTGGTTCTTTTTTTGCATGCGGAATAACAATCAACAATAGCAGTAAAAATAAGCAATCTTTTAACATTAGGTGTTTTATGACAGATTCTCGTGAAAACTGGACGTCACGATCTGGTTTTATTATTGCAGCCGTTGGTTCGGCTGTAGGCTTAGGTAATATTTGGCGCTTTCCATACGTTGCTTATGAAAATGGTGGTGGTGCGTTTCTTATTCCTTATCTATTGGCACTCATTACTGCTGGTTTACCGTTACTATTTTTAGATTATGCGGTCGGTCATCGTAGTACTGGTTCACCTCCAAAAGCATATCGGGCCTTATTTAAAGGTGGAGAAACATTAGGTTGGTGGCAAGTTTGTGTCTGTATCATTATTGGTTTGTATTATGCGAGCGTTTTGACATGGGCAGGTAGTTACGTTTACTTCTCTATTGGTCAAATGTGGGGAAGTGATCCGGAAGGCTTCTTCTTTAATACCTATTTACAAACCTCAAAAGCGACTGGTTTTGATTTACAGTTTGTAAGTCATTTATTCTGGCCGATTGTTGGAATTTGGGCACTTACTTTAATCATTCTTTATGGTGGGGTGAAAAAGGGTGTGGAATTATCCAATAAAATTTTCATGCCATTATTATTCATTCTATTTACTATTTTGGTGATTCAGTCATTGCGTTTACCTGGTGCAGTTCAAGGTTTGAATGCATTCTTTACGCCAAACTGGTCAGCAATGATGGACTATAAGGTATGGTTAGCCGCTTATGGTCATACTTTCTTTTCATTATCTGTTGGTTTCGGGATCATGGTTACCTATGCATCTTATTTAAAACCAAAAACGAATTTAACTGGTTCTGGCTTAATCGTTGGTTTTGCAAATGCATCAACTGAGATTTTAGCAGGGATTGGTATTTTTGCTGCGCTTGGTTTTATGGCACATGCAGCGGGTACTGATGTTAAAGATGTCGTGAGTGGCGGAATTGGATTAGCATTTATCGCATTCCCTAAAATTATTTCAAGCTTAGGCGCGGGGGCTGATTTATTTGGTCTTTTATTCTTCTCTTCACTTTTCGTCGCAGGTATTTCTTCGATGGTCAGTATTTTGGAAGTGCCGATTGCAGCAATGCAAGATAAGTTGAAATGGGGCCGTAAAAAAGCTGTAACGATTATTGGTGGTGGTAGTGCACTTGTATCAATTATTTTATTCTCAAGTGTAAATGCAATTAAGTTGGTTGATATTGTTGATCACTTTATTAATAACATTGGTATTATCGGTGGCGCATTAATATCAATTATTAGCGTAGCTTGGTTTAAACGTTCAGCTCTTAAAGAACTTAGTGACCATATAAATCGTATCTCAACCATTCAAGTGGGTAAGGGATGGGACTTCACTTTAACGGTTATTACATCTTTAATCTTGTTAACGACACTCTGTATGACTGTTTTTAATTTGATCAAAAATGGCTATGATACTTATAGTATGAGCTTACAAGGTGTATTCGGCTGGGGCAGTGTGATTTTCTGTGCGGTCGTTGCAATCGTGCTAAGCAAAATGAAAGATCGCTAGGAGGATAAAATAATGAATACTTCGGCAATCGTGATGATGGTGATTTCGATGGTGTTTTTATGGGGTGGGTTGGCTTTATCCATTCTTCATTTATCGAAACATCCTGAAGAGTTAGATGACGTTTTAGAAGATGTAAAAGATCAGCATACGCTTTGATGCTGGTCTAAAAAGCAGGCTTAAAGCCTGCTTTTTTTATGCAATTTTTTGAATTTTACAATAATAAAATCCGTCGCCAGATTGCGCTTGTGGTAATAATTGTCGACCATGAATTTGTTCAATTCCCCAATTCGCTTCAATCTTAATTTCTTTTGCATCAGTATGTTCTGCAAAGAAATTTATCATCTGCTGTTCATTTTCAGCTTTTAAAACTGAACAGGTAATATAGAGCAATGTGCCTCCAACGTTGAGTTGTTGCCACATGTGTTCCAAAATTTGCTTTTGCAGTTCAATCGTTTGAGCTATGTCGCTAGATTGGCGCAATAGGCGTATGTCAGGATGACGACGAATAACGCCTGTAGCGGAGCAAGGTGCATCAAGCACGATACAATCTACAGGTTGAGCAGGAGTCCACTTGGTTGCATCCGCAGCCAAAATTTCTGTTTGACTTTGATCAAGTGCTAAGCGATTTAAGTTCTCAGTTACACGCACTAAACGACTTGGGTCCTGATCAATCGCAATGAGCTGAGCAGGTTTAAATTTTTCAAGTAAATGAGCAGTTTTACCACCTGGGGCAGCACATGCATCAACTACTATTTTATCGTTCAAATCTGGCAATAATGTTGCACAAAGCTGAGCGTGTTCATCTTGTACGGAAAACCAACCTTGTTCAAAACCGGGTAGTTGAGTAATTTGTACAGACTGTTCAAGAACAATACCTGCCTCAGACAAAGTACAAGCACGTGCCTGAATTTCTAAACTCTGTAATTTTGCTAAATAAGCATCTCGACCAATATGACGCTGGTTCACCCTTAAGGTTAAAGGCGCGACTTGCTTCAAAGATTGGCAGAGAGATTCAGTTTGTTCACCCCAATCCTTTTTTAAGCGTTTGAAAAGCCAGCTTGGTAAACCATGCGCCTGCTGTAAGCCTTGCTGAAAGTCATCAGTTTCACGAGTAGCTCGGCGTAAAATTGCATTAACAATACCGCTAAGTGCAGGGAATCCAAGTTGTTTAGTCGCATCTACTGTTTCTGAAATAGCGGCATGCGCTGCAATACGCGTGCATAAAACTTGATAAAGCCCAACATACAGACAGGTTTCAACAGTTTCATTATTTAAAGGTTTGCTGAGCAAAGGTAGGCTAATTGATTTAAGAGCAAACCATTGGCGTAGCGTACCTAGAACAAGTTCATGAAATAGTGCGCGATCACGTTCTGCAACTTGATTCAGCTGTGTATTTAAAATACTAGCAAGTGATTGCCCTTGCTGGACTTTTAATAACGTCTGAACGACTTGAGCACGTAAGTTAAATCGTGACGAATTTGATGAAACCTGACTCATGGTAGAATTTGTCCTACGTGAAGTTTTTGAGTTTGTGCAATTTGTTGAGCATTCATTGCTTTACCACCCGGCCATTGCACGCTGGTCAGACAAATAAAAGAGTTTTGACCACAAGCAACATGTACGCCTTGTTTATCAATCGCGATAATTTCACCAGCTTGGGCATTTGCTTGGCTTTGAGTGGAAGTGGTTGAGTTCCAAACACGCAAAGCACTATTTTCATCTAACTGAATGAATGCAACTGGCCAAGGGTTGAACGCACGAATATTTCGGTCAAGTTGAACAGCATCATTTGACCAGTCAATACGAGCTTCTGATTTCACCAATTTGTGTGCATAGACAGTTAGGCTTTCGTCTTGGACTTCGCGTTCTGCCAAATATTTTTGTAGTGTTTCTTCTGACTCAAGTACGTCACAAATTGCTTCCGCACCTTGAGCTGCGAGTTTGTCATGTAAAGTCGCTGATGTATCTTCGGCTGTGATTGGACAGTAGGTTTTATACATCATATCGCCTGTATCTAAACCAGCAGCCATTTGCATGATTGTGATTCCGGTTTCTTTATCACCCGTTGCAATTGCACGCTGAATTGGTGCTGCACCGCGCCAACGTGGTAATAGTGAACCGTGAATATTTAAACAGCCATATTTAGGTGTATCGAGCACAGCTTGTGGAAGAATCAAGCCATAGGCTGCAACGACCATCACATCGGCACCTAAAGTTGCAAGTTCTTGTTGGGCTGCGAGCCCTTCTTCTGTAGATGCTTTAAAGTGAAGTGGTTGATAAACAGGGATACCATGTTCAAGCGCAAGCTGTTTTACAGGAGATGGCGTTAGTTTTTGTCCACGGCCTGCTTTACGATCTGGCTGGGTGTAAACGGCGATAATTTCATGGGAAGTTTTTAATAATGCCGCCAATGCTGTTGCAGCAAATTCGGGGGTGCCAGCAAAAATAATTTTCACAAATGCAATCCAAAAAGAGTTTATGGGTAGTATACGTGAAAAACGTTTGAAGCCCTAAACTCATGGCTATTGAGAGATTTGATTTTTAAATAGTGAACAAAAAATTATTCAAAAAATTTTATTGATAAAAAAAGGTTATGAAAAAATAAAAAATTATTCATGTAAGTTTTGCTAAATATTGACTGACTATTACTGTTCTTGGCTTTCCGAATATTATTTGCTTCTATAGAATGGAGAATGATCAAATTATGATGATGAGTCAATATTCCGACTGATCTAACGCTATATCAGTATCATTCAGCCAGAGTGGGAGAAATTCCGCTCAAGCACAACTTGTTGGAAACACTAATGCCTGACTATCGTTCAAAAACATCGACACACGGAAGAAATATGGCTGGCGCACGTGGCTTATGGCGTGCAACAGGAATGAAAGATGAGGATTTCGGCAAACCGATTATTGCGGTGGTCAATTCATTTACTCAATTTGTTCCGGGCCATGTACATCTTAAAGATTTAGGGCAACTAGTCGCAGCAGAAATTCAAGCGGCAGGTGGTGTTGCTAAAGAGTTTAATACGATTGCAGTAGATGATGGGATCGCGATGGGGCATGACGGCATGCTTTATTCATTACCATCACGTGATTTGATTGCTGACTCAGTTGAATACATGGTGAATGCACATTGCGCCGATGCAATGGTATGTATTTCTAACTGTGACAAAATTACTCCGGGAATGCTCATGGCTGCGATGCGCCTGAATATTCCAGTTGTTTTTGTGTCTGGCGGACCAATGGAAGCGGGTAAGGTCAAGTTCCGTGGTAATGAAAAAGCGATTGACCTTGTTGATGCAATGGTTGTTGCGGCTGATGAAAGTTATACAGATGAAGAAGTTGAAGAATTTGAACGTTCAGCATGTCCAACATGTGGTTCATGTTCAGGTATGTTTACTGCAAACTCAATGAACTGTTTAACCGAAGCTTTAGGTCTATCTTTACCGGGTAATGGTTCGATTGTTGCGACACATGCAAATCGCAAAAAACTATTCTTAAAAGCAGGCCAACTTATTGTTGAATTGGCTAAGCGCTATTACGAACAAGAAGATGCAAGTATTTTACCTCGTTCAATTGCAACCAAGGCTGCGTTTAAAAATGCGATGACCCTTGATATTGCAATGGGTGGTTCAACCAATACGGTTCTGCATTTATTGGCCGCGGCAAGTGAAGCAGAAGTTGATTTTACAATGGACGACATTGACGAGTTGTCACGTCGAGTTCCTGTATTGTCTAAAGTAGCGCCTGCAAAACAAGACGTTCACATGGAAGATGTACACCGTGCGGGTGGCATTATGGCCATTTTGGGTGAGCTTGACCGTGCGAAGTTACTTGATGTATCTGTACCGACTGTACACGAGAAAACTTTAAAAGATGCATTAGATAAGTGGGATATTATTCGTACTGAAGATGCAGATGTATATGAGTTCTATCGCTCATCTCCGGGTGGGGTTCCAACTCAAGTTGCGTTCTCTCAAAATCGCTACTATGCAACTTTAGATGGCGATCGTGAAAAAGGTGTTATTCGTAATGCAGAACATGCATTCTCGAAAGATGGTGGTTTAGCAGTGCTGTACGGCAACATCGCGCTTGATGGTTGTATTGTAAAAACTGCGGGTGTAGATGAATCGATCTTGAAATTTACGGGCACAGCGCGTGTATTTGAAAGCCAAGATGCTGCTGTAGATGCAATCTTGGGTCATGATATTAAAGCTGGTGATGTTGTTGTGATTCGTTACGAAGGCCCACGTGGTGGTCCAGGTATGCAGGAAATGCTTTACCCAACCAGCTACCTTAAATCGAAAGGTTTAGGAAAAGACTGCGCATTGGTGACAGATGGTCGTTTCTCTGGTGGTTCATCAGGTCTTTCGATTGGTCACGTTTCGCCAGAAGCTGCTGAGGGTGGTGCGATTGGTTTGGTTGAAGATGGCGATACCATCGAAATCGATATTCCGAACCGTACCATTCACTTAAACGTTGATGATGCGACTATGGCGCACCGTCGTACAGTTCAAGAAGCGAAAGGCTGGCATCCGAAAGAAGAACGTAAACGTAAGGTATCAAAAGCGTTAAAAGTTTATGCAATGCATACAACAAGTGCAGCGAAAGGAGCTGTACGCGTTCTATAAAATATTCAATTTTATTAATTGAATAGAAACTATGCATCCATTTGCACGATGAATTATTATCATGCTGATGGGTGCATTTTTTACATCTGTTCGAAAAAATAGGCTTGTAGATGAGGGTGTTGCAAGTCATTCTATGGGTTTGCCATAAAATGATGATAAAATCTTCACCGATGCAGGAATACGTGCAATAACATGAACTTTGTTCTGCGGTACTTTGTACTGCGATCAAAGCAGTTTTTTCGTCTTGCTTAGGATTTATTTTTTAGAGGCTCTACTCTCATGTCACTGCTACGCCGTTGGTTTGACCCTATCCGATCGAGTTGGTTTTACCAAAAACCTTCACGTCAAGCGGTGTTACCCACGGAAAATGGTTTAAGTATTTATTTACGACTTGATGATGTGTATAGCTATTTAGCTGTTCAACAACTGTCTCAGCTTGATGAGATTTTAAGTGATGAACTTAAGCCCTTAAAAATTATTATTTCCCATACGGCTTCTGAACCTCCGAATGGTATGTCGCATGAAGAATGGCAAAATTATTGTTTGAATGATGCCAAAATATTAGCCAAACAACATCGTTTTGCTTTTGATGAATTTCCAGAAATCCCAAGCCAAGAATCTTTAAAACAAGCCGCCATCATATTAAAAAGAACCCCATTACAAGGTCAGAATTTCTTACATTTACTTGAAGATATTTTTCACATGCTTTGGCAGCAGCAATACGGAAAGCTGCGTACTTTACATGCCATGGCAGTTAAACATCAGCTTCCTCAACATTTTTCAGAACGTATTTTTACGGATGAGCCTGTACCGGCAGCTTACTTTGAATTTGGTGGGCGTAAATATCATGCAGTAGATGATTTATTGCGTTTAACTCGTCGTCTAAAACAGCAAAAGTTACTGACTGGCAATCCGATCTTTTTAATTAATCATATCGAATGGCGTGAGCATTTAATTAATGATGCTGAAGCACTTACCGAAATTCAGACACTTCATCCTGAACTTGATTTATATATTGCCTTAGAAGATCCAATGAGTTGGCTATTGCTTGCTTATATTAAGGAAGAACTGGCTGATTATTATGATATTCAATTAAAAGTTTACCCTTTAAGCTACCAAGGCCGAGATTGGTTTGATTGGAGTTTGGCAACACGTGTTTCTAAACGAACAGATGTCGCTTTTACTCCTTTTTGCCGCCCTACCGAAGAAAGTGCGCTTGAAATGGCAAAGCTTTTCTATAGTGTGCAGGAAAATCAGCAAATCGATACGATTTTTACGATCTTGCAGGCCGTTTGGACAAAAGGCAAAGATTTATCTTTCCAAAAGCATTTCCAAGAATTACAGCATCAGCTGGGAATTGAGCAGTTAACCGAGCAGGATGTACCAGCTGTTTTGGCACAAAATGATGCTTTTTGCAAAGATAAGCATCAGCCTGATTTACCGGTTTTAGAGTTGCGTATTGATGGGCAAAGTTATGTATTTAATAGCTTGTACCGCGTTTGGATGATTGAAAGTATTTTTAGTAATGTTTTAGAAGAAAAATACAAAACGGCCTCAACTTCTAATTGAGGCCTACTCCTAAAAACAAGAATAGGGCAAAACCTGTTTTTTTCCGTAGCATAACCATGTAGGGAATCGGAGATAAACAGTGACTTTTTTAGTAATTATTATGATGGTGTTTGCCTTTGCTGGCATGATTAAAGGCATGATCGGTTTAGGGTTGCCCGCAGTATCGATGGGCTTACTCACCATCGCAATGAGTCCTTTTCAAGCAGCCTCTTTACTCATTGTTCCTTCAATGGTCACCAATGTTTGGCAGCTTTTTGCTGAAGGGCATGTCTGGGCTTTTATTCGCCGTTTCTGGACCTTACTCGTAGGCATTGTGGTCGGTTCAATATGGAGTTTTCTACCGACTTTAAGTCAAAGTCATGGGCACAGTAGTGAGATTTTATTGGGCTGTATGTTGGCCTTATATGGGCTCTATGGACTATGTGTCAAAAAGCTCCCGCACTTAGGAAAGCATGAACGTTGGCTATCACCGATCATTGGTTATATTGGTGGAGCAGTCACCGTAGCCACAGGCGTCATTATTATTCCTATCGTGCCATATTTGCAGTCTTTGCATTTAAAACGTGACGAGCTGGTACAGGCTTTGGGACTAACATTTACGGTGTCTACCATTTGTCTTGCCGTCTTTTTACACCACAACCCAATTTCAGGAATAACACTGGACTATCGGTTATCTTTTGCGGCTTTATTTGCTGCACTCGTTGGAATGTGGTTAGGTAAAAAAATTCGCTATCGACTCAATGAGCAGTTATTCCGTCGTATCTTTTTTATAGGGTTGGTGTCATTAGGGCTTTACATGATTCTACATTAAGCCGTTTTTTCAGGACGATGCTGCAATAAAAAATCTGCAAACTGTTGGTAACTGCTAGGCAGCTGGTTGAAGTTTTGTGTGGCTAAAAGGAGTTTACGATTTGCCCATGCACCTAGCAGTTGGATCGAATGAAAATCATAATCTGATTGCAAACGCTGTGCCGCACGAGCTGGCATAATCGCAATTCCCACGCCTTTGGCAACGACTTCAGCAATTGCACTAAAGTTAGGTAAGCGCAAACGGTATTGTATGTTAAAGCCTAATAGCTTAGCTTGGGTTTCGATAGACTGTTGCAAAGAGTGGTGGGGTTTAAGACCAATAAAACCATAGCTTAGAGCATCTACCAAATTCAGCTCTTGGTATTGAGCTAAATTGTGAGTAGTAGGGCAAATCAGAACTAACGGATCACTCGCAAATTCCTTAGTTTGCAAATGTCGGGTATCGAAAAAGCTTGAGACTAGACCGAGACTCGCAATTCCTTGGGTTAATGCATCTACAATTTCTGAGCTTTCTGCCTCATGCAAATCGATATTCATTTCAGGATGAAGCACTAAATATTGCGGTAATAATGTAGGCAAATATTCACTTTGAGCAGAAGAGTTACACCAAAGCGTTAATGCCTCTGTGGTAGGGTGCCTAAACCGCTGCATTTCTTGTTCGAGTTGATCTTTTTGTGCTAAAAGCTGACGAGCATGCTCTACAAAAGCATGTCCAGCTGTGGTGAGTTCTACCCCAGTGGTTTGGCGAACAAATAAGGGTGTCTCAAAATACTGTTCGAGTTTTTTTATACGCTCGCTCGCTGCTTGAAGTGAAATAGCAGAGCGATCAGCACCTTTAGTTAGGCTACCAGTCGAGACGATATGAAGAACCAACTGTAAATCAAAAAAATCAAAACGCATGATAGGAACGTATTGAAATGCAAAAATTCATCATACTAAATCGTAATGAAAAAAGGCAGCTTACGCTGCCTTTTTGAATTTAGGTTTTATCTTTTAAACTAAACAACCAATTTAGAATAATGGCCGCAAATGTTGCTGTACCAATGCCCCCTAAATTGAAATTACCAAACATTAATTCAAAATTTCCGGCACCTAAAATAATCGTCACAGAAGCAACAATCAGGTTTTTATTGTTAGAAAAATCAACTTTGTTTTCGATCCAGATTTTTGCACCTGCAATGGTAATCAAACCAAACACAACAATAGATGCACCTGTTAAGACAGCACTTGGAATCGTACTAATTACCGCGCCAAATTTTGGAGATAACCCCAAGAAAATAGCAAAGACACCTGCAATCACAAAAACAATGGTTGAGTACACACGAGTGACTGCCATGACTCCAATATTTTCGCCGTAAGTGGTCATACCTGGAGCACCCACACTACCAGAAAGAGTGGTTGCCAAACCATCTGCAACGAATGCTTTGCCTAATTGCGGCGTCAGGTTTTCACCAGTCATTGCACCAACAGCTTTAATATGGCCTAAGTTTTCTGCTACTAAAATAAGCGCAACTGGCGCAATAATCAGCATTGCTTTGGTATCAAAAGTAGGATGTGAAAAGCTTGGGATACCGAACCATGCAGCCTGTGAGATTTGGCTAAAATCGATTGGTTTACCAAAACCTAGCCCATTGGTGGTGATAGCATAAATTGCATACGCCAGAATTAAACCGACCAATAGAAGTAAACGTTGCAATAAGCCGCGAGTAAAGACTGCAATACTACCCATACAAAGTACGGTAATTAAAGCCATCCACATTTCAAATGGTTGGCCTGCAACACCTTTAATGGTAACGGGTGCGAGGTTTAGACCAATAATCATCACAATGGCGCCAGTCACCACAGGCGGCATGAGTTTTTCAATCCAGCGTGTACCCGTAAGCATCACAATAAAACCGATAATGGCATAAAACACACCACATGCTACGATTCCGCCTAAAGCCATCGAAAGGTTTGGATTGGCACCCGAACCTGTAATATGTCCCGTTGCTGCTGCAACCACACCAATAAATGCAAAACTTGAGCCTAAGTAACTCGGAACACGGCCACCCGTAATTAAAAAGAACAGGATGGTACAGATACCAGACATTAAAATGGCAAGGTTAGGATTAAAGCCCATGAGTAATGGTGCTAAAACCGTTGCTCCAAACATGGCAAACGCATGTTGAATACCTAAAATAGCACTCTGAACAGGGGGGAGATATTCGTTGGTAGAGACCGGTCGGTGGTCAATATCACCTTGGTAAGGCTGCCATTTTGGAAACCAATTGGACATAAAATAAGCTCATTATTCTTTAATTGGTGCCATGATACTCTTTCTTGAGAGTGCATTTAATCTCTAGAGAGAAGTATGTTAGTGAAAAGTAATTGTTTTTTAACGATTGGTATAATTTTATGAATTCTAAATATAAGGAATTAGTTATTTTTTTCTCATAAAGCCTATTTTTTTGATTTTAAAAAAATATTCAAAAAAATAGAAAATCGAGGAAAATTTAAGAAAAATAGAGAATTTTGCAAGTAAAAAGCAGCACATCAAGATGCACTGCCTTGTTAAACAATTGGTAAAATTAGCTTAGCCCGTATTACGTAAGCCAGCAGCAATACCCGCAATACTCACCATAAGTGCATGGTCAACAGGTGTGTTCTCTGCCTGACGCTCAGCAAGATAATCACGGCGGCGTTTCATGAGTTCAGCCTGCAAAAGATGCAAAGGAAGTAAGTACGGTTTACGAACTTGCATTGATTGATCAAGAACTTCGTTATTGCTAAGAAGCTTTGATTCATCTTTCAATTTAAGGAGTGTTTCAACAGCATCTTTTAGGCGCTGACGTAATTGATTGCCGAGCACTTTTAAATCTTCATCTTCAGTCAAATGAGACTCGTAATAGAGTGCAATGTTGGCATCAGATTTAGACAATACCATTTCCAACATATCAATAAGCGTCTGGAAATAAGGCCATTGCTGGAGCATTTCATCAAGCGTTGCTTTTTGCTGATCGGCAATCACTTCATTAATTGCTGCACCAGTACCTAGCCATGCAGGTAGCATCAAACGGATTTGAGTCCATGCAAATACCCATGGAATCGCACGTAAAGACTCAATACCTCCACTCACTTTACGTTTTGCTGGACGTGAGCCTAATGGCAACATTTGTAATTCGAGTTCAGGCGTAACGGTCCGTAAATACTTCACAAAATGTGGATTTTCACGCACTGTCTGGCGATAAACCTTAACGGAGTGATCTGTCATACGGTTCATGATTTCACGCCACTCGGCTTTAGGTTCTGGTGGCGGTAATAAGGTCGCTTCGAGAGTGGCAGCGGTATAGATTTCAAGGTTTTGCATGGCAATCCCTTCTAAACCGAACTTGAAGCGAATCATTTCACCTTGTTCTGTGACACGGATTGCACCAGAGATCGAACCCGGGGGTTGTGAAAATAGTGCCTGCTGTGTTGGAGCACCGCCACGACTAATTGAGCCACCACGGCCGTGGAACAGCGTCAACTGTACGCCGTGTTTTTGAGCAATTGCAGTTAGCTCTTCTTGAGCACGATATTGCGCCCAGTTAGCTGACATGAAACCAGCATCTTTTGCAGAGTCGGAGTAACCGATCATCACTTCGTGTTTACCCTGAATGTGCTGTTTATACCAATGCATATTGAACAGCGTATTCATGGTTGTTGCAGCGCCATCTAAATCTTTTAAAGTTTCAAATAGAGGAACTACACGTAAAGGGTGCTGAATACCTGCTTCTTTTTGCAATAACAACACCGCTAAAACATCACTTGGATATTCAGCCATCGAAATAATATAGGCACCTAAAGATTCAGGTGGTTGGTCTGCCAAAGTACGCATGGTTGCAAATACTTCTTGGACATCTGGGTGTCCAATCAAACTGCCTTCAGGTTCATTAATATATTTCGGTAAAAGCGGGCGCTTGCTCTGTAATTCCTGAATCAGGAAGTTTTGGCGTGCTTGTTCAGTCCACGATTCAAAATTACCTAAACCTAAATATTCGGTAATTGCTGAAATCGCTTGGCGATGACGACCTGATTCTTGGCGAATGTCGAGTTTAAGTAGTTCAATACCAAAACAGTTCACACGATAAATAAAGTCGAGGAGTTGACCATTCGCAATTTCAGGTAAGTTACTGTCGATTAAAGAGCGATAACAAAGCAATAGGGGTTGTAAAAGCTCATCTTTGCTTTTAATGACATTGCTGTCGTCTGCTTCTAAGCCTTGTAAGCGCTGTGCTAACCAGTGGCGAGTCGCTTTTAAGCGTTCGCGTGTAGCACGTAAATATTCACGATAAGGCTCTGCATGTTGGTTACCAATAGCCTGAATCATTTCTTCAGAACAGGTTTGGATTGAAAGTTCCCAACGTAAGTTTTCGATATCTCTTAGGTAAAGGTCGGCAGCTTGCCAGCGTGATAACCACAGTACTTCTTGAGTGATTTGGTGAGTAACATTTGGGTTGCCATCACGGTCTCCACCCATCCAAGAAGCAAAGCGCACTGGCGCAATGTTAAGGGGTAAGTTTTGTTGGCAATTATCTTGAACCAACTCATTTAATTCACGAATAAATTTAGGTACAGCATTCCAAAGTGTTTGTTCAATGGTTGCAAAGCCCCATTTTGCTTCATCAACAGGGGTCGGGCGGTGCTGGCGAATTTCATCTGTTTGCCATGCCGAACTGATTTGTTGCTTTAAGTTGGCAAGTGCATTTTGTCGTTCACGCGGAGTAAGTTTTTGCTGATCAAGCTGTGAGAGACATGCGTTAATATCGTCATATTTCTGAATCAGGGTACGACGACTCACTTCAGTTGGGTGCGCCGTAAGTACTAACTCAATATTGAGATCACAAATTTGCTGGAACAGTTTTTCTGTCGAAATACTTTTATCTTTAAATTTTTGAAATAGGTGAACAAGTGGATTTGGAGAATTAGCCTCCGAATCAAATTCTGCCTGTCTGCGACTACGAACCACATGGTATTGCTCGGCAATATTGGCAAAATTTAAAAAATGAGAAAAAGCGCGGGTAAGAGGCAATAGCTCTTCATCGGGCAATTCTAAAAATAATTGTTCTAATTGCTTTTCGGCTTCAGCTTGACCATCACGTGCACCTTTTGCAAGAGCACGGATTTGCTCGATCTGATTAAACAGTTCTTGTCCTGCATGTTGTTTTAGGGTTTCACCTAACAAATTGCCAAGTAAACGGACATCCTCACGCAGTGGCGCATCGATTTGCTGAACCATGCTATTTTCTCCTGTTCTTATTCTTATCGAATATAGCGCGATTAACAAACATTCCAAGCTTTGAGCGTAAGAAAATGTGAATTTTTGCTTAAAAAATAACATTTAATTCGCTTATGGCGTCTTAAAAGTAGACATGCACTCAGTGCGACTTTTGGCAATCGGACTTTGGTTTAATTCCGATATTTGAGCAAAAATAAATGAATTGCATCTCTAATAATGTGTTCTAGCTCTTCTGCGTTTGGTACGGCAATAATTCTAAGTAGAACCTTATGGTGACGTACACCAAGCAACAAAGTTAAAAGAAGCTCTGTTTGATAAATTGGATCATCGGCTTGGATAAACCCTAATTCAGCTGCTTTTTGGAAGAATGCGGCTAACTGATTTTGAAGTCGTGTATGTGATGCATCAAAAAACTGTTCAGCTAAAGGGCTTTGTTCTGCTGCGAGTTCAAATAATACATGTTCCAGCTTTAATGCTTCAGGTGAATAGATAATCTGTAAAGCGCGTGAACACACAATAAAGAGTGCTTGATAAAAGTCTACCGATGCATCTAATTCAAATTGTTTAGGATTTAGCGTCTCTTCACAGGTTTGCGTAATTGCACAGATAAACAGGTTTGCTTTGTCTTGAAAGTGATTATAAACCGTGAGTTTAGTGACACTTGCTTCCTGTGCGATCTGGTTCATGCTGGTACCGTGATAGCCAGATTTTAAAAAAATAGCTTTTGCGGCTTGTAAGATACGAGCACGTTTTTCCAGATCTTTAGGGCGACCACTTTGATTAACTGTTTGCACAAAATCCTCTGATAAAAATTTAAAAAGATAGCAATTTATAAGTTTTTCTTTAATTAATGTACCCATGGGTATATTAATTAAAAAATAAACAATTTATGATGCAAGCATATTGTGCCTTAAAAAATCAGTTTGAATAAGAGCGATAAGATATGAATCTGTTAAAACCTCTCATCATGAGTATGGTGATTGTTTGTACGGTCACATTAATGGGGTGTAGTAAAGAAGCTCCCAAAACAGAAGAAATACCCTATGTGATGGTGGCCCAACCCTTAACTACTCTCAATGAACAAAAAAGCTATGCAGGGGATGTGCAGGCTAGACAGCAAACAGCTTTAGCATTTCGGGTCGGTGGACAGGTTACGGCACGTTACGTGGATGTAGGTGATCGAGTTAAAGTCGGACAAGTTTTAGCAAAGCTTGACGTAGCAGATGCTCAGCTACAATTAAATGCCGCTAAAGCCCAACTGGACAATGCACAGGCTTCAGCAAAAACAGCAGCAGACGAACTTAAACGTTTTCAGCAATTATTGCCGATTAATGCGGTGAGTCGTTCGCAATTCGATACGGTAAAAAATCAATATGACGCTGCGCAAGCGGCTCTACAGCAAGCTCGTTCTAATTATGAAGTTTCTGCAAACCAAACTGGTTATAACCAACTCGTTTCTAATAAAAATGGGGTGATTACTGCGCGAAACATCGAGATTGGACAAGTGGTTGCTGCGGGTCAAGCGGCTTATCAACTGGCGATTGATGGAGAGCGTGAAGTTGTCATTGGTGTGCCAGAACAAGCGGTTTCCGAGATCAAGGTTGGGCAAGCAGCTTGGGTGACGTTATGGTCTAAACCGAATGATCGATTTGCTGGTTATGTGCGTGAAGTTTCCCCAGCAGCGGATCAGTCCCGTACATTTACAGTGAAAGTTGCACTCAAAGAAGGTCAATCTGCTATTCAGCTTGGACAAAGTGCACGCGTATTTTTTAGTTCGACTCAAACCAATGTGATGAGTGTGCCACTTTCGAGTGTTTCAGCAACAGATAATCAACCTTATGTGTGGGTGGTTAATGCGAACCAGACTTTGCGTAAAGTACCTGTAACGATTGGTGCATATGGCAAAGATAGTGTACCTGTGTTATCTGGATTGGCTCCAAATGATTGGGTTGTGATTGGCGGCGTACATTTGCTACGTGATAAACAGAAGATTCATCCGATTGATCGTGAAAACCGTGGGGTGAAAATTCAGGGAGCAACCCAGCCATGAAATTCAATCTCTCGGAATGGGCATTAAATAATAAAGGTATTGTCCTTTATTTTATGCTGTTGCTTGGCATTATCGGTGCAATCTCTTATTCAAAATTATCACAAAGTGAAGATCCACCATTTACCTTCAAGGTCATGGTGGTGCAGACCTACTGGCCTGGGGCGACTGCCAAAGAAGTTTCTACTTTAGTTACGGACCGTATCGAAAAGGAACTCATGACAACAGGGCAGTATGACAAGATCATGGCTTACTCCCGTCCGGGTGAGTCATTGGTCACTTTTGTAGCGAAGGATTCACTGACTTCTGACAAGATTCCTGATGTTTGGTACAACGTTCGTAAGAAGGTAAATGATATACGCCATGAACTACCAAACGGTGTACAAGGTCCATTTTTCAATGACGAATTTGGAGACACTTACGGCAATATTTATGTACTGACAGGCAAAGACTTTGACTATGCACTTCTTAAGGAATATGCAGATCGTTTGCAATTACAGCTGCAACGCGTCAAGGATGTCAGTAAGGTCGAACTCATTGGTCTGCAAGATCAAAAAATCTGGATTGAGATTTCTAACACCAAAGCGGTACAGCTTGGTATTCCAGTTACAGCGATTCAAGAGGCCTTACAAAAGCAAAACAGTATGGCAAGTGCAGGTTTTTTTGAAACAGGCACAGATCGCATCCAGATTCGAGTAAGTGGTCATTTACAAAACATTGATGAAATTAAGAAAATGCCTTTACTGGTAGGTGATAAAACCATTCAGCTCGGAGATGTCGCTGACGTCTACCGTGGTTTTAGTCAACCTGCTCAGCCACGTATGCGTTTCATGGGTGAAAATGGCATTGGTATTGCTTTATCAATGCGTAAGGGCGGCGACATTATTGCCTTAGGTAAAAATCTCGACACAGAATTTGCCCAGCTGCAAAAAACTTTACCTTTAGGCATGAAGCTCCAAAAAGTTTCTGACCAACCTGTAGCGGTACAGCGCAGTATTCATGAGTTTATAAAGGTACTCGCTGAAGCAGTTATTATTGTCTTGTTAGTGAGTTTTTTCTCTTTAGGTTTCCGTACAGGATTGGTTGTCGCTTTTTCTATTCCTTTAGTTTTAGCAATGACTTTTGCGGGGATGAATCTATTCGATGTCGGACTGCATAAGATTTCACTGGGTGCCTTGATTCTGGCGCTAGGTCTGTTAGTCGATGATGCCATTATTGCCGTCGAGATGATGGCAATTAAGATGGAGCAGGGTTATAGCCGAATTAAAGCCGCCGGATTTGCATGGAAAACCACTGCATTTCCGATGCTTACTGGAACACTGATTACTGCGGCTGGTTTCTTACCGATCGCTACGGCTCAGTCTGGTACAGGTGAATACACTCGCTCTATCTTTCAGGTGGTGACGATTGCCTTATTAGTCTCTTGGGTTGCAGCAGTTTTATTCGTACCTTATTTAGGCGAAAAGCTATTACCCGATTTTACTAAAACAGGTCATCAAGCGCCTTGGTATGTCCGTTTGTGGGCGAGATTAACCAAAAAACCGCAACCACAAACTGTAGCCATTTCACAGGACCATCACTACGATCCTTACCAATCTAATTTCTATTTACGTTTTAGAAAGATGGTCGAGTTTTGTGTGACTTACCGTAAAACCGTAATTGCGACGACGGTGGGTGTTTTTGTGCTATCTGTGCTGATGTTTAAGATAGTGCCTCAGCAGTTTTTCCCACCTTCAAACCGTGCTGAGATTTTAGTCGATTTAAAACTTGAAGAAGGCGCTTCTTTAACAGCGACAGAACAAGCTGTGAAAAAGGTTGAAAAATTCCTGTCTAAACAAAAAGGTATTGATAACTATGTGGCTTATGTCGGTACAGGTTCACCACGTTTTTATTTACCGTTAGACCAGCAATTACCGCAAGCCAGCTTTGCACAGTTTGTTGTACTTGCATCATCACTGGATGATCGTGATGAAATTCGACGCTCGTTAGACAAACAAATTAAGCAATTACTTCCGCAAGTTCGTACTCGCGTGTCATTACTGGAAAATGGTCCTCCTGTTGGCTATCCATTGCAATATCGTGTGTCGGGTGAAGATCAAAATCTGGTCCGTCAAGAAGCACAGAAAGTCGCTAAACTGATTAGCGAAAACTCGAATACCACCAATGTGCATTTAGATTGGGGTGAGCCGAGTAAGATTATTTCAATTCAAATTGACCAAGATCGTGCTCGACAAATGGGTGTCTCTAGTGTCGATTTAGCGAATTTCATTAATGCATCAATTACAGGTAGTGCGATTGAGCAATATCGTGAAAAGCGTGAACTCATCGAAATCCGTTTACGCGGCGATCAGAGCGAACGAGTTGAAGTGGCTTCCCTAGCAAGTTTAGCTGTACCAACGAACAACGGAACGACTGTGCCTTTAGCTCAAATCGCTAAAATTGAGTATAAGTTTGAAGATGGTTTAATTTGGCATCGTAACCGCTTACCGACCATTACTGTTCGCGCAGATATCCGCACTCAATTACAACCAGCTACAGTGGTTGGTGAGTTAGCTGAATCAATGGATAAGTTGCGTGCTGAATTACCAAGTGGTTATCTGGTTGAAGTTGGTGGAACTGTAGAAGAGTCTGCACGTGGGCAAAATTCCGTTAATGCGGGTATGCCACTGTTCTTGGCTGTGGTCATGACATTACTGATGATTCAGCTCAAAAGCTTATCACGCGCGACCATTGTGTTATTAACAGCTCCGCTTGGTTTAATTGGTGTGGTTTTATTCTTACTTCTATTTAACAAACCATTTGGTTTTGTGGCCATGTTGGGCACAATTGCGCTCTCTGGCATGATCATGCGTAATTCGCTTATTTTGATTGATCAAATTGAACAAGACAGGCAAGCAGGGCATCCAACATGGGAGGCGATTATTGAGGCGACAGTGCGTCGATTCCGCCCGATTATTTTGACTGCATTAGCCGCAGTTTTGGCCATGATTCCACTTTCACGAAGTATTTTCTTTGGTCCAATGGCAGTTGCGATCATGGGCGGCTTGATTGTTGCCACCTTACTGACATTATTTTTCTTACCTGCGCTCTACGCAGCGTGGTTTAAGGTGAAAAAAACCGCATAAAATACATAAATTTTTTGTGAATAAAGGTGCGAAATATTGAAAACTCCAATATAGTAGCACCTGTCTTTACACAAAAAATACAGGATTATTTCGCTGCATAAAAAATAGGCTAAGTGCAGTGAATTGAGGTGAAATACAGATGGGGCAAGACCATATCGAACAGCATCGCCGTTATATAGTAATTTCTTATGCGTTCATGTTTCTTGCATTGTTTACGGTTATTTTTGCGGCCTTTGCTTATTTGGTCGCTCGTAAAGTGGCGGTTGTAGATAATGCAGAAGTTTGGATTCATGCGCATGCACTATGGATTATGCGAAACGGGATTCTATTTCTTTGTATGGCAATTTTTGCTGTGGTCTGGTTTATTCCGCTCTTCTTCTTTGCATGGGACAGTAACCTCTGGGTAACCGCCTCTACGGTTGCGGGTGTGGTATTTAGCGCTATTGCGTGGTTATTTCTATTAAATGCATGGTTAAAAGGCTTGTCTAAATATTTAAAAAATAAGGCAGTTTTTTAATATATCTATTTTTTAAACATTTTACCCTTGTAAATTCGGCTAAAGCCCCCCATTTAGTCGGCAATAGAGTATTGATAAAATTCCGTGAGGAGCACCGCCAAAAATGGCTAAACGTGATTATTATGAGGTTTTAGGCGTTTCAAAAACCGCAAGTGATGATGAGATCAAAAAAGCCTACCGTAAATTGGCGATGAAATATCATCCTGATAGAAACCCTGACAATGCCGAAGCTGAAGAGAAATTTAAAGAAGCTGCTGAAGCTTATGAAGTTTTATCGGACAGCGAAAAGCGTAGCATGTACGATCGCATGGGTCATAATGCGTTCGAAGGCGGCTTTGGCGGCGGTGGTAGTGGCTTTGGTGGATTTAGTGCCGAAGACATTTTCAGCCAGTTCGGTGATATCTTCGGTGGTGCATTCGGTGGCGGTGGACGTCAACAGCGTCAACGTCGCGGATCAGATCTACGCTATGTAATGGAACTTACCCTTGAAGAAGCTGTAAAAGGGGTGAAAAAAACCATTACCTTTACTGCTCCAGCACCTTGTGATGTGTGTGATGGTAAAGGTTCAAAAAATCCAAAAGATGTTGAAACCTGTAAAACTTGTCATGGTTCAGGACAAGTACGTATGCAGCAAGGTTTCTTCTCTGTACAACAAACATGTGGTACTTGTCGTGGCCAAGGTAAAATTATTAAAAACCCTTGTCAGGCATGTCATGGTTCAGGTGTAGCTGATCGCCAGCAAACGTTGGAAGTTACAATTCCAGCGGGTGTAGATAATGGTGACCGCGTTCGTTTGAGTGGCAAAGGCGAAGCAATTCGTGATGGCCAATCAGGTGATTTGTACGTTGAAGTCGTTGTTCGTGAACACGAAATTTTCCAACGCGATGGTGCCGATCTTTATATGGACGTACCAGTGAGCATTGCTGATGCTGCACTTGGTAAAGAAATTGAAATTCCAACTTTGGAAGGTCGCGTTAGTTTGAAGATTCCTGAGGGAACTCAAACAGGTAAATTATTCCGTTTACGTGGTAAGGGCGTTCGTCCAGTACGTAGCAGCATGGTGGGTGATTTACTCTGCCGTATTGTGGTAGAAACACCGGTCAACTTAAATTCTCGTCAACGTGAATTACTTAAAGAGTTGCAAGCTTCTTTTGATGGCGAAGACAGTGCTTCTTCACCGAAGAAAAAATCATTCTTTGATCGTTTGTTCGATTAATGCTTGATTAGATAAGAAATTAAAAAGAAGGCGGATATTGATAAAATATCCGCCTTTTTATTGCGCTGATTCATCTTATTATTTTTATTCTGCTTAAAAGAAAATTACGTCTGCTTACTCTGTAGGATGAGCAACATCAATATCATTAACACTTACGGTCGGTTCGCTAGAAGCAAGAGTAGGAGCATTTTCGATTACTGTTGCGGCTACTGCGTCTGCCTGTACAGCTACTTTTGGCGCCTCTGCTGTTGTTTCGCCAATAATCGGGTCAATATCTTCAACTTTAACGTTAGTGTTGGCATCAGTTGCTACAGTTTGAGCTGTAGGTGTTGCTGTTTGAGTACTTACGTTAGTTGTAATACGTGCTTTAGATAAGCTTTCTAATGTGTCTCCTGGCTGGATTGCAGGCTCTGCAAATGCCACTGAACTCATAATCCCCATCATCACTGTAAAGCCAATAATTCTCGAATGCATGCTGAACTCCTTATAGTCATCTTTTTTTCATTCGTGGTCCGTAGTGTGCAGATCAATTCTTTAACTTTTGTGAAAACAGATTAAATTTCAGTTCATCTCAAAAAATAATTTTTACTTTTTATCGTGAGCAAAGAGTTTTGATATAGTAGACAAATTACGTAAAACAGAAGATTGGGAAGGATTATGTCAGCAGCTCCACGCATTGGTATTTTAGGTGCAGGCGGTCGTATGGGCCGTACGCTTATTCAAGCAGTTCAACAGGCAGGCTATCAATTAGCTGCTGCGGTAGAGCGTCCGGAAAGTAGTTTGGTGGGCACTGACGCTGGTGAGCTTGCTGGTATTGGTTCAGTGGGTGTGAAGGTTTCAGGAAACTTGGCAGAAGTTCTTAAAGACTGCGATGTAATCATTGATTTTACTGCACCAGTTGCAACTGCTCAGCATTTAAAGCTTTGTCGTGAAGCTGGGGTTGCCATGGTTATTGGTACAACAGGTATGTCAGATGAGCAAAAAGCTGAGTTAGACGAAGTTGCCACTCATACACCTGTAGTTTACGCTGCGAACTATTCAGTGGGCGTAAATGTATCAATCAAGTTACTTGAGCTTGCAGCAAAAGTATTTGGCGATACAGTAGATATTGAAGTGATTGAAGCTCACCACCGTCATAAAGTAGATGCGCCATCAGGTACAGCACTCATGATGGGTGAAGCGATTGCAGATACTTTAGGACGTAACTTAAAAGAAGTTGCTGTTTATGGGCGTGAAGGGCACACAGGTCCGCGTGACCGTCAAACGATTGGTTTTGAAACCATTCGTGGTGGGGATATCGTTGGTGAACACACTGTGATGTTCATTGGTGAAGGTGAGCGCGTTGAAGTGACTCATAAAGCAACGAATCGTATGAACTTTGCTTCTGGTGCAGTGCGAGCTGCTGCATGGGTTGTGGGCCGTGAAGCGCGTAAATATGACATGAAAGATGTTTTAGGATTGAACGACGTACAGGTTTAAAACCCTGTCCGTATTCCATGTGTAGCGAGAAAAACAAGATAGAGCAGAACATGAATAAAAAACAAATTGCCTTGACCACTCTTCTTTGCTTAAGCAGCCTCTGGACGGGGGCTGCTTCAACGGAAAAAGCTAAACTCAGCTTAGACCGTAATAATATTAAAGTCTGGACCTATCAAAAGACTGATAATCCAGTCTTTCAATATAAGGCTGAAACGACTTTTGATGTGCCACTTGAACGCGCTGTTGCTGTGATTTTAGATGTAAATCGTGCCGATCAGTGGGTGCCTTATATGGGCAAGGTTCAGATGTTGTCTCAAGATGAGAAAAAAGGTGAATTCACACTCTATATGCTGTTAGATTTTCCTTTTCCTCTAAAAGATCGCGATGTGGTTGTGAAAGGAAAAATGAGTAAAGCAGCCAATGGCCTCATTACCATTAAGAATACGGCGATTAATAGTAATTATCCGATACAACCTGATGTCGTGCGTTTAACACGCTATGAAGGGGATTGGACCTTCCAGAAACTTGCAAATAACAAAGTTAAAGTAACCACAAGTGGTTATGCTGATCCGGCTGGTGCGATTCCGCTGAGCTTCGTAAATATGTTTGTTCAACAGCAACCTTATCAGATGTTGCTGAAAATGAAGCGGGAAGTGACTAACCCGATTTATGAACAACCGAAATTACCAGATATTTTAAAATAAATAGCTTAAAAAAAAGCGCCTGAGATCAGGCGCTTTTTTTATTAATCTGAACACTGCTGTAATGCTTGGGCGGGACTATTCTCGCGTTTGATTTGGAATAAAACCAATAACAAACCTAACCCTGCTAGCAATGCACCAGCAAATGATACTGCGCTATAACCCCAACCTAAATCGAGTACTAAAGCACCTGCTGCTGCTCCAACTGCGTTACCTAAGTTAAAGGCACCGATATTTACTGAAGAGGCAAGGCCTGGTGCTTCGTGAGCGACAGACATTACACGCATTTGTAATGGTGGAACTAAAGCAAAAGTTGCAGCACCCCAGATTACTAATGCAATGGCTGCTCCAATCTGGCTTTGTGCAAGGATTGGGAAAGTCACCATCATTACAATTAACAGAACCAAGAAACCAATCAGAGTTTTGTTAATAGACAAATCTGCAAAGCGACCGCCTAAATGGTTACCAACCGAGAAACCGACACCAATCAACATGAGCATAAACGTAATGAAAGTCGGAGAAGCATGTGTAAACTCAGTCAAACTTGGCGCGATGTAGGTATAGAGCGTAAACATTGCACCTGCACCAAGCACGGTGGTAAGTAGAGCAAGTATTACAGGAGTGCGCGTTAACACTTTCAACTCAGCTTTCACATTCGGTTTTTGGGCAACCATACCTTGTGGTAATGCTTTCCATAAAGCGAGCATAGTAATCACACCAAGCAATGAAATCGCAAGGAAGGACATACGCCAGCCAATGTTTTGCCCAACCCATGTTGCCAACGGTACACCACCAATATTGGCAATGGTTAAGCCCATAAACATGGTTGCTACAGCACTGGCCTGTTTATGTGCGGGCACAATGCTTGCTGCTACAACTGAACCGATCCCGAAGAAAGCACCATGGTTAAGGCTTGTGATGAGACGCGCACCTAATAAGCTCATATAGCTTGGTGAAAACGCTGCTATCAGGTTACCTACCGTAAAGATCGCCATCAGAAAGATAAGCGCATTACGTCGTGCAAAACCACCAAACCACAGGGTCATGAACGGGGCACCTAGCATGACGCCAAGCGCATAGCCCGTAATTAACATTCCGGCTGTTGGAATTGAAATCCCTAAATCATTAGCGATATTCGGCAACAGCCCCATTGGTGAGAATTCCGTGGTGCCAATGGCAAAGGCACCAATTGCCAATGCCAATAACGAGAACGCCGTATTTGATTGAGTGTTCATGAGTTTAGTCCCAAACTGGTGCCCATGGCTCTGGGCTAACTTCACGACTGTTACGATCAAGTTCGGCAATCATTTGCATTTCAGCTGAAGTTAACTCGATATCCTGTGCTTTTAAGTTGCTAATCAGGTTTTCACGTTTAGTCGAAGATGGAATGACTGCAAAACCACGTTGCAATGCCCATGCAAGTGCAATTTGTGCTGTCGTTGCTTTATGAGCTGCTGCAATTTCAGTTAAAACAGGGTCTTGAAGCACTTTACCGTACGCAAGCGTCATATA
The DNA here is from genome assembly GCF_034650275.1 of Acinetobacter sp. IRS14. Lineage (NCBI taxonomy): Bacteria > Pseudomonadati > Pseudomonadota > Gammaproteobacteria > Moraxellales > Moraxellaceae > Acinetobacter > Acinetobacter sp. IRS14. Next base: position 25,656 of record NZ_JAOVFN010000006.1, read on the forward strand.
TGAAGTGACATCAATATTCTTCTCTTGTAAGAAATTTACAAGTTTATGGTTTTGAAGATAAGGGCTTAACTCAATCTGATTAGTTGCAATATTTTCAGCACCAATTGTGTCAATCGCTTGTTGGGTAAGCTCAATATTGAAGTTTGAAATACCAATTTGTTTAGTAAGACCTTGTTCTTTTGCTTCAAGTAAAAGCTTCATGATTTCAGGAATCGAAACGCCTAAATCTGGTGCTGGCCAATGAATCAAAGTTAAATCGACATGGTCAGTACGAAGCTTTTCTAAGCTTTCTTTTAAGCTTGGAATGAACTTATCTTGAGCAAAATTATCTACCCAGATTTTTGTGGTTAGAAATAAGTCCTGACGTGATACACCGCTTTCGGCAATGGCTTGACCAATAGCTGCTTCATTGTCATAAATTTGAGCAGTATCAATTACACGGTAACCTACGTCTAAAGCAGTTTTCACAGAATCAATGACTGCTTGTTCTTTAAGACGGAAAGTACCTAGACCAAAACGTGGAATATTCATGTGTTTTACCTAAATTTGAATAATCATTTAACTTGATGTGCATTTTGCTTTTTTTATTGTTGCGAAAAAATAGATGAATAAGCAAAATATCTTTGATCATTAGTCAATAATGGAATAAGACATGAAATCAACAATTGAAGAACTCGTCGCGTTTATCGCAATCGTTGATACGGGTTCTTTTGTTGCGGCAGCAGAGCATTTAAAACAAACACCTTCGGGAGTTAGTCGATCTTTAACACGCTTGGAAGCTAAGTTAGATGTGACTTTGTTAGAGCGAACGACACGTAAATTGAAACTCACTCAAGAAGGGCAGCAGTTTCTTATAAAGGCCCGTAAAATCTTAAATGAACTAAATGCGGCTGAAGAAGAACTACAAAAATCTGATCAGGGTACTGCGGGACTCATTCGTATTGATTCAGCAACGCCGTTTGTTTTACACGTGATTGCCCCATTAATGCATAAGTTTCGAGAGTGTTATCCAAATATTGAAATTGAGTTAAATAGTAATGATCAGGTGATTGATCTATTGCAGCATAAAACTGATGTGGCATTTCGGTTTGGGGAGCTTAATGATTCGAGTCTGCATGCCAAACTGGTGTGTAAAAGTCGCTTATTTATTGTTGCGAGCCCAGAATATCTAGCGATTAAGGGCACACCAACACAACCTGAACAACTCGAACAGCATGACCTGATTGGTTTTACCAGACCTGCCTATATTAATAGCTGGCCGATTAAAATCGGCGATGAATATTTTTTTGCAAAAGCAAATATTAAAGCTTCTAGTGGTGAGACGGTACGCCAACTCACGATTAGAGGCCATGGTATTGCACGACTATCTGAATTTGAAATTTGGAAAGATATTCAAGAAGGGCGATTGATTGCATTATTCGAAGATCAAATTGAGCATCAATATCAAAGCATCCATGCTGTGTATTATCAACAAGAGCATCTACCAAAACGAATCCGTTTATTCATTGAATTTTTGGCAGAACAGTTAAAAGATGGTTTTAAAAGCGCTCTCTAAAAGTAGCATAACCATCAGTTGGAAAATGAACTTCTAAAATTGGAGTGATTTGCCCCTCTGATGAATGCTGTGCCAGAAAATAGCTTTTTTGCTGTTGTCGGCAACTAAAATATAATTTGGAATAAGTCGAATTCACCATAACAACTTCATTTGAGCTATTACGCTTATATTGATAATGAGAAATCGTATTGGCTTCATCATCAGTGCGTTGCTCCATTTTATAGTCTTGTTGATTGGTCATTTTTAAATAACCTTCAATGAGACTTTGGCAAACCGTATGTCTGTACTGCTCGTTTTGTGGCTCAGTTTGGCAACCAGCTAAAACAATAGTAAATAACAATATAGCTTTTAATTTCATGATCTTGCTACTCTTTGAGTTGATTTCTATAGCGTAAAGGTGTTCTATAAACCAGTACAGATACAGAAATTTTTAAAAAAGCAGCACAGAATGACTTTTCAATATCAGGTTCTTGCCAATCAATTAGCACATCGAATTTATCAAGATGAGCTCAAGCCACATCAGAAGCTGATTTCATTACGAGATTTCGCTCGTCAGCACAGTATTAGCTTAAGCACAGCAAAAAGTTGCTATGAATTGCTTGAGGCGAGGGGCCTGATTTATGTAAAGCCGAAATCAGGTTACTTTGTGGTTGCTCGTAGTCAATCTAGCCCTATTCCTGATAGCCCAGATTTTTTGTCTTTACCTCGGCAAGTCTCAAATTTAGAGTTGCATAACCAAATTCAAGAAGCAGCCTTACAAAGCCATCTCGTACCGTTGGGTTCGATTCAGTTGACGCCGCATTTTATTCCGGTAGAGGGTTTACGTCGTTCTATTCAACGGGCTTTAAAAAATTGCCAGCCACAAGACTTTCTCTATTGTAATAAACAAGGACATGAGCAATTAAGAAAAGCGCTTTCTGATCATTGGCGCGAAGACGGAATCTTCATTGCAACGGAAGATATTTTTATTACCAATGGTTGTATCCCCGCTTTATCGTTAGTGATTCAGCACCTAACAGAAGTAGGGGATAGTATTTTAATTCCGACACCTACTTTTAATGGGCAACTACAGCTTTTAGCAAGTTTAAAACGGCAGATTATTGAAATTCCAGCGCATCATCGAGGCATTGATCTTGAACGTTTAGAATCATTGATGCAGCAGGGTTTGGCGAAGGTTTGCCTGATGACAGCCAACTATCAAAATCCTTTAGGATATTGTTTAAGTAATGCGGAAAAACAAAAGATTGCTGAATTAGCTGCAAAGTATCAGTGCTTTATTATTGAAGACGATATTTTTGGTGAATGCGGTTACAGCAATGAACGCCCGCTACCTATTCGCTACTGGGACCGCGAAGGCTATATCATTTGGTGTGGATCAGTTTCTAAGTCGCTGTCGAGCGCATATCGGGTGGGGTGGTTTTGTTTAAGCTCAAAGCTACAGCATTTAAAACTAGAGCTACTGGCAAGTAATATTGGCGTAAATACACCACTACAATTAGGCTTAGCTGATTTTATTTATAGCCGTGGTTATCGAGAGCATTTAGAGCAGCTACGACCAAATCTAATGCGACAGGTCGAGCAATATCGCAGTTGTATTTTAAGAGCCTTTGACGGCCTTCCAATTGCGTTAAGTCAGCCAGAAGGGGGTTACGCACTCTGGATACAGTTACCAAAGGGAGTGGATACCTTAGCGCTTTATTACACTGCGAAAGCTGAAGGAATTACTGTGGTACCGGGCCATGTTTTTGGTGAGGATGAACGATATCGACATTTCATTCGTTTAAATGCGGGTCATGAATTAACAGCAGATGTCCGCCAAGCAATTAGTGACTTGGCGGAATGGTCACGACAACAGATGAAAACCGTGAGTTAGTTTTATTCTGCGAAGTCTGCTTTCAACACAATGCGGTAGCGTGCTTGACCTGAGTGTAAACGTTCAATTGCCTCATTCAGCTGTGACATTGGAAATAGCTCAATTTGAGGTGCAATTTTTTTGCGTGCAGCAAACTTCAAAAGTTGACGTAGTGCAGCTGGTGAACCCGTCGGTGAGCCTGTCACTGACTTAGCACCACTAATAAGTGAACCTACAGAAACAGGAACAGGCTCCAGAGTAAGCCCCAAGAAGTGCAACGAACCGTTTGGTGCTAGCGTAGAAATGAAAGCACGCCAGTTTAGGGTCACGTTTACTGTGCTAAGCAATAAATCAAATTTCCCTTTTTGTGCCGTTACCGCGTCTGTATCGCGGCTATTCACGACATGATCTGCTCCCATTGCTTTAAGTTCCTCTGTTTTATCAGGGTTGGAACTAAATGCAGTGATCTCACAGCCCCAAGCTTTGAGTAGCTTAATGGCGATATGACCTAAGCCACCAATGCCAATCACACCAACATGATGTGTTGCTTGAATCTTATGTTTAAGTAGTGGGTCAAAAACGGTAATTCCGCCACAAAGTAAAGGACCAGCACTTTCAGCGTCTAAATCCTCAGGGAGGGGAATAGCCCACTGCCAGCCTGCACGGACTTTATCGGCAAAACCACCAGCATGCCCCACGATTGTTGCAACACTTCCGCCCGTACAAAGTACTTGCTGACCACCTATACACTCATCACAGGCTTGGCAACTTTCCGCGGTCCAGCCAATGCCGACACGTTGCCCGATTTGTAGACCTTTGGCTTCTGAACCCAAAGCAACAATTCGTCCAATAATTTCATGGCCCGCAACCACAGGGTACACAGTTGAACGCCATTCATTGTTCAGAACTGAAATATCAGAATGACATAAACCACAGTATTCAACTTTTACCTCAACCTGATGCGGTTGTAATTCACCTGCATCAAATTGGTAGGGAACCAGTTTCTCACCAGCCTGCATTGCAGCATAAGCCTGAATCGTATTATTGCTCATCGGAAACTCCTTAAGCGGATTTGAACCGTTCGAGTGGGTTATGAAGCTTTAAATTGACAATCGTTTTCATGATCATCGACCATGCCTACTGCTTGCATAAAAGCATAACAGGTGGTTGGGCCGACAAATTTGAAGCCATTCTTTTTAAGAGTCTTGGAAAGTTTTATGCTGAGTTCAGTTTGTGCAGGAGCCTGACGATAATCTACAACATTATTGTGTTGTGGAGCTGCATCTACAAACTGCCAAAGCCATTTAGGAACGTCACCGACTTGTGCTTTGAGCGCTTGCCAAGCAATTGCATTATCACGAATAGCTTTGAGTTTGCCTAAGTGGCGAATTAAGCCTGCATCGGATAATTTTAGTTCTAAAAAATCATCTGTGAATGAAGCAATTTCTGCAATCGGATGATTAAAAAAATGCTGACGGTAGCTTTCTCTTTTTTTCAGTACGGTAATCCAAGATAAACCAGCTTGCTGGCCTTCAAGGCAAAGCATTTCAAATAAACGTGCTTCGTCATGTTCCGGTTTGCCCCATTCTTCATCATGGTAGGCAATATAGAGTGGATCGTCGGAACACCATCCGCAACGTTGAGTTTTCATGATAATGCTCCTTATATTTATCTTAGAATTTTAAAGTTTAAACAGCACCCATTCATTTGGGCGAGTATCCCAATAATACAGTTCAGCTTGAGTTAAGTCTTCGAACTTTAGCCAAAAGTCTTTACCAACTTTATCTGAAAAACCGGTACTGATTAGCAGGGCATCATCGCTAATTTCCATGATCCAGCCTTGATAGCTATTGCCATTTAAAATGATCTTTTGCTGGTTGCCAGACTCGGCAAACTCTACTAAGCGATTGATCAGCGCTTCCGACATAAAATGTTCCTAGCGTAAATATGAATAAGGATTAACAGCACCACGTCCTTTACCATCTAGGTAAAGACCATAATGAAGATGAGGTGAAGTATAACGTGCATTGCCTGTATTGCCGACATAGCCAATTAGATCGCCTTTTTTGACATAGTCACCAACATTTAAGCCACGTTTATGGTCATCAAGGTGGGCATAATAATGCCATGTTCCAGCTGGACCTAAAATCCAGATGACTTTGCCACCTAAGTTGTTATTGCGAAGATCGGCAACGAGCCCTTCAGTTGCACTGTACACTTTGGTTCCACGTGGAGCCAAAATATCAATTCCTTCGTGACTACGACCCTGACTGCGAGCAGCTCCCCATGTGTCTTTTAACTCATCTCGATCGACACCTTTCACGGGTACGGGCAGTCGATTTGGAAGCTGCATACTTTTAAGTTTATTAACTTGAGCCGGTGGAAGTGGGGCAGGTTTTTTAGGTGTACTGGCACAGGCCGCCAATAGAATAATCAGAAAACCAAGTGAGAAATGAGAAACAAAACGTCGCACAAAATACTCCTTGTCACAGCCATATCAAAATTATTTTGCCCACTATGTCACGAACGGCTTGTCGAGATCAATTTTTTCATAGCTGTTGGTACACCTTTAGCAATAGCTTGTTCTGGGCTCAACCATTGGCCTTCAAGTTCAATTGACAGATGTTCTTTTTGATCAGGTTCCACGTGGAACATATGGGCATTAAGTAACCATGTAAAGTGAGTGAAGCTATGACTGATCTGAAAAGTTTGCGGTTGAGGTTGTAATTTAAATTGCTGACTTAAGCTCAGTCTTTCATGTTCATTTTCTAAAATAGGTAAACAGAATAGACCGCCCCATAGACCATGGGCTTGGCGTTGTTGCCAGAACCATTCATCTTCGCATTGAATAATAAGAACATCTGCGGTTCTAACAGGTGGTGTTTTTTTCGGTTTCTTAAAAGGTAATTCTTGTTCTAAACCTTGCTTATAAGCTTTGCAATGTTCTTGCATTGGACAATATAAACAAAGAGGCTTTTTGGGCGTACAGATAGTTGCACCCAAGTCCATAATGGCTTGCGTGTAGTCATGGTTACGATGTGTCGGGCAAAGCTCTTCAGCCAGTTTCCACATCTCACGTTCGTGCTGCGGCTTACTTAAATCATCTTCAATAGCAAAGAAACGGGCTAATACGCGTTTTACGTTGCCATCCATAATCACGCCGTACTGACGTAAACCCAAAGACATGAGTGCGCCTGCGGTAGAGGGACCAATGCCGGGTAGTGCAATCCATTCTTCTAGTGTTTCAGGAAACTTGCCCTGCTGAGTAACAAGGCCAGCAGCTTTATGCAAATTGCGTGCACGAGCGTAATAGCCAAGACCCGCCCAGTAAGGCGCTACTTCATCCCAAGTTGCATGACCTAACGTTTCTACAGTTGGGAAGCGCTCCATAAAACGGTCAAAATATTGCAGAACCGTTTTTACCTGAGTTTGCTGCAACATAATTTCAGAAACCCAAACTTTGTACGGATCATCTGCAACTTGCCAAGGCAAATCGTGACGACCATGTTGATCGAACCAGTTTAAAAGGGCATCAGAAAAAGAAAATTCAGGCATGAACAGCTATAGAAGAGAAGTAAGGGCTAAATTATAGCTGAAATTTAGATGAAATTTTGTTTAAAGCAGGCGAACAGCGAGAGTATGTTAAAACAGAGATTACCTGATAATGAGTAACCTCTGCTTTATTTATAAAAAGGATTAATCCTTTTGTACACCCCAACGTTGGTCAAGTTTCAACGGTTGGTTTTTGTAGTACGGAATGACATGAATGTGGAAATGATCAGAATTTTGTCCGAACACTTCACCATCATTGAAGCCAATATGGAAACCGTCTGGTTGATGGCGAAGTTGTGTTTCGTGGCGAGCAATTTCAAGAAGTGTAAGCAAGCCTTGATGTTCTTTAGAAGTGATATCAAAAAAAGAACGAACATGGCGCAGTGGCGTTACCACACAGTGGCCTTTAGATAGCGGATTAGAATCAGGCAAAATTACAGCAAATTCATTCTTATCAATGATGTCATATTCATCAAATTCGCAATACGGACATTTCTTGTCAGTCATTGTTGTATCCTCTCATGTTATTCCATTAAACCCCGAGTGCGGGAAATAAGACTAGGCTTTGCTCTAGCTCAACGGGAGTATAGTTATTGAAGTATGGTTTAAAAAATACAGTAAAAATATTGCAAAGTCATAAACATTTAAGGGAGCAAATGCGAAAAAACATTTGCTCCAAATTGGCTTCTTTTATTTTAAAGTACGATCTAACAACGCGTACATTTTAGCAAGGCCTTGTTTTTCCGCTTCGCTATTGTAGCCAAGGTCTACACCGTTCGCTTTAGCTTTTTCATCTGCAAGCGGGTTACTAAAGCCATGTTTAGCACCTTCTAAAACCACTACTTCGTGTTTAACCTCAGCAGCTTGCATCTCTTTTTCAAAATTAGCAACATCTTCTAAGGTGACCATGCTGTCTAGTTCACCATGTAGTACTAAAACTTCACCTTGAATGTTGCCTTTTTGAGCAGGTGCTTTCGGAGCTAATGTGGCATGGAACGTTATAATTGATTTAAGTGGTGCACCTGAACGAGCAAGGTCTAATACAACTTTACCACCATAACAGAAGCCAATTGCAGCAAGTTTTTCACTGTTTACTTCTGGTTGGGCCGCTAGAGTTTGAAGCGCTGCATTGGCACGATCGGTAACCGTATCTAAATTTTCAAATGTCTGCATCATCCATTCATAGGCTTGAGCGGCAGTCGAAGTTACTTTTTTATCGCCATACATATCAATTGCAAGCGCAGCATAGCCATGTTCAGCAAGCTCGCGTGCACGTTGTTCCGTATATTCGTTACGACCCCACCACTCAGGACCAACAATTACACCCGGAACAGGTGTTTCACTATCTGGAGCCGCAAAGTAACCAATTAAATGGCTTCCATCTGGTGCAGTATATTGAATTTCACGGGTTTTAATTGCTGTACTCATAACCTTAATCCTGAAATTTAAAGAGATTTAAACACGCTTGATTAAAGCATAAAAAGATAAAACTAATATAAATAACTGTGTAAGAATCTACATCAAAACAAAAGATAGAAATCTTCACGCAATAAAAAAGAAGGAAACCAGTTCCTTCTTTTTAAGTGATCATAATTAAGTTACGTTCTGCCTCGGGAAATGAACCCAATTACAGCGAGAATTACAGCCACAACTAATAAAATCACGGCAAAGTCTTTAGATAGTCCTGCAACACCACCAAACCCTAATAGACTGGCAATGAGTGCAATCACTGCAAAAATTATAGCCCAACGGAACATATGCTGTTCTCCTTATTTTTTCATTGTTGTTTAACTATATAGCTTGTTTTTTGCACCGAATGTGTCGTTTATGTGGTTGAAATGTATATTAAACAATCATTTTGTGATGCTAGGAATACAGCTTCTTTTTTCGTACAGACGACTTCAATGTTATACTTAGTCACTGTTTCATCTCATCAGCTGCTAAAACATTATGTCTACCGAGACCTCACTTCGACCACTCTTCTGGAAAAACTATCCATTAGAGCAACTCACTCAAATTGAGTGGGAAGCTTTATGCGATGGGTGTGGTTTGTGCTGTTTGGTCAAGCTTGAAGATGAAGATACCCATGAGGTGGCTTATACCAAAGTGGCTTGTAAATTACTCGATTGTGATACAGGACGTTGTACCGATTATCCAAATCGTCAGCAGCAAGTGCCTGACTGTTTGCAATTAACCCCAGAGTCTTTAAAAACAATTCATTGGTTACCATCGAGCTGTGCCTATAAGCGCTTGAACGAAGGTAAAAATCTACCTTCTTGGCATTATTTAAATACAGGTTCGAGACAAAGCGTCGTTAAGGCGAAAAAGTCAGTTGCTGGACGTTGTCTTTCTGAAGTTGATGTCCATGAAGATGATCTTGAAGATTATGTCGTACGATGGGTGCGTTAATATGCTCGTGATGGGCATTTTTAATTACAACGTATTATAAAGTAACATTTAATCGTAAATTTTTTGCTCATCTCCGTTATATAACAATAAAAACAAAAGGAGATAAGTGTAATGAGACGATTAGCAACCCCCTTATTATGTAGTAGCTTTTTTTTGTTAATGGCTTGTGGGTCTAATAATACAAATTCAAAAAATCTTGAAAAAAATACGTCTGCAAAAACAGAGCAGACCGCCTTAACCAAACAATCTTATCAAACTGAAATATTTGCCCAATTCAATGAACCTTGGGCTTTGACCAGCTTGCCTGATCAGCGTTTATTAGTCACTGAACGGCAAGGTAAATTAAAAATTTTTAACCCTAAAAATAAACAAATCTTAGATGTACAAGGCATTCCAGCAGTGAACTATGGGGGGCAGGGTGGTTTAGGAGATGTCATTTTGCATCCTGACTTTGCTAAGAATCATTGGGTTTATCTCAGCTACGCTACAAAAGGAGAAGGGGGATCTGGAGCAGTTATTTCACGTGCGAAATTAGATTTATCTAACCCCAATCAGCCAAAACTTACCGATATAAAGCAGATTTGGCAGCAAGTACCTAAAGTTTCAGGACAAGGCCATTATGGACATCGCATGCTTTTTGGGGTAGACGGTAAGCTTTGGGTCAGTTCAGGTGAGCGACAAAAGTTTGACCCTGCTCAAAACATGAAAACTAACTTGGGTAAAATCTTGCGTTTAAATGAGGATGGTTCAGCGGTTGTAGATAACCCTTTTTATAAGCAAGGCGGGGTTACTGCTGAAATATGGTCGCTTGGACACCGTAATCCATTAGGTATGGCTTTTGACCGTCAAGGACAGCTCTGGGTAGTTGAAATGGGACCTAAAGGTGGTGATGAGCTTAATATCATCGTAAAAGGTGAAAATTATGGTTATCCAATCGTTTCAAATGGAGACCATTATTCGGGCCAACCTATTCCAGACCACCACACTCGCCCAGAATTTAAAGCACCAGAAATTGACTGGACTCCTGTAATCTCTCCGTCAAGCCTAATCATTTATCGGGGACAACAATTTCCTGTATGGAAAAATAAGGCGTTAATTGGCGGGCTATCTTCAGAAGCAATTATTGTGGTGGATTTAGAGCATAAACCCGTGAAAGAAATGCAAAGATTAGATATGAAAAAACGTATTCGTGGATTACATGAAGCCCAAGATGGCTCGATTTGGGTGATTGAAGACGGCTCAAATGCGCGTTTACTGAAGCTGAGTAAGAAGCCCTCTTAATGCGAACCAGCCTGTAAATAACGGACGTGTCTCATAGATTCAAATTGTAGATTTCTGTGAGACACAATAGACTATAGTGAAAAGACGATAAAGCCATTTGAGATGTCAGACACCCATATTCCACTTCCTGAACGCCTGCGCCCGAGAGACTTGTCTGAAATTATTGGGCAAGATCATTTATTAGGTGAACAGGCGCCCTTACGTCAAATGATTGATCAGGGGCATTTGCCTTCTATTATTTTTTGGGGGCCACCAGGCGTTGGTAAAACAACAATTGCTTTGCTTTTGGCTCAAGCGATAGATCGCCCATTTGTGAGCTTATCTGCGCTGAATACGGGCGTAAAAGAATTACGTGAAGTGATTGCAGAAAGTGGTGATTTATTGACACCAGTGGTTTTTATTGACGAAATTCATCGTTTTAATAAATCACAGCAAGATGCATTATTGGGTGCAGTTGAAAAAGGCAAAATTACCTTAATTGGCGCGACGACTGAAAACCCCTCTTTTGAGGTGAATAGTGCGCTTTTATCTCGCTGTCAGGTCTATACCTTAAATAGTTTAGACAGTGAGGCAATTCAAACACTCCTCAATAATGCACTTCAAGCTGATAAATTCTTAAAAGAGCGTTACATTCATGTTGAAGAATACGATGCTCTGATTCAGTTTGCAGCAGGCGATGCTCGTAAAGCGCTTAATTTACTGGACTTGATTGCGAGTACTTTTGAGCCTGAAATTGAAAACACGATTACCAATGCTGTGGTGGTGAAAGTCGCTCAGCAAAATATTGCGCGTTATGACAAATCGGGGGAACAGCATTATGACCTCGTTTCTGCCTTTATTAAATCAATTCGTGGTAGTGATCCAGATGCAACCCTGTATTGGATGGCACGTATGCTCAAAGGCGGAGAAGATCCGGTTTTTATTGCAAGACGTATGCTGATTGCAGCATCAGAAGACATTGGAAACTCTAACCCTAATGCGCTATTACTTGCAGGTGAGTGTTTCCGCTCTGTACAAGCGGTGGGGATGCCTGAGGCTCGAATTATTTTGGGCCAAACCGCGGTTTATTTAGCAACGAGTGCAAAGAGTAATAGTACTTATTTAGCGATTAATAAGGCTTTGGAACTTGCTGAAAAAACGGCAAATTTACCTGTGCCTTTACATTTGAGAAATGCACCAACCAAGCTGATGAAACAGCAAGGCTATGGGATTAATTACCTCTATCCTCACGATTATCCTGAGCACTTTGTGTTGCAAGACTATTTGCCACCTGAGTTAAAGGGAACCAAACTCTATGAATCTGCAAGAAACAAGCGTGAGGTTGAAGGTGAGCGCTTACAGCAACGCAGATGGCAGCAGGAACAATAGTTTATTTATGCTTCTGTTCTAGTTCTTCAGTCACTTGACCATAAATCAGTAGGGTAAACACGCCTGTACCACCAATAATATTGCCAATGGTGGTGGGGATGAGGAAAGTAAACAGATAGTCATTAATGGAAGCCTCTCCTTGCCAGACGAGATAGGACATTTCTGTAGAACCCACCACTACATGGGTAAAGTCACCCAGTCCTATCAGGTAAGTCATGAAAAAGATGAGCAGGAACTTATTACTAACTGAGGGTAACATCCAGACCAAGGCAGCAATTAACAACCCTGACATAATACCTTTGAGCATATTCTGGGTGGCAGAAAAGGAACCGACATGATGGGCGAGTTCATCTAGTGCCTTGTCAATATCTGGAGTAAACAGGTGAGTAGTTAAGAAAAATAAACTCGCCAACGCTGTCCCAATAATATTGCAGAGAATCACAATGCCCCATAAGCGGCCCACTGCTCGTAATTTATCGAAGGTAAAGGGTTTGAATAAAGGTACAACAGTGGTGATGGTATTCTCGGTAAAGAGTTGCATGTGACCCAAAATAGCGATCAGGAACCCAATGGTATAACCGATATTGGTGATTAAATCGGTCCAAACAGCATCAGTTGGAAGATAAGAAGCGATAATGGCTTTAAATACAAATGAAAAACTGATGACTAAACCCGCTGCAATCCCTGAAAAGATCAGTGCGGCCGTTGGACGATCCAGCTCTTCGGCACCATCACGGCGGATAATTTCATAGACCAAACGGGGTGACAGTTTTTCATGTTCTTCAACTGCCATTTTTTCACGCCAGCTTAAGGTTTTCTCGACCTTTTTTTCCTCTATTTCATGATCCATCAGGTTTACTCCTCACTGAATAAATAATTTATATTTCTTATTTTTATTTATTGATAAGGCAGTGCTTGGGATAAATCCAGTCGATTCCTAACAGCTTTATGTGTCTTTTTATAAATTGAATGTGAAGTTGCAGCAGATCATCAGCAATAAGATTAAAAAAATGTATAAGCCCTTAACGTACGGATCAGTGCCATATAGTCACCTTGGGAGGCTTTAGAAATAACAGATTCGACTTCTGCCTGACTCCAGCCTTGTTTTAAGGCGGAATTGCTAAAGTTAGTTAATAAGACCAAAGGATTTTCACCAAAAAGGATTGGATGATTCGTTAATCTCTTTTCAAGCTTAGATATTTCCATAGCTTTACCCTAGTTTTGAAATTTAATTATTGTGAAGTGCTTAATGTTTTTTTAGATTTTAGTGTTTTAAATTGAGTTTGTGCAAGTGCTAATTTACTTTAATAGACAAATCTGTCTACTTTTTACTATCTCAAGTAATTAAATATAAAAAAACCGGGCTAAAGCCCGGTTTTTCATGAAGTTTGAACGATTAGAGAGCAGATAAATCTACGCCTAAACGAGCAGCAACTTCTTCATAAGCTTCAACAACACCGCCTAAACCTTGACGGAAACGGTCTTTGTCGAGTTTTTTCTTAGAGTCTTTATCCCATAGACGGCAGCCGTCTGGAGAGAATTCATCACCAAGCACGATACGGTCATGGAAAACACCGAATTCAAGCTTGAAGTCCACCAAGATCATGTTGCCTTCAGCAAATAATGCTTTTAATACATCGTTTACTTGGTAAGTTAACACTTTCATTTGTTCTAATTGTTCAGCAGTCGCCCAACCTAAAGCAATCGCTTGAGATTCGTTAACCATTGGGTCGCCTAGACCGTCATCTTTATAGAACAATTCAAATGTAGGAGGAGTTAACTCTTTACCTTCTTCTACACCTAAGCGACGGCATAGAGAACCAGCTGCGTAGTTACGAATTACGCATTCAACAGGAATCATTTGAAGTTTTTTAACAAGCACTTCAGTTGGAGAAAGCAATTTTTCAAAATGCGTTTCAATACCCGCAGCAGCAAGTTTTTCCATGATGAAGGCGTTAAAAAGGTTGTTCACCTTGCCTTTACGATCTAGTTGTTCGATTTTTTCGCCGTTGAACGCAGAGGCATCATCACGAAAGACTAAAATCAGATGGTCGGCATTGTCTGTTTCATATACAGATTTTGCTTTACCAGTATAGAGCAAGGTTTGTTTTAACATGAGGGAACCTTTTAAAAAAAATGCCTAGTAAACGACTAGGCTGGCCAATTTTGGTAAATCTGGTTTAACACTTCAGCAGCCACATCTGGGCTTGCAAAAGTGTTGTCTACATTAAATAGAGCAAGAGTATGACTTGAACCTACACCAGTAAGTTTAAGCACATAAGTATTGTCATTTACTTTAATCGTCGCCTGATTACTGCCTTGAGCGATGATGTTGTAATTTAAAGTACTTAATGTCGCTTTGGTGTATTGCCAGATCTCGGTCGTATTCCCATCAACTTTTAATAATGGGTTTTTATTACCGTCGGTCACAAGCTGAGGACGTCCAAGCGCAGTTGTCGTTTGAGCAGATGCATCTGCTGTTGCATTGTTACCTTGAGTTTGTTCAGGGCGTGGCAATGCAAAACGGTTACCACGCTGGTTTTCAAACTTCGGCGCGTGCTCAATAGCGAGCTGGTCAACAGTTGGTGCAGGATACAAAGGTGTCGCTGGTCGTACAGTTGCATCGGCAGGATACTCAAGCGGGGCAAGTTGCTTGGCATTTTTATAATCTAAAGAGTGATTATTAATTGCGAAGCGACCACAACCAGCTAAACTTAAGGCTGAAACTGCAAGGACTAAACCAAGACGTAATTGCATCATAAATTGCTCTTATTAAATAATTCCCGCATCTTTTAGGGCATTGCGGAGAGGTTCGCGATATTGCTCAGCGAGAGGAGTGAGTGGTAAACGAATACCAGTATCAATCAGTCCCATCTCATGTAGTGCCCATTTCACAGGAATTGGGTTTGATTCGCAAAATAGAATATTGTGTAAATTTGCAATCTTATTGTTAATCGTCTTCGCTTGTTGTTCATCTTTAGCAATCGCAACAGCGCATACTTCACTCATTGCTTTAGGTGCAACATTTGCAGTAACCGAAATATTACCGTCAGCGCCAAGAAGCATGAGTTCCCAAGCAGTTTCATCGTCACCTGAGTAGACAGCCATCTTGCCGTTTAAAGCTTCGATTAATGCTTTACCGCGAGGTACATCACCTGTCGCATCTTTAATACCAACAATATTAGGGATCTCTGCTAAACGTACAGCTGTATCGTTTGCAAGATCTACACCAGTACGACCAGGTACGTTATAAAGAATAAGAGGTAGTTCTACGGCTTCAGCAATCGCTTTATAGTGTTGGAATAGGCCTTCTTGAGTTGGCTTGTTATAGTACGGCGTCACAAGTAAAGCTGCATCCGCGCCAAGATCTTTCGCAGCTTTAGTTAATTCGATTGCTTCACGGGTTGAGTTTGCACCAGTACCGGCAATAATTGGAATACGTTTATTGGCTACACGAATAATTTCTTTAATAACCTGTGTGTGCTCTTCCATGCTCAATGTTGAGGCTTCGCCGGTTGTACCGACGGCTACAATACTGTTTGTACCTTGTTCTATGTGCCACTCAACCAGCTTCTCAAGACCCTTCCAATCTACACCGCCGTCTTTCAACATTGGTGTGACGATTGCGACGATTGAGCCTTGAATGGTCTGTGCTTGCTGAGTCATTTTTAAAAATATCCTATTTATCCATCCGAATCTGAGGTAAGAAAAACAAAATGTGGGATGGTTGCAGTATTTTGATTGTCCAGTTCTAACAATAACAGATTGTTGAATGACAATTATGCAAATTATGACTGATCAGACGCATAAGAACAATACGCCTAACGGATAATCGCGAGGTAAACTTGAGGAAAAGATAGGATGTTTTCATTATTGTCAGCTGAGAGAGGCCAGTAAATATAACAATAGAGCCTGATTCGACTGGACCTTACTTAATATGTACTTTTTTTATGGCAAGATAGAATGCAATTTTCCCGGTTGGGATTGAAGATGACATGAATATGAATAAACAACCACAAAATGCGGTTTTAATCGTAGTTGATGTGCAAAATGGTTTTACACCGGGTGGAAATTTAGCAGTTGCCGATGCCGATACAATTATTCCAAAGATTAACCAACTTGCTGATTGTTTTGAAAATGTTGTTTTGACACAAGATTGGCATCCCGATAATCATATATCTTTTGCACAAAACCATTCGGGTAAGCAGCCATTTGAAACCATTGAACTCGACTATGGGCCACAAGTGCTTTGGCCTAAGCATTGTGTGCAAGGTACCCAAGATGCCGAATTTCATCCGAGTTTAAATATTCCGACTGCTCAACTGATTATTCGAAAAGGTTTTCATGCTCATATTGATAGCTACTCGGCTTTTATGGAAGCAGACCATGCCACAATGACGGGTTTAACGGGTTACTTAAAAGAACGCGGTATTGATACGGTTTATGTGGTCGGAATTGCTACGGACTTTTGCGTGGCATGGACTGCCTTGGATGCAGTTAAACAAGGTTTTAAAACTTTAGTGGTTGAAGATGCTTGTAAAGCTATTGATCTGAATGGCTCGTTAGAACACGCGTGGCAAACCATGCAGCAACAAGGTGTTATCCGTATTCAATCGACTGATCTGTTGAGTGGGCGCTAAGTCTATTGGTCTAGTATTTTAACTTTTAGGGATAGAAAGTATGTCTGCATTACTTCGCTTTACCCAATTTATTCAAAAAACTTTTGCCCTATGGGTTATTGTTTTTGCAGCACTAGCGTTATGTCAGCCTGAATTTTTTGTTTGGCTCAAAGCTTACATTCCATGGATTTTGGGCATTATTATGCTCGGCATGGGAATGACCATGACGGTAGACGACTTTAAAGGTGTATTGCAAAGTCCTAAAGCTGTGTTGATTGGGGTAGTTGCCCAGTTTGTGGTGATGCCCGGTTTAGCATATGTTCTATGTAAATTATTTAACTTACCGCCTGAAATCGCTGTAGGTGTGATTTTAGTGGGGTGCTGTCCCGGTGGAACGGCTTCAAACGTGATTACCTACATGGCCAAAGGCAATGTGGCTTTATCGGTGGCTTGTACATCAGTATCAACGCTTTTAGCTCCAGTCTTAACACCTGCTATTTTCTATCTGCTTGCTAGCCAATGGTTAAAGATTGATGCAGCTTCGATGTTTATTTCGATTTTGCAGGTGGTGCTACTGCCTATTGTGGTTGGTCTGATTTTAAGAACGTGGCTCAAGCGTCAGGTCGAATCCTATATTCAAGTCATGCCATTAGTTTCAGTGATTGCAATTGTAGCGATTGTGGCAGCTATTATTGGTGGGAGCAAAGCAGCTATTCTTCAATCGGGTTTGCTCATTTTAGCTGTGGTGATCTTACATAATGGATTTGGATATTTATTAGGTTTTGCAGCAGCGCGATTCTTTAAATTGCCTTATGCAGACAGTAAAGCAATTGCTATTGAGGTAGGGATGCAAAACTCAGGTTTAGGTGTTGCGCTCGCAGCAGTACATTTTGCAGCTTCTCCAATTACAGCTGTACCAAGTGCGATTTTCAGTCTTTGGCACAATATTTCTGGTCCCGCACTTGCGACTTATTGGGCAAGTAAACACAAACAAGAATAACTGTATAAACAACATATAATATAAAAGAAGGCCAAACGAATAGTTTGGCCTTTTTATTTAGAGCATATTTTGCGGGAGCTGAATTTAGAACTGGTATGTCTTTTGCTTTGGATTGATGCACTAAAAATAACGTGAATATGAGTATAAATCGCAAAGAAAAATAAGGTATTTCCTAGATGAACCAGATTTTTAAATTATTTATTCCCATGCTCTCAAGCAATTTAATTCTAGTTTTAAGTGGATTGATTGATCTTGCTTATGTAGGGCATTTTAGCAATGACCATGTCGCCGCATTATCGGTGACCTTATCTTTATATACAGTGATTTATGTCATTGGGATGGGTATTCTGCAAGGTGTGATCCTCAAGCTCTCGGAAGCTTATGGTTGCCATGACATACCCCATATTCGTCAAATTTTTATTCAAGGCATTTGGCTGATGTTATGTTCGGCATTGGTGAGTATTGGCTTGCTTTACTTGTTCCGCGATTTACCAAAATTATTTGGTGCATCTGAACATGTCGTTTCAATTACTAAAAACTGTATGTGGGCTTTGGTATTTATTTTACCTGCGCATTTACTAATGCGTTTATTTACAGCTTTGTCCCAAGTCACTGAAAATGCGCATAAGGTTTTATTATCAGATAGCATTTTCTTCATTCTTAAAATTATTTTGTCCTATCTTTTAATTTATGGTGTCGCTTTATTTTCAATTCCACCACTCGGTGCGATAGGGGCTTTGTTAGCCACTCTCATTGTACGGTGGTTTATGTTGGCTGTTTATTACCTGTTTTTCTTAGAGAAAAGATACATCTTTATTGAACATCCAGAACGTTCGGTTGAAGATAGCCGACAGAGTCTGCGGATGATTTTAAAAATAGGTATCCCGACAGCAATCATGGCGTTGATGGATGTTGTTGCATTTTGTTCGGTTGCTATTCTGATTTTACCTTTTGGGAGTGTGGTGTCTGCAGCCCATCAAATTGTCGCGAGTACTGGCGGCTTCATGTTTATTTTCCCTTCATCAATTGCCTCGGCCTATAGCATTTTAGTGTCACGATCTATGGGGAGCGGCAACATGGAAGAAGCAGACAAAATTGCCAGACAAAGTATATGGGTAATTATGGCAGTGAGTGGCAGTCTGTCCCTGTGTTTATGGTTAGAGCGGGACTTAATTGTCACGTTCTATTCAGATGATTTGGCCGTGCAGATTTTGGCTGCATCACTGTTGTTGATCGTGTGTCTGTTTCATTTCCTTGATGGCTTAATGGCGTTATTGACCTCTTTGTTGCGCTGTTGGGATGTGTCGATTTTACCGATGCTAATTTTCTTGGTCGTAGTAATGGGCTGTGGATTGGGCGGTGGTTGGTGGATGGCCTATAAAGGGTTGTATTGGCAGGATATCTCGATTTCTGCGATGGGAATTTATGGTTTTTGGTGGATGGCCGCTCTGAGTTATTTAGTAGCTTGTGTATTGAGTACCTTCTGTTTTCATTTTAGGAAACAATTAAGAGGGTTTTGATTGAGCAGACAACCATTAAAGAGGAGGGGTTACTAACCAATCTTCAATCTCATTTTCAGAAATTACTTCAAAACCATGGCGCTGCAATAGTGCCGTGGTAATTCCAGTTCCAACAATTTTTTCCCCTTGAAAAGTCCCGTTATAAATTTTTTGACTACCGCAAGAAGGGCTATTTTCTTTT
This sequence comes from Acinetobacter sp. IRS14, assembly GCF_034650275.1. NCBI lineage: Bacteria > Pseudomonadati > Pseudomonadota > Gammaproteobacteria > Moraxellales > Moraxellaceae > Acinetobacter > Acinetobacter sp. IRS14. The sequence goes on from NZ_JAOVFN010000006.1 coordinate 44,993, forward strand.
AAAACCACACAGCTTGCTTTTATTTGCTGTGCAATTTCTAAAGTGCGGTATGCACCTTTTAAATATAATTCTGTTACATCTAAACCAGATGAGTCGGTAATTTTTGCTTTGCCATCAAGTACATCTCGACCTGTTCCTCCTACAATTTCTGCGGGTAAGCGAGGAGTAGTAAAACCGCCTAATAACTCTGGGCATAATGATTGGGCTTTTTTATTGAGTAATAGTTGCTTCAGTAAAGTATTTGAACAAGATTTACCATCATATCGAACAGGTTCACCAGTTAAACAGGCGCTGACTAAGATCATAAGTTTTCCTAAATCAAATGGATGGTAGGGCTTATTGTAGAAATCATAAACAAAATTTGAAAACTGACCATTAATTTTAAAATTACTTAATTTAATATTACTAAAATTATGCAATTCATAATTAAGTTATGTATTGCATAATTTAATTGTTTTTAGTAGCATCTAATTCAAGGTAAATGGCCAATGGAGATCCAACAAGGATGTTGGTCTCCATAAATCTATAAATGATTTTTAGGAAAAGACGATTTTTAAAGGTTTATTGAAAAATCTCAATCGTACTTTTAGATAACAAAGGACAGTGTGTATGGAAAACAAACACCACATGGAACGGAAATTAATCATCAAAGGCTCTACGCTCATCATATCTTCATTTTAATGATTCGTTTTTTTCTCATAGGATGCGTTGGGTTAAGGCATTTTGACGGTTCAAATACTCACCCAATGATTACGTATTCTATAGAGAAAGGAGCTGAGTTCATCAGCAATAGAGATAAACGGAACAGGTAATCACCAGAGGGAAACTAGATGGATATTTTAGAGAACCCATTAGAATTATGCGGTTTTGCATTTATTGAGTTTGTTTCAAAAGAAAATGAATTAGATCCAATTTTTGAAACAATCGGCTTTTCAAAAGTAGCCAAGCATAAATCGAAAGAAGCGTACTTATGGCGTCAAGGAAATATCAATATTATCCTGAATTATCAGCCAGAATCTTATGCTTCATTCTTCTTTAATGAACATGGTCCATCTGCTTGTGCGATGGGTTTCAAAACACGTGATGCAGCAAAAGCTTTCCAAAAAGCAGTAGAGCTTGGCGCTGAACCAATGTATTCAAAAGTTGGGCCAATGGAGCTTAACATTCCGGCAATTAAAGGAATTGGTGGCATGCCGATCTTCTTAGTTGACCGCGATATTTATGAAAACGACTTTACTTTCTTTGATGATGCTCAAAGACACCCAGTAGGTGCAGGCTTAAATGAAATTGACCATTTAACTCATAATGTCTACAAAGGCCGTATGGAGTATTGGGCAAACTTCTATGAAAAAATCTTTAACTTCCAAGAAATTCGCTACTTTGATATTAAGGGCGAATATACGGGCTTAACGTCTAAAGCATTAACAGCACCAGACGGCAAGATCCGTATTCCATTAAACGAAGACTCAGACAAAGGAAACGGCCAAATTGCAGAGTTCCTGTCTGACTTTAATGGCGAAGGTATTCAACATATCGCGTTTATTTGTGATGACTTAATTTCGACTTGGGATAAGTTAAAAGGCCTTGGTCTGAAATTTATGACACCGCCGCCAAATACCTATTATGAAATGCTACCAGAACGTTTACCTGAGCATGGTGAGCCGACTGAAGAGTTAAAACAGCGTGGTATTTTGTTAGATGGCAACACTAAAGATGGTCAGAAGAAACTGTTATTGCAAATTTTCTCTGAAAACATGATTGGTCCAGTCTTCTTTGAATTTATTCAACGTAAAGATGATGACGGTTTTGGTGAAGGTAACTTCAAGGCGTTATTTGAGTCGATTGAACGTGACCAGATTCGCCGTGGTGTTCTAGAAGCTAAATAAGCTGAGCTTTATTCCTGATATAAAAAAACCAAGAGTTTGATCTCTTGGTTTTTTTATTGCTGTTGATTAGCGGCTTTTAATATATTGATTGATGAGCTTTACTTCATTTTTTAAGATTTCAATCGTTTTACTGTGTGGGTCGACTGGTAAAAACATTTCGCTATCTAGGGCGACAATACAAAATTCAATGCTCTGATTTGAGTTAAATACAGGTAAACCCACCGCATTAATTCCTGTTAGTAAGTCACCTTTTGCTGCCGACATTTCTTGCTGGCGAATGGTTTCTTTAAGCTCTGTAAACGCTTCCCAGTTTTGTGGTGCGATGTTTAGACCAAGCTCTTGATGCTTTTGCCATTCGGTTTCCATTAAGGGGCGAACAAAATGCTCTGGAAGATAAGAAGCAAATAAACGTCCTGCAGCAGAATTGACTAAAGGCATAATCGAGCCAACTTTAGTGACAATCGAAATAGGGTGGTTTGATTCAATCGATTGAACAACTACAGGACCTTTCGGTGACCATTTACTAATTTGTATACCGCAACCAATTTTGTTTTGTAGGTCGTAAATTAAATGCTGTACCAGCTGTAGTGTGTCGCTATGTTGAACACAGTTTAGACCTAAGCGCCATGCCTGATCACCTAGGGCATATTGCCCATCATCAAGTTGTTTTGCATATTCCATGCGAATAAGGCTGACCAGATAGCGATGCACTTTGGCAGGATGCATTTCTAGCTTGCTCGATAGATCTTTGAGAATAATAGGTTGATTGTGCTCTAAAAGGGCGTTTAGTACAGATAAACCGACTTCAAGTGATTGAACCCCCCCAGATACTTTTTCTTCAATCATTTAAATACCCTTAATAAAGTTACTTCAGCTGTTAAACAGCGATGTTCAAAATATAAATTGAAATTGCTGCGATTTACATCATGCCTGAGCCCAGTGCGAAATAGAAATCACCTTTTTCTATTAGCGAAATTGGCATGTTTAATAATCAACAATTTTCTAAAATCACGATACTCTTATTTATAGCGCGATTTTCTAGAAATTTAGCAGTTTTAAATAATATAAATCGGCATTGATATAGAATCGTTCATTTAAACAATTCTAATCAATGCCGACTTTTTAGTTTGCTCTTTTTAAATTAGGTTCCTAACTCTGCTTCATGTAAGAAATGAGTGTGGTGTGGAGCACGTTTAGTTTTGCTCCACTCCTCTAGCATTTCAGCTTTCATTTCTTCTGTAATTTTTGCAATTTTTTCTTCAGCATGCACATCGTTATAAGTCAGTTCTAAACGATGGCCATTTGGATCGAAGAAATAAATTGAGTGGAAAATGCCATGATTGGTTACGCCCAAAACTTTCACGCCATTTTCTTCTAAATGTTGCTTCGCAGCCATCAACGCATTTAAGTCTTCAACTTCAAAAGCAATATGTTGTACCCATTGAGGGGTATTTTCGTCTCGGCCCATGTCTGGTTGAGTTGGCAATTCAAAAAAAGCCAAAACATTGCCTTGACCTGCATCTAAGAATAAATGCATGTAAGGGTCAAAGGCTTTAGTTGAAGGCACATGGTCTTCAGCAAAAGCTAAAATGAAGTCCATGTTGAGCATTTTTTTATACCACTCAACAGTTTCTTTCGCATCCTTACAACGATATGCAACGTGATGTATTTTTTTAATGGCAAATGTCATATTAAAACTCCTTTTTACTATTCCCAATCTGGTTGTTGTTCTGGCGCCGCGTTATAGAAGGCTGGGATAGACAAACAATGGTGATAAATCGATTCAATTTTTGGAAACGCAGATAAATCAATCTTGAAGCGTTTCGCGTTGTAAACCTGTGGAATCAGACAGCAATCAGCAATTGTTGCTTCGTTTCCAAAGCAAAATTGTCCGTTTGAATCTTGAAGTAGCTGTTCGAGATTTTGAAAGCCTTCAATAATCCAGTGCTGATACCAATAATTTTTTTGTTCGTCCGAAACATTTAAGTCATTTTTTAAATATTTCAGTACGCGTAAGTTGTTTAAGGGGTGAATATCGCAAGCGATTGCTTGGGAAAAAGCACGGATTTTGGCTCTCTCTTGCACATTACTTGGAAGTAATTTGGTTTCTGGATATTGCTCATCCAGATATTCCAAAATACTTAACGATTGAGACAAGGTTAAATCGCCGTCAATTAATGTTGGAACCAGAGCACTACGGTTTAACTTTAAATAGTCTTCGCTTTGCTGTTCGTTTTTTACCAGATGAACTGGAACAGTCTCATAAGCTAAGCCTTTAATGTTTAGACCAATTCGTACTCTGTAGGCTGCAGAGCTACGAAAGTAACTATACAGCTTCATAGTCTGGCTCCGAAGTTTCTGCAAAGTCGAACGTTAATGCAGGAAGAACCGTATTTCGAACTTCACCGAAGCCAATGCGAATACCATTTTTCTCACAGTGGCCTTTCATAATGAGTGTATCGCCGTCTTGTAAGAAACCACGAGTTTCGCCATTGGCAAGTGTTAAAGGCTTGGTGGTGTTCCAAGTAAGCTCAAGCAAGCTGCCATAAGAGTCAGGTGTAGAACCTGAAATCGTACCTGAACCCATTAAATCACCAACCTGAACGTTACAGCCGCCAATGGTGTGGTGAGTGAGCTGCTGAGACATAGACCAATACATATATTTGAAATTGGTTTTGCAGATTACGTCGCTTTGTGCCGATTTGGGGCTTTGAATTTCAACACTCAAATTAATGTCGTAACTGTTGGCGATATTTTCTTGTAAATAAGCTAAAGGTTTCGGCTCTTGTTTTGGACCTTCCACTTTAAATGGCTCAAGTGCTTCAAGTGTTACCACCCAAGGTGAGATGGCACTAGCAAATGATTTTGAATTGAATGGACCTAGAGGCACATATTCCCATTGCTGGATATCGCGTGCTGACCAGTCATTGAGTAATACCATTCCAAAAATATGGTCCCACGCATTTTCAATCGAGATCGGTTGACCAAGCGCCGTTGGCTTACCAATAACAAATGCTGTTTCAAGTTCAAAATCGAGTTTACGCGATGCAGAAAAAACTGGGCGCTCTTCATTTGGAAGTTTAATTTGTCCAGAAGGACGCACAACTTGAGTGCCGCTGACTACAACAGAGCTAGCACGACCGTTATAACCAACAGGCAATTCAGTCCAGTTTGGTAGTAAAGCATTTTTTGGATCACGAAACATACAGCCCACATTGGTTGCATGCTCTTTAGAAGAATAGAAATCGGTATAACCAGGCACCTGAAGAGGTAAATGCAAAGTAACGCTGTCTTGTTTAACTAAAACTTCTTGGCGTAATGCTTCATTTTCTTGAAGTGTTAAATTTTCAACTGAAAGAAGAGACTGTAGTGTCTTACGAACTTTTGACCAGTTGGCTTTGCCAGACTCGATAAATTTATTCAGTGTCGGTTGATTAAAGTATGTGTCTTGTTCTGAGAGTTTTAAAAGACCGTGCTTTTCAAGAGCAGCGAGATCAATCACCCAATCACCAATAGCTACACCGACCTGACGCTCGCCATCAGCTGTTTTGCTAAAAATACCATAAGGCAAATTATGAATAGTGAAATCTGATTGAGGTGAAACTTCAATAAAAGAGTTTAGTTTTTGTTCCATTTTCGCGTCCTTGTCTTCATCTCGGGTCTTATACAAATAAAAGTTCGGTCTAGGACTGAGCTACTCAATAAGTTTTTAACCTTTGCTTAGATCATCTGTCTTATGAGTTTGATATAGACCGAGCACAACCAATTGCTTCATGTCTCTATAATACTGAATTCATCAAATTACGCAATACATAATTTAATTACACATTTCATAATAATTGTCATTTCTTGTATTTTCTGTTTTCATTCGCGGTCATGAGAAAAGTCACGCAATTATTTTTTCATGAATATCTATGAAAGTTTGATCAATTTATGATATACGTAATTTATTGGAAAAAAATTACGTGACACGGATGAGAATAATCATATGTCAGCACAAGAGCAAGGAAACCTGAAACATGGTTTGAGTAATCGGCACATCCAGCTTATTGCATTGGGTGGGGCGATTGGCACAGGGCTTTTTCTTGGTATATCACAATCGATTAAATTAGCAGGTCCATCGGTCATCCTCGGTTATGCCATTGCAGGATTTATTGCTTTTTTAATGATGCGTCAGCTTGGCGAAATGGTGGTTGAAGAGCCAGTCAGTGGGTCTTTTAGTCATTTTGCCTACAAATATTGGGGACCATTTGCAGGGTTCATGTCAGGATGGAACTATTGGGTACTCAATGTGCTCGTCTGTATGGCAGAACTAAGCGCAATTGGTCTTTATATTCAATATTGGTGGCCGCAAATCCCAACGTGGGCATCTGCTTTAACCTTCTTTGTCTTAATTAATGGCATTAATTTGCTACATGTTAAGTTTTTTGGCGAAATGGAATTTTGGTTTTCTATTGTCAAAATCTTAGCGATTCTTGCAATGATTGGTTTTGGTTCATATTTACTTGCAACAGGCACGGCAGGTCCACAAGCAAGCATTTCGAACCTTTGGGCACTTGGTGGTTTCTTCCCATTTGGTGTTGAAGGTTTAGTCATGGCAATGGCTGTCATTATTTTTGCTTTCGGTGGTATCGAACTTTTCGGTATTACTGCGGCTGAAGCACGTGACCCTGATAAAACTTTACCTAAAGCTGTGAATCAAATTATTTACCGGATTTTGATTTTCTATATTGCGACACTTTTTGTTTTATTCTCGCTATTCCCATGGAATCAAATGGCACAAGGCGGCAGCCCGTTTGTGATGGTATTTGCTTCTTTAGATAGCCAAGGAATTGCAACGTTATTAAACTTTGTGATTTTGACTGCTGCTGTTTCAGTTTATAACGGTACAAGCTATTGCAGTAGCCGTATGCTATTGGGCCTTGCACAACAAGGAAATGCGCCAAAAGTATTTGCACACATTAATAAACGCGGCATTCCAACCAATGCAGTGATCCTTTCTGCGGCGGTGACTATTTTATGTGTATTGTTAAATTATATTTTCCCTGAAAAAGCATTTGGTTTACTCATGATGCTCGTGGTTGCAGCCATTGTGATTAACTGGGTTGTAATTTCATGGACGCATTTAAAATTCCGCAAATATATGCAACGCCAGGGGCAAACAACGAAGTTCCCAAGCTTCATGTATCCATTTAGCAACTATTTATGCATCGTATTTATGTTGGGTATTTTAATTGTGATGTCTTTAACACCAGATATGCGTGTTGCGGTCATGATGATTCCTGGCTGGATCTTGTGTTTGATGGTGGCTTATCAATTTAAACGCCGAAAACTAAAAGCTGAGCAGTCTTTAACTGCTGTAGAAGCCGATATTTAATAACAGCGTAAGTTGTAGTTATCAAAAGGACGTATCTCATACGTCCTTTTTTATTTTTAAAATTTAATAACAGAAATTAAAGGACTTTGTTATTGTTATAATATAACATTTGTTCAATTTAATGATGAGCAGTCTTCCCATTTTTGGCGAAGACAGAGCATATTTATGAAACGTTATTTAGGTTTAATTTTATTATCTCTTACAGCGTGTAGTACTCAAACGCCCAAGCCAACAACTCCTCTACACACCCACACTTTGCCGCAGCCTAAAAAAACAGTGGTCAGGATAAAACAACAACCCGAAGATTATGTGGCTTGGATCGCAACCGCAGATCACGGACAGTCTGTACAAGCTTATAAGCAATTTCTTAAGCAAAAAGGGCTTGCCAATTTAGTTCCAGACCATGAGTTATTACGCTCGGCTCGCGATTGGCAAAAATGTGGAGTTGAACCCTATGCGGTGCCACCAAGAGAGATTTGGTCCAACATCGTTCCGACGCTTAGCATTTTAAAAGCATTGGTTGACGATGGTGTGATTAACGATTTTGAAGTGACATCGGCCTATCGAGCTTTATCTTTAAACCGTTGTGCGGGTGGTGCAGATGCTTCTCGACATGTCTTTAATGCAGCGCTTGATTTTCGAATTGGGCCAGAACAGCCTACCGATTTAGACCAGTTCAATATTCAACAAACCAAAACTAAACTTTGTCAGTTCTGGGAAACCAAGGGTCAAGCACTTAATATGGGGCTAGGTGTTTATGCTTCGGGACAAATCCATATTGATAGCCAAGGATTCCGTTCATGGGGGCCTGACCATCACTATAGAACCTCGATTTGTCAGTAACTATAAAAGCAATTTTTTCAAAGACTAAGTGATTTGGCTTAAATAAAACAGGAATAAAAACTTGATCAATAGTTATGTTATAACATAACATTATTGTGGTTTAGAAATAGATTACGCCTGTGATCTGGTCATATTTAAATGGCCAGCCATGATCAGTTTAAATATTATTCAAAGAGATCAAGCCATGCGCACTGCAATCGCCAACTCATTTGCCAAGCTTCCCGTCACTGTTTTATCTGGCTTTTTGGGTGCAGGAAAGACCACATTACTCAACCATATTTTAAATAATCGTGAAGGTCGCCGTATTGCCGTGATTGTCAATGATATGTCAGAGGTGAATATTGACGCGGCATTAGTACGCGAAGGTGGGGCGGAGCTTTCAAGAACAGATGAAAAGCTGGTTGAAATGAGTAATGGCTGTATCTGTTGTACGTTACGAGAAGATTTACTGGTTGAGGTTAAACGTTTAGCCGATGAAGGACGTTTTGATCAATTGGTGATTGAGTCAACAGGCATTTCAGAACCATTGCCTGTTGCAGAAACCTTTACCTTTGAAGATGAAGATGGAAACTCACTCAATGAGTTTGCTCGACTCGACACCATGGTCACGGTAGTCGATGCTTTTAACTTTCTTAAAGATTACGGTTCAATCGACTCACTGCAACAACGTGGTGAGTCCTTGGGCGAACAAGATGAGCGAACTGTGGTTGACCTTCTTATTGATCAGATCGAGTTTTGTGATGTGATTATGCTGAATAAAATTGACCTGATTGATCAGGCTCAGCAAGACCAACTCATTGCAATTTTAAAAACTCTAAACCCGCGCGCTCGAATTGAAATTGCTCAATTTGGAAAGATCGCTTTAGATAAAATTTTAAATACACAGCTATTCGATTTTGATGAAGCTGCACAAGCACCAGGATGGTTAAAAGAGTTACGTGGTGAGCATACGCCAGAGACTGAAGAGTATGGCATTAGTAGCTTTGTTTACCGTGCCCGCCGACCGTTCCATCCAGAACGTTTTTATGATTTGGTACAGGCTGAATGGCCGGGAGTCGTGCGTTCCAAAGGCTTTTTCTGGTTGGCTGCTGAACCGACATTGGCTTATTCTTGGTCACAAGCGGGTGCAATGGCTCGACATGGCTTAGCAGGTTATTGGTGGGCCGCCGTTGCAGAAGAAGATTGGCCGAGTGACTTAGACAGCATCGAACAAATTAAAAAGGTTTGGGACGCTCAAACAGGTGATGCACGTCAGGAACTGGTTTTAATTGGTATGCAAATGGATGAGCAAGCTTTAATAGAACGCTTAGACCGTTGCTTGTTAAGTGATGAGGAAATGGCTTTAGGACCACAAGCTTGGCAGAACTGGTCTAATCCTTTTAAGCAAGAAGATGAAACCATGTTGATCGCTTAATTAAAAAAGCCCCTATTTTAAAGGGGCTTTTTTTTATGATTTATCTTTAATGAAAACCTTTCGAATATAGCTGTTAAGTGGTGTCGAATAATATTTTTCAATTGCTGCGCTGATAATAAAGGTCAGAACCAGATAGCCAATTAAAAGCATAATTTTGATGCTAGAGTCGGTTTGAGCCGGAACAAAAGCAACTTTCATAAGACCCAGCACAACTAGATGAAACAAATAAGTTTCATAACTTCTTTGCCCCAACCAAACCATGATTTTTGTAAAGAGGTTATGCGCTTGCGTTCCTGACGGATGTTGAAAACACAAAATCAATAAGCCTGTGGCAAGAGCAAATAAGCTGATACCCCAAGTACTCACTTCTTTAATTGGCGCATATAAATATAGAGCGACCATGCTCAAAATAATCAACCACGAAAGAGGTTTTTTATAGGGCCAATTTGGCTGATATTTATGAGAGAAAATGGCAGTTAAACAGCCAATGGCTATACCATCAAAGCTCGAAAAATAATGATATAAATAGGCACCGCTTTCTTCTCCAAAATGCAGAGATCTAAAATACGGCCCGTATAAAATGACTCCAATCAATACAGCAATAAAGACCTTATTACTACGCGTGAGCAGACATAATAATGGAAAAACAAAGTAAAAAACTTCTTCTACAGAGAGTGACCATAACACGCCTAAAGCGTAGTTTACCCAACCGAATTTAATAATCAGGATGTTCATCCAGAAGGTTAAAGCTGCAAAAATTGTTAGTGGATAGGAAACCTCAATGCCATTCGGAGCTTGGTTCATAAAGGGTTTTAAGCCAAATGACCCAAGTATGCTTACTCCTAAAATGAGTAATATCAGACACGGTAAAATACGCGCTGCTCGGCGGATATAAAAATGTTTGAGGTTAATTGCAGAAAATTGTTTGTCTCTTTTTAAGGTGTGATGGGTAATTAAAAAACCTGAAATCACAAAAAACATGGTGACGCCATAATTTCCGTTTCTTGCGATGACTGTGCTAAATGCTTCACCTAAGAAATCAAAACCTAACCATGTATCTTTAAGTTTATAAGGAATATTAAAATGGTGTAAAAGAACCAAAAGGATAGAGATTCCTCGAAGAATATCTATTTTATAATTACGCATTCGATGTGCTTCCAGCTTTATTAATATACTGTGTGGCAGAAGAATACTATCGATCAGTTATTTTAAATAAAAATTTTAAGCAGCATTTCGTAAACCAGAAAAGACGATACTTTTTACATCCTTGAATTGAGCACAGGCATAGCAGAAATAACTATTAAATAAATATTGATAAAGCCTTTATATATTTGAATTTCTCTACATAAAACTTTAAATTAGCTCTTATCGAGCTATGTTTATTTTTTAAACTTTTTAAAATCTATTTAATTCATAAATTAACATGTTGTATGTGGTTGTATATACATAGCATGTCAACTAAAATACCTTTTTGCCTGCCGCCTTTTTGAGTATTTGTTATGCCCAGAACATCAAAACAAGAACATGCTGAGCTTTCGATTGAAGCTGATAGTCCAGTTCCTTTATATCAACGCGTAAAACAACTGATTTCACAAAAAATTTATGAAGGTTCATGGGCTGTAAATAAAAAAATTCCTTCGGAAAGTGAACTCGTTAATCAACTCGGTTGTAGCCGTATGACGGTAAACCGTGCGCTACGTGAGTTAACGACAGAGGGCTTACTTGTTCGAATTCAAGGCGTTGGTTCGTTCGTTGCTGAAGGGCAGGGCCGAACTGCACTTTTTCAGATTAATAATATTGCCGATGAGATTATTGCACGAAACCATAAGCACCACGCTGAAGTTTTAGTCTTAGAACAAATTTATGCAAATGCAGAGCAAAGCGTGTTAATGCAAACTCGCGAAGGGCAAAGATTATTTCACTCGATTATTGTGCATTATGAAAATGATGTACCTGTTCAGGTCGAAGATCGTCTGGTTGATGCAGCGCTCATTCCAGATTATCTACAACAAGATTTTAAAACCATTACCCCAAATGCTTACCTCATGGCAAAAGCACCTGTATCAGAGGGTGAACATATTGTTGAGGCAGTTTTAGCATCTCCGCAAGAGTGTAAATGGTTGAAGATTACCAAAGCTGAGCCGTGTTTACTGATCCGTCGCCGTACATGGTCAAACAAGCAATTGATTTCAAGTGCGCGTTTGATTTATCCGGGCAGCCGCTATTATCTCGAAGGGAAATTTAACCCATGATTGAATTGATCAGGGCAGATCAATATACAAAAATGCTTTGGAAAAACGGTGCGGGTTTCACTTTAGAAATTGCGCGAAGCCAAGGTGAAGCCGACTTTGACTGGCGTATTTCCATGGCTGATGTGACTACTTCTGGGCCATTTTCGCTATTTCCTCATAAGCAGCGCATTATTAGCGTTCTTGATGGGAAGGGTATGGTGCTGCATGTCGATGATCTTCCTGCCAAAACGCTGAACCAAGGCGATATTTTTGCTTTTCATGGTGAGAGTCAGGTTCAAAGTGAACTGGTCGATGGGGCAATTCGGGATTTAAATTTAATTTATGATCCTGCAAAGTTTCATGCCCGTTTTCAGTGGTTGAATGATGCAGCGGAGCAGGCATTTATTAGCTCGGCAGATCTGATTTTCATTTTTAATAGTGGTTCTGAAACGGAAGTAAATGTTGATGAACATTCCGTTCAGCTTGCTGCTCACGAGACGCTAAAAATTGAGAAAAACGCTGGCGTGACGTCGATCAGTTTTCCCAAAAAACAACTTAAAAGCTGCTATGTCATTGAGTTAATTCAAGGATAAAACTAAATAAATTATTTTTTAAAAGCACATGTCTAGTGAAAAGATATGTGCTTTTTTTATGCCTAATATAAAAATAAATTAATTTAATTCATAAGCTTATTCAATTTTTTTAAAAAAATATGAGGAACCCTCTTCACGCCGTAAAATATTTGTGTAGTATATGGATGTATATACAAGTTAATACATTACTATACAAATGCAGAAACAAGTGATGTTCTGCTGATGTAAGCTCAAAGGAAGGAGTCCGCCTGTGACAACAATGACAACAAAATTTCGTGATGTAGAAATTCGTGCGCCACGCGGCACTGAATTGACGGCTAAAAGTTGGTTAACTGAAGCTCCATTACGTATGTTGATGAATAACCTTGATCCGGACGTTGCAGAAAACCCGAAAGAGTTGGTTGTATACGGTGGTATTGGCCGTGCAGCACGAAACTGGGAATGTTTCGACAAAATTGTAGATACTTTAAAAAATCTTGAAACTGACGAAACTTTATTAGTTCAATCAGGCAAACCAGTCGGCGTATTTAAAACTCATAAAGATGCACCACGCGTTTTAATTGCAAACTCAAACCTTGTACCGCACTGGGCAAACTGGGAACACTTTAACGAGTTAGATGCAAAAGCTTTGGCAATGTACGGTCAAATGACAGCAGGTTCTTGGATCTACATCGGTAGCCAAGGTATTGTGCAAGGTACTTACGAAACTTTCGTTGAAGCAGGCCGCCAACATTACAACGGTGACTTAAACGGTCGTTGGGTTCTTACTGCTGGTTTAGGCGGTATGGGTGGTGCTCAGCCTTTAGCTGCAACACTTGCAGGTGCATGTTCTTTAAACATCGAATGTCAGCAAGCAAGTATCGATTTCCGTTTACGTACTCGTTATGTAGATGAACAAGCAACTGATTTAGATGATGCTTTAGCACGTATTGATCGTTACACGAAAGAAGGTAAGGTCATTTCAATTGCACTTCATGGCAATGCTGCAGAGATTTTACCTGAGCTTGTTCGCCGTGGTGTACGTCCTGACATGGTAACTGACCAAACAAGTGCACACGATCCACTCAATGGCTACCTACCAGTAGGCTGGACTTGGGATGAATACCGTGAACGTGCGAAAACTGAACCAGAAGCTGTTGTAAAAGCTGCAAAACAGTCGATGGCGAAACACGTACAAGCGATGCTCGATTTCCAAAAAATGGGTGTTCCAACATTTGACTATGGTAATAACATCCGTCAAATGGCGAAAGAAGAAGGCGTAGAAAACGCTTTTGATTTCCCTGGCTTCGTACCTGCATATATCCGTCCATTGTTCTGCCGTGGCATTGGTCCATTCCGTTGGGCAGCGCTTTCTGGTGACCCAGAAGACATTTATAAAACAGATGCCAAAGTTAAAGAGTTAATTCCTGATGATGAACATTTACATCACTGGTTAGACATGGCTCGTGAACGTATTAGCTTCCAAGGCTTACCAGCACGTATTTGTTGGGTTGGTCTAGGCTTACGTGCAAAACTTGGTTTGGCATTTAACGAAATGGTTCGTAGCGGTGAATTATCAGCTCCAGTTGTGATTGGTCGTGACCACTTAGACTCAGGTTCAGTTGCGAGTCCAAACCGTGAAACTGAAGCAATGCAAGATGGATCAGATGCAGTGTCAGACTGGCCTTTATTAAATGCATTGTTAAATACAGCGGGCGGTGCAACTTGGGTTTCTTTACACCATGGTGGTGGTGTAGGTATGGGCTTCTCTCAACACTCAGGCGTTGTAATTGTGTGTGACGGTACAGATGAAGCTGCTGCACGTATTGCTCGTGTACTGACCAATGACCCTGCAACAGGTGTTATGCGTCATGCCGATGCCGGTTATGAAATTGCGATTAACTGTGCGAAAGAGCAAGGCTTAAACTTGCCAATGATCACGCAATAAAAATACATGGAAGAACTGGCGGTGCTTTTTGCAATTGTGAAAAGCACTGTCTCAGCAGAATATAGTGCAAAAAATTAGGAAGCCAACATGGAATTACTGATCCAACCGGGAAAATTAACCTTAGCTGATTTACGTCAAGCTTACCTCAACCCGATTAAAGTTAAATTAGATGAAAGTGCTTCAGCTGCAATCAACGCAAGCGTGGCTTGTGTAGAACAGATTGTAAATGAAGGGCGTACAGCTTACGGTATTAACACAGGTTTTGGTTTACTTGCTTCAACCAAGATTGCTCCTGAAGATTTAGAAAAATTACAGCGTTCGTTAGTTCTTTCGCATGCAGCAGGTGTAGGTGAAGCACTTGATGATGCAATGGTTCGTTTAATTATTCTATTGAAAGCAAATAGCTTGGCACGTGGCTTCTCAGGTATTCGCCGTAAAGTCATTGATGCTTTGTTGGCTTTAATTAATGCTGAAGTTTATCCGCACATTCCTCTTAAAGGTTCAGTCGGCGCTTCAGGTGACTTGGCACCACTTGCACATATGTCTTTGATTTTACTTGGTGAAAGTAAAGCGCGTTATAAAGGTGAATGGTTACCAGCAGTTGAAGCTTTAAAAATTGCAGGTTTAGAGCCAATTTCTTTAGCAGCGAAAGAAGGCTTGGCACTTTTAAACGGTACACAAGTTTCGACTGCTTATGCTTTACGTGGCTTGTTTGAAGCTGAAGATTTATTTGCTGCTGCGACAGTTTGTGGTGGCTTAAGTGTTGAAGCAATGCTGGGTTCACGCTCACCGTTCGATGCTCGTATTCATGAAGTACGTGGTCAACGTGGCCAAATTGATGTTGCTGCGGCTTATCGTGACTTATTGACGGATTCGAGTGAAATTGCACATTCACACGAAGACTGTAGCAAAGTTCAAGATCCGTATTCTTTACGTTGCCAACCACAGGTGATGGGTGCATGTCTAACTCAAATCCGTCAGGCTGCTGAAGTTTTAGAAATTGAAGCAAATGCTGTATCTGATAACCCACTTGTTTTCGCAGAACAAGGTGATGTGATTTCTGGTGGTAACTTCCACGCAGAACCTGTAGCAATGGCGGCAGATAATTTAGCATTGGCAATCGCAGAAATTGGTTCACTTTCAGAACGTCGTATTTCGATGATGATGGACCGCCACATGTCACAGCTTCCACCGTTCTTGGTTGCAAATGGTGGTGTGAACTCAGGTTTCATGATTGCACAAGTGACAGCAGCAGCTCTTGCGAGTGATAACAAAGCACTTGCACATCCAGCGAGTGTTGATAGTTTGCCAACTTCAGCGAATCAGGAAGACCATGTATCAATGGCTCCAAATGCAGGTAAACGTCTTTGGTATATGGCTGACAACGTCCGTGGCATTTTAGCTGTCGAATGGTTAGGCGCTTGTCAGGGTCTAGACTTCCGTGAAGGCTTAAAAAGCTCGCCTAAACTTGAACAAGCTCGTAAAATCTTGCGCGATCAAGTTCCTTACTACAGTGAAGACCGTTTCTTTGCTCCTGATATTGAACAAGCAAGTGAATTACTTTCGAGTGGCTGTTTAAACGAGTTACTTATTCCAAAACTACTCCCTAGTTTATCTGAAGTGTGATTGATAAAACGGTCACATGGAGTGGCCGAATCTAACTAAATTTCCTCAAGGATTGGAGATTATAATGTCACAAAACTCCACACTACAGCGGGGATTGAACACCCGCCATATTCGTTTCTTGGCATTGGGCTCAGCAATTGGAACTGGGCTTTTCTATGGTTCGGCTACCGCCATTAAAATGGCGGGGCCTTCAGTATTATTGGCGTATATCGTTGCAGGGATTGCAATTTATATCGTTATGCGCGCACTGGGTGAAATGGCTGTCCATAACCCAGTATCCGGTTCATTTAGCCACTATGCATCACAATACATTAGTCCTCTGGCAGGTTTTACTACAGGCTGGACTTATGTTTTTGAAATGGTGATTGTCGCGATTGCCGATGTCACCGCTTTTGGTATTTATATGGGGTTCTGGTATCCCGATGTACCACGGTGGATCTGGATTTTATCTCTGATTATGTTCTTGGGTGCCATTAACCTGATTCACGTTAAAGTCTTTGGTGAACTCGAATTCTGGCTTTCCATCATTAAAGTCAGTGCCATTGTTGCCATGATTTTAGGCGGAATAGGGTTAATGTTCTATGGCTTCCACGCTGACCATAGCAGTGTGGTACCGGGTATTCAAAACTTATGGATTTATGATGGCTTTATGCCGCATGGCATTGCAGGCTTAGTTGCGTGTTTATCTGTAGTTGTATTTGCTTTCGGTGGTATCGAAATTATCGGTTTAACTGCTGGCGAATCACAAGACCCTAAAACCACTTTGCCAAAAGCAATTAATGCTGTTCCAGTACGTATTTTACTTTTCTATGTACTGACCATTTTTGTTTTGATGTCGATTTTCCCATGGAATCAAATTGGTAGCCAAGGTAGCCCATTCGTACAAATTTTTGAAAATTTGGGCATTAAATCTGCTGCGAATATTCTAAATATTGTGGTGGTGACTGCTGCGATTTCGGCAATTAATAGTGATGTATTTGGCGCTGGCCGTATGCTTTATGGTATGGCAAACCGTGGTCAAGCACCTCGCATTTTCCAAAAATTATCGCGTAATGGTGTGCCATGGATGACTGTTGTGGTTATGGCTGGTGTGCTGTTAATTGGTGTGGTGTTGAACTACCTAATTCCTGAAAATGTATTCATGATCATTGCATCAATTGCGACTTTTGCAACGGTTTGGGTATGGCTCATGATTTTGCTTTCGCAAGTTGCGATGCGCCGTAAATTATCTGCTGCTGAAATTAAAGCACTTGATTTCCCTGTATGGGGTTGGCCAGTTGCACCTGCGTTCGCGATTGGTTTCATGGTGTTTATTTTAGTGATGATGGGTTATTTCCCTGATTCACGTCCTGCAATTTATGTCGGAATAACATGGCTTGCACTCTTAACTATTGCTTATCGCATATGGGTAAAACCACAGCAAAACTTGGGAAAGGAAAGTAATCCTATCCAGCAAAATGTTGAGATAGAAAGCTAACAAATGAACTGCCCAATGGTTTAACTATTGGGCAGTTTTGAGGAAAGGCTCATGAAAAAACTTTGGCAGAATTGCCACATTGCGACCATGCAAAATGGGCAATACTCCTACATTGAAGATGCTGCAATTGTTACCGAAGGGCATCTCATCCATTGGATTGGAAAACAACAACAACTTCCTGCCGACACTTACTCCGAAACAGTTGACTTAAATGGCGCTTGGGTGACCCCAGGTTTCATCGATTGTCATACGCATAGTGTTTTTGGTGGTAACCGTAGCGTTGAGTTTGAAAAGCGCTTACAAGGCGTAAGTTATGCTGAAATTGCAGCAAGTGGTGGTGGTATTGCCAGCACAGTGCGTGCAACCCGTGAAGCCAGCGAAGAACAATTATTAAATTCGGCACTGAAACGTATTCGCTGTATGCAACAAGATGGTGTAACCACCATCGAGATTAAGTCTGGTTACGGACTCAACTACGAAAATGAGCGCAAAATGTTGCGTGTGATCCGTCAAATTGGTGAAAAATTACCAATGACGGTTAAAAGCACCTGTTTAGCTGCTCATGCTTTACCACCAGAATACAAAGATCAAAGTGATGCTTATATCGAGCATATTTGTACAGAAATGCTGCCTAAACTGCATGCTGAAGGTTTAGTCGATGCCGTTGATGCTTTCTGCGAGCATTTAGCATTTTCACCTGCTCAGGTCGAACGTGTTTTTAAAACAGCACAGTCTTTAAATTTACCCGTTAAGCTGCATGCTGAACAGCTTTCATCGCTAGGTGGCTCAAGCTTGGCAGCACGTTATCATGCTTTGTCGGCTGACCATTTAGAGTACATGACCGAAGATGATGTCAAAGCAATGGCAGAGTCGGGTACGGTTGCTGTGTTACTACCGGGCGCCTTTTATCTATTACGTGAAACGCAATATCCACCGATTGAAAGTCTCATTAAACATGGCGTGCGTATTGCGCTGTCGAGTGATTTAAATCCGGGTACATCTCCAGCACTTTCTTTACGTTTAATGCTGAATATGGGCAGTACGCTCTTCCGTTTAACGCCTGAGCAAGCATTAGCTGGTGTCACCATTCATGCTGCACAAGCACTTGGTTTAGAACAAACGCACGGCAGTCTGGAGCAGGGTAAAGTCGCTGACTTTGTGGCTTGGGATATTGAGCATCCATCTGAAATTGTTTACTGGCTGGGCGGAGATTTGCCTAAGCGAGTCATTCAGCATGGACAAGAAGTTATTTTTTAAACGGTGTCACATGAATCACACATTTAAATGGCAAGGTCGCCATGATGGCGAAGGTGAAGCACACCAACGTATTCACCATATTATGAATAAAACCCAACATGCTGAATTTGCGTTGATTGGTTTTAGCTCTGATGAAGGCGTGAAGCGTAACAAAGGCCGAGTTGGTGCTGCCGATGCGCCAGATGCAATCCGTAATCAGCTTGCCAATTTACCTATTCATCATCCAGTCAGTATTGTCGATTTAGGTACAGTGACCTGCGAATATGACAATTTAGAGCAAGCCCAAACCGAGTTGGCGGAGCAAGTCGCAACTAGCCTACAAAATGGTTTAAAACCGATTGTACTTGGTGGTGGACATGAAGTTGCATTTGGTAGCTTTAGCGGGCTGTTCCAATATGTACAAGCCCACGCGCCAGATAAAAAAATAGGCATTATTAATTTCGATGCCCATTTCGATTTGCGTGAAGCAGAGCATGCAACTTCTGGAACACCTTTTTTACAAGCAGCGCGACTTTCAGAACAGCATCAAAAACAATTTAATTATTTATGTATTGGGGTAGCCAACCATGCCAATACTAAAGTTTTGTTTGATACAGCCGATGCGCTAAATTGTTCATATTTACGCGATCATGAGGTTAATATTTTTAACCTAAACAACGTGCTTGCAGCGGTTGATGCTTTTATTGAAAAAGTAGACTATTTGTACGTTACGATTGATTTAGATGTCTTCGCGGCTGCGGTTGCACCCGGAGTCAGTGCACCTGCTGTAAAAGGAATTGATTTAGCCACTTTTGAAGCAATTTTTAAGCATATTCAAGAGACTGGAAAAATCAAACTTTTAGATATTGCTGAGTGCAATCCAAAATTTGATTTAGACAATAGAACAGCAAAACTGGCTGCGTACATTGTTTATCAATATTTGTTTTCTTGAGAAACAATTTTTAATGTAGAAATTCAAAAGTGCACTGAGATCGCTCATGTGCGCTTTTTTTGACTTTCTGGTAAATTAAAGTCAGCTACGGAATATAGATAGCAACTATAAATAATTTAATTACAAAGAAAATTAATTTATAAAATCATTGAGTTAAAAAATACTCGATTTTTACATTATTTTATATGCTGCTTGGCACGTAATTTGTTTTGTCTTTATTTTAACCTTCGTTAAATATTTCTGGATAATTAAATGAAAAACAGAACCTTACATTTTGCTTGTATCAGTGTTTTATTTTGGATGTCTCATTCTTCTAATGCTACACCCCCCGAAATAAATACAAATACCATCGAAAAATCACAATCTAAGCAAAACAGTGATGTCTCTGTTCGGGTGAAAGCTTTAAACCAGCTTTTACAAGAACAGTGGGAATACACTTTGAAAAATAATCCTGAAACTGCAACGACTTTAGGAGATTTACGCTACAACAATCGTTGGACCGAGTCTTCAAAAAATCAGATTGAGAAAGATAAAAAAAGTACTCAAAATTTTTTAAAACGTTTTGAAGCAATTGATAGCACGGGGTTTTCAGCAACTGATCAATTAAATAAAGATTTAATGATTTATCAGTTGAAAGAGACACTTAAAAATTATGATTTGAAACTCTATGAGATGCCTTTCAATCAAATGTGGGGACTACATTTACAATTTCCGGGATTTATTAGTTCGATTCCATTTAATAATACTAAGCAATATCAAGACTATATTGCTCGTTTAAAACAAATCCCTCTTATTCTTGATCAAGGTATTCAGTTAGCGAAACAAGGACAAAAAGATGGCTTGATGCCACCGAAATATTTAATTGAAAAAGTGGCAAAGCAGATTGATAGTATTGCAACTCCCGCAGGGAAAGACAGTGTGTTTGCTTCTCCATTAAAGCAATTTCCAAACAACATTTCGAAAGCAGAACAAGAGCGTTTAAGCCGTGAAATACTACAGGCCATAGATCAGCAAGTTCGACCTGCCTATCAAAAACTCGGCACGTTTATTCAGAAAGATTACTTACCCTATGGACGACAACACGAGGGAATATGGAGCTTGCCAAAAGGTGATCAGCTCTATCGCTTTTATGTAGAAAACAATACGACCACGCCTGAAAGCCCTGAAACTATTCATCAGCTTGGGTTAAAAGAAGTTGCTCGTATTGAAGCGGAAATGCTGAAAATTGCTAAAGCACAAGGTTTCAATGACTTAAAAAGTTTCCAACGATCCTTAAAAACAAATCCTGCGGTTTTCCCAAAATCTCGTGAAGAAATTTTAGAGATTTATCGCGGGTATATTGCCCAAATGCAGCCAGAGTTGCCGAAGCTGTTTGGTTTATTACCCAAAAATAAAGTCGAAGTTTTGCCTGTAGAGCAATATCGAGAAAAAGAAGCGGCAGGTGCGGAGTATCACCAAGGCACACCTGATGGCTCACGCCCTGGACAAGTGTATGTAAATACTGGCGACTTCTCTGAACGTTCCAAAATATCAATGGAAGCGACTGCTTACCATGAGGCCATTCCCGGGCACCATATGCAGATTGATATTGCCCAAAACCTGCCAAACTTGCCGATGTTCCGAAAGCAGCCTAACCACACTGCCTATATAGAAGGATGGGCACTTTACGCCGAGCAATTGGGTAAAGATGTTGGTTTCTATAAAGACCCGCTTTCAGACTATGGAAGACTATCGAGTGAATTGTTCCGTGCTTGTCGTTTAGTGGTTGACACTGGCGTGCATTATAAAAAATGGACCCGTCAGCAAATGATTGATTTTATGCGAGAACATTCAGCTTTAGATGAACCTGATATTCAGGCAGAGACAGACCGATATATTGCTATTCCTGCCCAAGCATTAGCTTACAAGATGGGACAACTGAAAATTTTAGAGCTACGGGAGTTAGCGAAACAGGAGCTTGGAGACCGTTTTGATATCAAAGCGTTCCACGACATGGTTTTAAATGCAGGAACTTTGCCTTTAAATATATTGGATGCACGTATTAAAAATTGGATTAAGGAACAAAAAGCGGCAGCTTAAAACAAAAATCGAAATTTAGGTCAGGTCCTCGTTGGACCTGATTCAAAAACAGTGAGAAAACATAATATAATAATGAAAAATATAGTTTCTTTTAGAATTTTAAATTGGAAAAATAATGGACCAGAAGAATAACCCGATTGGAATGATTGATTCTGGTTTAGGCGGACTGTCTCTCTTTAAACACATTCGGCAGGCCCTTCCGAATGAAGACATTATCTATTTCGCTGACTCGAAATATGTTCCTTATGGCGACAAAGATAGCGACTGGATTGTTTCAAGAACCACTCACTTAATCTCAAATCTTATAAATGATGGGAAGTGCAAAGCGATTGTGGTTGCTTGTAACACCATGACCGCTGTAGCGATTGAAACGATTAGAGCGCAAATTAATGTGCCACTTATTGCGATAGAACCAGCGGTAAAACCCGCAGTGGCAATCACTCAAAGTAAGCATATTGCTGTCTTGGCGACTGCCACCACAGTGAAGGGCAAAAACTTAAAAAGTTTAATTGAAACGTATGCGCAAGATATTAAAGTGTCTTTAGTGCCGTGTATTGGTTTGGCCGAAAAAATTGAAACGGGCAAAGCGCATACCGCGGAAGTTAAAGATTATTTAAAAAATATTTTAGCGCCGTTGGTCGAGCAAAAAGTCGATACGATTATTTTAGGATGCACACACTATCCATTTGTCTCAGACACGATTCAGGAAATTGTAGGTCGTGATATCCAAATTATTGAGCCTTCGGAAGCTGTAACAGCGCAATTAATTCGGCAGCTCAATCAATATCATTTAGGTTCTGAAAGTCCAAATGAGGGGAATCATATTATTTGGACCAGTTCAGATCCATTGGAAGTTGCGGATGTTACGTTTTCCTTGTTAGGTACGCATTTACCTGTAAAAGATATCGTAATATAAATTTTATAAAGATGGTAAGAGCATTTTCTCTTACCATCTTATGTTCTAGCTCAAATTAAGCTCTTTTAAGTTCCCAGCGCTGTTTTGGATCATTAGATCGTTGACTAATACCTACAGATGAACCCCAGAGATGTGTCAGTACAGCATCTGGTTGGCCTTCTACAAAGATATAACCATCTTCAAATGCCCAATTAGTTTGGTACTGGCAACCCGCACCTTGTAAGAAAAGATCGCCGCTATGCCAATTAACTGGTTTTATTTCTTTACCATTGGTACTGTTCAATGCGGTTTGAAGTTGTTCAAAAGACTCGTTTGACTTTAAGCTTGTCTGTAAAATCTTTTTTACCGTATCCAATTTTTTTTCATTCGTATGTAAATCTAGAGTTTTTCTAAGCTCTAAAAGGACTTTTACTGCTTCTTTTTTAAGATCCTGAGTATTTTCATATTCTTTATATACTTTTCCATAAAGCTCTTGCAGGTTCTCTTTTTTCATATTTTTTAGAAGAGCATTGATATTGTCATGGTGTAAATACAATCGGAACTCTGAATCTCGATGCCCATCTTTAAGATCTAAGACATCTAATTGGACAGAGGCAAGAATAATCTTATAGAGTTGTTCATTATGCTGAGCGAAATGATTCACAAGCAAATCTTTAAGTTCAGGAATATCTAAACCTAGAAACGGAGATTTAGCATATTCATTGAACTTTTGTTCGATGTGACGAATTGACTCATGAGCGAGTACCGCATTTAAATATTCATTCAGCTTAGTTTCATCTAGTTTACCAACAAGCTCCGATTTAATGGTTTCTTCGCCGTTACTATAAATAAATGTCTGTAATAAATGAACAATATCAAGACAATCACTGGTTTTTAAGTGAGCGAGTGTTTCTTCATCTTGCTTTGGTAAAAGACTAAGGAAATGTTCTAAGTCTTTGTCTAATAATTTATATGCAATCGCATTTGTCTTAACACGAGCACCAAGCACCCAATTAGAACGGATATCTTTAACTTTATTGTATAGCTTATTCTCTCGACCACTGCTATATACGCGGCTGTCAAAATACCAAAGTTCTTCTTCTATGTTTTTAACCTTGTCATGTACTGTAAATTGTCGGTCATTTGTATGAGAGTAAGCTAACTGACCCGTTTCACCACGTGCAGTTACGGCATCTTGCATACCATGGGTTTGTCCACCGTATGCGCTTGAAATACATGCACCTGTTTCTTTGTTAACGATTCTAAAGTTTCCACCTGGAAAGCCATTAGCCATGATAAGTCACTCCTTATAATTAGAAAGTTTTTGTAGTTGTCGAAATTAATAGTTATCAAGTAAATTTCGAAGCGTGATTTATACCATAATTTTTCACATATAAATCCAAGTGTTTTTGTTGGTTTTTGTATATAACATCTTGATTTAAATGTATTTATTAGAATATCTTAATAAATAGCGGAGACTGTGTTTTAGAGCTTTATGAGCACACTAAAAAAGCCCAATATACTTTTAAATCTATATAACGTACTGATGGTCTTTTGCTTTCTTAGATAAAAATTATCCGTAAAAGCTGTAGGAAAATAAGCGCTCGAACAGATGGTAAGAGATGGGCGATAGCATCTTTGGAGTAAGTGCTTTCTAAAATTTTTTTCTATATCTCACTTTTTCTCATTTTATATATTTATATAAACTGTTAAATTGGAATTAATGATTATTCTATTTTATTAACTAAATATATATAACTCAATTTTATATTTTAAATTTAATTAAAAGCCATAAATATAATAATATTATTTAAACATTAATTAAATTATTATATTTAAACTTTTTCATTAAAATAAATTGACGTTCTTTATTATACCGATTAATATTTCGTTGCTGGCCTACATTGCCAGTCGGTTTTAGCAGACCGTATCCTAGCGAATGGGTTATACTTTCTGAGTATTTCCCATGTGGAACCTTTGTGCCCCCTTTTTCTCTATGGTAGGGCGGAAGGGGGACGCGTTCGCGCGTGCTGGTCGCTAGGTCAGTCTGCTAACCCTCTTTCGTTCTGCCACCCTAATCAATTGACGGTGATTTGGTGGTAGGACTCCATTTTTAAGGAGTTGGCCATGCCATTATTCAAACTCATTTTCTCTCTCATTTAACTATTTTATTTATTTAAAATTTGGGTTTTTGCTACCTGATATTTTAAATTTATAAATTATTTTTATTTTAAAATCTTAATTATTTTATTTTCCTGTTTTTATGGGAGGATTAATTATTATTTATAAATTATTTTAATATTTAAGCGAATCATATTTTTATTTTATCTAAAGATATAAATAATTATGAGAATAATATGAAACTTCATAAATTTATATTGGTTTTAAACCTTGTGGTCGGTGCTTACGGTATTACAAATGATGACGCTAATGCTCAGCAGGAATTTAAAAGAATTTGCTTGTCAGGTGAACACATGCAAGCCAGTTGCGATTGTATTTGCCAACAGCTTGCGCAGGTGTATTCACCTCAAACCGTACAACGTTTAAAACACACCAGTTTGCAAAGTCCTGTTCTCCCACAGGACTTTGCCCCTAACTTGTTTAGCAGCATTCAACGCTGCGACAAAACTCAAATGGGCTAAGTTCGCTTAGCTCCTTTATCTCTGTGTCGCAATGATCTCTCAAACTTTAAATCAGCGCAAAAGTAAAAGTCCGTTGTGGCACGGGGGCCTAGGGGGAGGGTCTTCTAATCTTTTCTTCAATTTTTGTTTTTTATCAATTAATAAGGTTTAACTTCAGAATCGCATAATACTTCTTGATCAGCATTGATCGATTGGCTTTGCATCCAAGAATCTTTTTTCCCCTCATACAACTCCAATGTATAAGTAAGCTTTTCCTTATCAAGCATCGATATCTTATAAAACCTTAATCCCCAGTTTTCAATTGGGTATTTATCTACACTTAAGTCTTTACATTTACTAATATTCACAAGATATTGAAATGAGCAAACCATAGAGCTTTTTGAATATTCCTTACAATAATTCCAATATCCATTTTCACCTTTTGGATAAATATGGTGATTATCTATCCATGATTGCTTTTGATCAGAAGAGATTTCTTTATTATTTATATATAAGGAACGTTCAACAGAATTTGAATATTTGAACTCCGACGTGCAAATAGAACCCTTTAAGTAACAAGAAGGATTTGCACTATATAATTGATAAATAAAGTATATAACACATAATCCAATAATAACTAATGCAATACGTTTCATTATTTTACTCTTGGTGCTGGAGTGCATGCAGGGTAGTAAACTTAATTAAAAAATGAATTTCTCCTTGCATGTAAACATATTTACCTTTACTCGCATCTATTCTTATTTCTATATTTCTTTCCTAAACGACTATGCCATCAAGCACACCTGTTTCATTAAAATTCCAATTGTAATCATGTCTTTCAAAATTATAATTATAAAGGCATACCTCATTGGGGTAGCTTACAAAGTATACCACGACCTTCCTTTTTCCATTTTGTATTTGTTTTATATGAATCCTCTGAATCAGGCAATAAAAAAGCCCGATATGCGTTACATATCGGGCTTAATCAATCAGTTATTAAAGCAGGTGATGCCTTAATAATGATCTTTTTTGAATTACTCTACAGTTACTGACTTCGCCAAGTTACGTGGCTGGTCAACGTCTGTACCACGTAATACAGCAACGTGATACGACAACAACTGAACTGGTACGCTATAAACAATTGGAGCTAGCCATTCGTTTACTGCTGGAATATGCACAACGTGTTGACGGTCTTTTTCATTGATTCCGCTATTTTCATCAGCGAAAACGAATAATTCACCACCACGTGCCTGAACTTCTTCCATATTTGATTTTAGCTTATCAAGCATTTCATCATTTGGAGCAAGAATCACGATCGGCATTTCATTATCAACAAGTGCCAATGGGCCGTGTTTTAACTCACCAGCTGCATAGCCTTCTGCATGAATATATGAAATTTCTTTAAGTTTTAATGCGCCTTCCAATGCGATTGGATAATTCGTACCACGGCCTAAGAATAAGCAGTGATTTTTTTCAACGAATAATTCAGACAAACGCAAAATTTCTGGATCATGTTTAAGCGTATCAAGAATCACTTTCGGGCTGTGCCATAGCTCACGTGTAATTTCTTCAAGAAGAGCAGGGCTAATACGTTGTTTCACTTGACCAATTTTCAAGATTAACAACATAAGCGCAGCGAGCTGAGTCGTGAACGCTTTAGTTGAAGCAACACCAATCTCAGGACCAGCAAGAGTCAATAAGTGATGATCAGTTTCACGAACCATTGAAGACGTAGCAACGTTACAGATAGTCAAAGTCTGAATATCGATATTGTTTGCTTTCGCACGTTTTTGAGTTTCACGTAGTGCCGCTAAAGTATCAGCAGTTTCACCTGACTGTGAAATACAAATATAAAGTGTATTTTCAACAATTACAGGGGTGCGATAGCGGAATTCACTCGCGATTTCAACTTGGCAAGGCACGCCAATCAGTTGTTCAAACCAATATTTCGCAATCATTCCTGAGTGGTAACTTGTACCACAAGCAATGATTTGTACGCTTTGAATTTTGTTGAAATCTGCATCAGCATTTTTCAAGAAATCATCACGTAAGCTATTGCCATCAAGCGCTTGAGAAATTGTTTGCTTGATTGCTTCTGGTTGCTCATAAATTTCTTTGAGCATGTAGTGCTTGTATTCACCTTTTGATGCACTGCTTACGGTTGCATCAAGCTCTCGCACTGGACGTTCAACGCGCTCGCCATTTGCGAATACTTCAATTGAAGTGCGAGTAAGACGTGCAATATCGCCTTCTTCTAGGTACATAAAGCGGTTAGTCACTGGTAAAAGTGCAAGTTGGTCTGAACTAATAAAGTTTTCACCAATACCTACACCAATGACTAAAGGTGAACCTTCACGTACAGTAATAAGTTCATCTGGATAGTCGCTGTGGATAATACCTAGCGCGTAAGCACCTTTAAGCTGAGGTACAACAGTTTCAACAGCATCTAAAAGGCTATCTGTGCTTTTTAGTGCTTCAGCAACTAAGTGTGCAACAACTTCAGTATCTGTTTGAGAAGTAAAAACATAACCTAAAGCTTGAAGGTCGTCTTTTAATTCTTGGTAGTTTTCAATGATACCGTTATGTACAACAGCAACCTTACCCGACATATGTGGGTGAGCATTGTTTTCAGTTGGTTTACCGTGTGTTGCCCAACGGGTATGCGCAATGCCGATAGCCCCTGTAAGCTGGTGTTCAGCAACTGCATCGGCAAGATTGATAACTTTACCTACACGACGCTCACGTAAAATTTGTTGGTTATTCAGTAAAGCAACACCCGCAGAATCATAACCGCGGTATTCAAGACGTTTTAAACCTTCAATTAAAATCTCGGTTACACAACGCTCTGCAACGCCTCCGACGATACCACACATACTTCAATCCTCTTATTTTTTAACCTTTTGGGGACGTTGATAATTTGCTTTTGAAATTTGTTGCGCACGTTCAAAGGAGAGACTTTGTTCGGCTACATCTTTCGTAATCACAGAACCCGCACCAACTGTTGCGCCATTCCCAATGGTCACCGGAGCAACCAGCGAGCTATTAGAACCGATAAAAACGGCATCGCCAATAGTGGTTTTGTGTTTATTTGCACCGTCGTAATTACAAGTAATAGTACCTGCCCCAATATTTGATTCAGCACCGATTTCTGCATCACCTAAGTATGTGAAATGGTTAGCTTTACTACCTAGTCCAATCGATGTGTTTTTAACTTCAACAAAGTTGCCAATATGTACTTCATTTGCCAATTTAGCCCCTGGGCGTAAGCGTGCAAATGGTCCAATTTGAGCATTTTCACCTACAACTGCGCCATCAAAAACGCTATAGGCCTGAACTTTAGTGCCTGCTGCAATTTTGGTGTTCTTTAAAATACAGCCAGCGCCGATTTCTACAAAATCACCAAGCTCACATTCACCTTCAATAATAACATTGATGTCAATACGAACGTCTTGTCCAACTTTTACAGAACCACGTAAATCAAAGCGTGCAGGGTCAAAGAACATTACACCTTGCTGCATGAGCTTTTTGACTTGCTCTTGCTGGAACTGGCGTTCTAAAGCTGCAAGTTGTATGCGGTCATTAACACCTTCAACTTCAAAAGCAAGCTCTGGTTCAACAGAGGCAACTTCTAAGCCATCTGCAATTGCCATTGCAACGATGTCAGTTAGGTAATATTCACCCTGTGCATTTTCATTTGAAAGTTTAGGCAACCACTCATGAAGTTTTGCGTTGCTAACACAGTAAATGCCTGTATTGAATTCTTTAATTTGGCGTTGTGCTTCGTTTGCATCTTTATGTTCAACAATGGCTTGAATTTTGCCATCTTGACGCACAATACGACCATAGCCTGTTGCATCATCTACAGTGAGCGTAACCAAGCCAATTCCTGTTTGGGTCGATGCATCTAATAATTTTTGTAGCGTATTTGCATTAATACATGGCACATCGCCTGATAAAATCAGTGAAACACCTTCTTTAGGAAGTACAGGTAAGGTCATTTGTACTGCATGACCTGTACCAAGTTGTTCAGCTTGCTCAACCCATTGAACATTTTCTTGGGCAAATGTTTGTTGTACGCGGTCACCACCATGACCATAAATCGTAATAATATTTTTAGCTTGTAATTGTTTTGCCGTTTGAATGACATGCCCTAATAGTGGGCGACCCGCTAAAGGTTGTAATACTTTAGGAAGCTGAGAACGCATACGCGTTCCTTTACCAGCAGCAAGAATAATGACGGTAGTTGACATGAATAACTCTAATGATTAAGTCAAATGGATAATAATTAGTGTACAAAGAGCAGCCCATACACCGGCAATAATATCGTCAAGCATAATACCAAAACCACCATGCACTTGACGATCAATAACACGTATAGGCCAAGGTTTCCAAACATCGAAAATTCGAAATAATATGAAGCCGACGATCACCCACATCCAGTTCATTTGTTGTAAGTAAATGAGAGGAAGAAAGGTAATAGATTGCCCTGCAAATTCATCCCACACAATTCGACCATCATCGTGTACATTTATGACTTTCGCAGTTTGACCACAGATATAAATCCCGACCAAGGACATGATAATTATCGCGATTAAGCTTAAGTTAAATCCAAGCGATAACCAGATCGGAACGAAGAGTAGGGCAAAAGCAGAGCCAAAAGTACCAGGGGCTTTAGGTGCGAGACCAGATCCGAAACCAACTCCACAGAAAACGATGCAGCGGTTGAACCAAGACATGTCTTTAAAATGAATCGGCGGCTTATGCAAAGTGTTGGTATCCATGAATTTGCAATGGGTAATCCGAACCCAAATGCTCAAAAGTTAGTTGTGTTTGCTCAACGATCTGTCCGATCATTGTAAACTTAATGTCTAGTTGTTTTTGCAAAAGTTTTTCATAATTTTGCGGTGTTATTGTAAAACATAATTCGTAGTCATCACCACCAGCTAGCGCATATTGCCAACGCTGCTGTTCTGGTAGTTCCTCTAGCGTTGAATCAATCGGTAACTTTTCTAAAAATAACCGAGCACCGACATTTGAAGCTTTTAAAATATGACCTAAATCTTGGGCTAATCCATCAGAAATATCAATCATGCTAGAAGCAAGGCCCTTTAACTGTTGTCCAAGCTGACAACGTGGCGTCGGGTAGTCTAGTCTTTTTTGTAATGGATGACCTAGGTGTTGTAAACCATATGCTGCGTCTCCAACTTGACCGCTCACACACACATAGTCACCGACTTTTGCGCCCGAGCGTAACACCGCTTGTCCAGCTTCAATCCAACCCATAGCCGTCACGGTAATGGTCAGATGTGGACCTTGGGTCGTATCTCCACCAATGAGAGCAACGCCAAATTGACTACAGCAGTCATAGATGCCCTGACTGAATCCTTCGAGCCATTCATGGTCAATGGTAGGGAGACTTAACGCAAGTAAAATACTATGGGGTTTAGCACCCATGGCAGCAATATCTGAAAGATTTACAGCCACACTTTTCCAGCCAATTGCATGCGCTGAGGTATTAAGAGGAAAGTGACGACCAGCAACTAGTGTATCTGCACAGATCACCAATTGTTGATTTTGGGGAGGGGTGATTAAGGCTGAGTCATCTCCAATACCTAAGGTGACATCTGCATAAGATTGTCTGTTAAAGTATTGGTCAATAATAGAAAACTCAGCCATATCAACTTCAAACCTATTAGTTTGCTTGTTGTTTTTCAGCACTACGTAGTGTTGAACTTAAACGATCTAAAACGCCATTAATGTATTTATGGCTATCTGCTCCACCAAAGTGTTTGGCGAGTTCAATGGCTTCATCAAGAACTACACGATAAGGTACTTCTAAATGATCACGTAACTCGTAAGCACCTAAACGTAAGGTTGCGAGCTCTACACCATCAAGTGCACTAAGTTCACGGTCAAGTACCGGAATGAGTAATGCATCAAGATCGTCGCGCAGTGCAATCACTTGCGTTAGTAGTTCGTGATAGTAATTTAAGTCTACCTTGTGCATGGCATTTTCAGCACGAGTACGTGCTTCGATTTCATGTACAGGATTGTGACTCATTTGCCACTCATAAATACCTTGTACAGCAAAACGACGTGCTTTGCGTTTTGCTGCATAAGCGGCTTGCAGTGTTTGAGACATGCTTTAAATTGCCTTTAATAAATTAACCATTTCAATTGCAGTTAAAGCAGCTTCGCTACCTTTGTTTCCTGCTTTTGTACCTGAACGTTCGATGGCTTGCTCGATGCTATCAGTAGTTAATACACCATTGATGACAGGCAAGCTGCTTTCTAACGCGACTACACCTAAACCTTTTGCACATTCACCAGCAACGAAGTCAAAGTGTGGTGTGCTACCACGAATAACTGCGCCAAGTGCGATGATTGCATCAAATTGATTTGATGTAGCTAATTTTTTAGCAACAATCGGGAGTTCCCATGCGCCAGGTGCATGAATAACAGTAATGTTATCTTCATTTACACCATGACGTTTTAATGTGTCGATTGCACCATCCAATAAGTGTTCAACAACAAAACTGTTGAAACGACCCACTAAAATCGCATAACGACCTTCGCTTGCGAGATGTAATAAACCTTCAATACGGCGAATTGCCATAGCAACCTCGATTATTTCGTTGTGATTTGATCAGCAGTGACATATTCCACTACTTCTAAATTAAAGCCAGATAAAGCATTGAAACGTAATGGTGAGCTAAGAAGCTTCATTTTTTCAACACCTAAGTCACGCAAAATTTGAGCGCCTACACCAATGGTTTGATATTGGTGTGAAAGTGCTGCATTGGATTTCACCGGTTTTGGTTTATTTAAATCATCCAACGCTGGTCCCAAGTCTTGCAAATGATCTTGCCCGATCCAGACTAAAACACCGCGATCA
Organism: Acinetobacter sp. IRS14; assembly: GCF_034650275.1. Classification (NCBI taxonomy): domain Bacteria; kingdom Pseudomonadati; phylum Pseudomonadota; class Gammaproteobacteria; order Moraxellales; family Moraxellaceae; genus Acinetobacter; species Acinetobacter sp. IRS14. The sequence continues at coordinate 77,045 of NZ_JAOVFN010000006.1, forward strand.
CTCGCTGCAATTGTCTGTAGTGCACGGTCTAGATTCCACGCAGGTTCACCATCAGCTTTATTGAGCTTAAGTAAATCGCGAATTGGACTGAAACCATGTACACGTACTGTTGTAACACCTTCTTTTGGCTCGCCTTTGACTAAAGCCAAATGGATGTCCGGGTTACCAATTTCACGATAACGATAGAGTTCAAATGAACCATATTCTGTTTGAATGGTTTTTTGATCCAGACGTTCAACCGTTTGCTCATTAGTCATGCGGTAGTGAATCAAGTCCGCAATTGTACCAATTTTTAAGCCATGCTTCTCGGCAAAAATTTCTAAATCTGCACGGCGTGCCATTGTGCCATCTTCATTGATGATTTCACAAATGACAGAAGCTGGTTCAAGACCTGCTAAGCGTGTTAAATCACAGCCCGCTTCGGTATGACCCGCACGATGTAGAACACCGCCTGGCTGTGCCATTAACGGGAAAATATGGCCCGGCTGTACAATATCACTTGGCTTTGCATGCGCTGCGACAGCAGCTTGAATTGTATGTGCACGCTCTGCTGCTGAAATACCAGTTGTAATACCTTCAGCGGCTTCGATTGATAAGGTAAAGTTTGTACTATGCTGAGCACCATTTTGGTCAACCATCAACGGAAGGTTTAACTGCTTACAGCGCTCACGGCTTAACGTTAAGCAAACTAGACCACGTGCATGGGTAATCATGAAGTTAATATCTTCAGGACGAACATGCGTTGCTGCAATGACAAGATCACCTTCATTTTCGCGATCTTCGTCATCCATCAAGATAACCATTTTGCCTGCACGAATATCGGCGACAAGATCTTCAACACGACTCAGCGGCATTCGCTCTCACCTTTTTTTGTCGTTAGACAATTTCTATTTAATAAATTTTGCATAGTTTACGCTGTTTAGAGAATTTTGCCTATGATTCTGATTTATCCAACTTTGCAATGAGATAGAATAGATCCAGCTTTATTTATACAAATAAATCATAAGAAAATGGAATAATTTAAAATAAAAACAATGAATTTAAATAAAAAAAACCTAGCCAAAAGGCTAGGTTCTGATATGCGCAGTTATTTTTTATGAAGCTGCACTGCTTGGACTATCATTTTGTGGGATTGATTTTTTTCCCATCAAAATTTCAGTGCGGATATTTTGAGCAAGTTCAGCGCACTCTGCATTCATACCATTGATCATAAAGGCATGACGAGTCATCACATTGCTTGGGTTTGGCATTGCAACAAGTTGATAGCTGTCTTGAATTGCTTTGAGTTGATCATTCTCAAGATATAAAGCAGATTCTTTCGCATGAAGATGCTGTGCTAAACGTTGAGCAGCTTCTTTCGCATCAATTTGCATTGCTTCCACAGCATTACATGTTGCACTACGAGTTTGAAGCGCAAAGCGTTTATCTTCGCGATAACGTTTATATAAAACGTCAGAGAGCAACTGGAATACGGTTCCAACCATAAGCAGACACTCTACAGCGTGAGTATGCGAGGTTGAAATCGCAAGTGTAGCGCCGTCAGCATTAAACTCATTTACGACTTCAATGTCCGCTAACTTTAACTGGTAATGCTTCACGCATAACTCAATACTCTTGTTTAAAAAGAGCTGACAGAGTTTAAAGTACGGAACAGATACCGATTGGTTAACACTGCTTAATAACTGTTTAGGGTCATAAAACTGAATATTGAGTGCCAACATATGTTGGTCAGCTGAATCTGCTGTTTTCTCTGGTTGTGGTCGAGCCGCTGGTTTACCTTTCGCTTGTTGTTGAGCTTGAGCAACCAACGTTACTGTATTTTGTTTTTCTAGAGCCAATGCCTGAGTTAACTGCTGAATTTCATGTTTTAAGCGGTTTTCTTCGTTAATACGTGCCAAATATTCGCTACGGGTTGGGCGAGCAATCGCGCGATAGGCAAGCCATAATAAAACATGCAAAAACAGTGAAGCTAAAATTGCTAGCCATTGAGTGCGCAGAATTTCACCAATACTTGGTTGAATCAGCGTAATTTCAATAGAGCCCACTTTCTTTTCATTTTGCAGAGCATCGCGAGCAAAAATCTCACCTTGGCGAGTTTTTGAAATTCCACTCGTTGCCAGCACTTGTTTGTTGGCATCAAGAATGCGAATAGACGCAACGCTTGGATTGGTCGCATAGCGATTAGCAATCAGAGCTAAAGATACCGTATTGGCAGGTTCTAGCTCAGATAAGCTGTCTGCAACGAGTTGACTGGTCATGAGCTGACCTTGACTCGCACGGTTTTCATTGAGCTGGTGTGTCGTTGCAATCACCATTAAAAAGGTATGCAATGCAAAACTAACGATCAGTAGGCTAGCAAATAGCCCTTGTCTAGGCGCAATCAAGTTAAACTTCCAAGGCAATTATATTGAAATTCGATTATGATTCTTACAATAGTTGTCACTCAGACTAGAGTCAATTCATGCGAGAAATCATTCTTATATCCTTTTTAGGACCAGACCAACCAAACCAGTTTACCCGATTAATGCAAGTACTATCCGTACATTCATTGCAAATACTGGATGTAGGTCAGGCTGTTATTCATAATCAACTCACATTGGGCATTGTAGTCGCTTCCGATAATGAAACTGCGACCGCATTGGCAATGAAAGAAATTCTGATTTTAGCACATGATATTGGCTTAACAGTGCGCTTTAAACCAATCACAGGCGCAGAATACGATCAATGGGTAACTGAAGGTGGCCGTACTCGTTATATCGTCACGGCTTTAGCCCCTGAACTCACTGCTGCACACTTACAAGCGGTTACACAAATTGTGTCTAGCCAAGGCTTTAACATTGAAACTGTTACCCGTTTATCAGGCCGTGTCGACTTTGAAAAGGATAGCGCATTCCCGCGTCGTGCATGTGTACAGTTTGGTTTAAGCAGTGGCCCAACTCTAGATGCTCAAGCTATGCGTGCAGCATGTTTACTTCTTTCAAGTGAATTAAATATTGATGTCGCTGTTCAAGAAGACAACGCTTATCGACGTAACCGCCGTTTAGTTTGTTTTGATATGGACTCAACACTCATTGAACAAGAAGTGATTGATGAGTTAGCGATTGAAGCAGGGGTAGGCGCACAAGTTGCTGAAATCACTGAAAGAGCGATGCAAGGTGAACTTGATTTCCAGCAAAGCTTCCGTGCTCGTGTTGCATTATTAAAAGGGCTAGATGCTGCTGTTTTACCTAAAATTGCAGAGCGTTTAACCATTACTGAAGGTGCAGAGCGTCTCATCTCAACCTTAAAAGCGCTTGGTTATAAAACGGCAATTTTATCTGGTGGATTCCAATATTTTGCCGAATATTTACAAGGCAAACTTGGTATTGATGAAGTTCACGCTAACATCTTAGATGTGCAAGACGGTTTCGTAACGGGTGAAGTGAAAGGCGCAATTGTTGATGGCGCTCGTAAAGCTGAGTTATTACGCGAACTTGCAAATAAAATGGGTATTTCTTTAGAGCAAGCGATGGCAGTAGGCGATGGCGCAAACGATTTGCCAATGCTTGCGATTGCAGGGCTTGGTGTAGCTTATCGCGCTAAACCTTTAGTTCGTCAAAATGCAAATCAGGCTATTTCAAGCGTTGGCTTAGATGGGGTTCTGTATTTACTTGGTATGCATGACAAAGATTTAAACCGTGCTTAATCTATAAGGCTAAGCTTTAAGCGCTACTTCAGAGTAGCGCTTTTTTTATGCAGAATAGTCATAAAAACAAGCATGTTATGCTCAAATCATGCACAGAAAAAAGGCAATAAAAAAATCTGAAAAAAACTTATTTTGGTCCTTAAAAACAGCATATTTTTTTGTAATGACACGCCAGAATTGATGCCATATAGGGAATCGAACTTTTTGAATTTTACAAAAATGTAATGACAAAAGAATGTTGCGACAAAGTATGTCGCATTAAGAAAAAACGGGTCTTTTTTTCTAAAAAAAAACATCCATAATGCATCCTAAGCTTCAACACAAATTATGAATTAAAGTTGTTTTTGGAATGAGGTCGGGTTTTTAAGACCGAATCTTTTTAGACGTTTTCATTAAGACGGAGGTTTCTATGGTAACAGCGAATTTTGCCGCTATCGCCGGATTCAGCTTGATCGCTGTCGCGCTTGTTGCTGTTTTCTTTTCTCCTTACCGTCGTTGGCTTGGTTTTATGCTTGCAGGGATGTTCTTTTGGGGGCTATTAGAAGTGGTCCGTTTTGGAGTTCAAGTCACTTTTGAAATGCCAGTCACATATAGTTATTTAACTGCACTAAGTCTAGCGATGGTAATGGTTACATTTGTTTTGTTACGTGAGGATAAACAGGCACAAAAGGCTTTGGCAAATCGCCAATATATAGAACACACGCCAGTATATGAAGATGATCAGCAGCAATGTTCTAGCCGATAATTAAATTGTTATCTAACGGTAAAGAGGTATGCACAGCATGCCTTTTTTATTTACGAAACGTGATTTTTATTATACAAAGCATTTATTAAAAAATAGCCAGTTATGCTACGATAGACGCGTCTGTTGACGTTTCATCTAGATTGCGTTGCCAGCTAAAAATTATCAGTTGATGCACAAAACACAAGCAATGGTATGTCCTTGCTGAGTTTTGCTCTAAAGTTTTCATAAAAATACAATAGGCGTGAATGTTCATGAAACTTTCTTCTATACCTGTAGTCAAGTTACCTCTCGTTGATGTCAGTACAGACCCGTTAGATTTATTGGTAGCAGGTTTAGTGCTGCGTATGAAGCAATTGGCACGTACTAGCCCTAAGTTTATTGAATTGATTCATGACCGCGCTTTCCGTATTCAGATTGGTACGGACTTAGGTGTTGCACGTCAGATCATTATTAATAATGGACAGATCGATACAGTTGCAGGTGCACCTGAAAAAGCTGACTTTATCTTGCAGTTTGCAGATAGCGAACAGGGTGTAAAAACTTTGATTAAAGGTGACCCAACTGCATTTATGACAGGCATGCAAAACGGCAGTATTAAAATGGAAGGAGACTTCAGTCTACTTGTTTGGTTTAACCAAGTGGCTAGACTCATCCCACCTAAGTTGCCAAAACCAGTTAAAGAGAAAGTACGTCAAGCACGTGCTTTTATTAAAGAGAAAACTGGTCGTTAATCGCCAGATATAAAAAAACTCCCAAATGGGAGTTTTTTTATATCTATGCTTCAACTTCTAAGTTAAACGTAACCGGACCATCATTAATGAGATGAACCTTCATATCAGCTGCAAAAATGCCAGTTTGAACTTTTTCAAATTGTGAATGGGCATATTCAACTAACTGTTCATATAACGCTTTGGCATCTGCTGGTGGCATGGCTGGACCAAAATCTGGACGTAACCCTTTTTGCGTTTGAGCCATTAGAGTAAATTGTGAAACAAGCAGGATTCCACCATTTGCTTGAGAGACATTCCAACCCATTTTGCCTTGTTCGTCATCAAAGATGCGATATTTCAAAATCTTATCAATAAGCTTCTGGCCCATCGCTAAAGTGTCATCACGGCCAATGCCTAAAAAAACCAGTAGTCCGTGTTGGATTTCACCAGTAGTCTCACCGTCAACCACCACTTTGGCTTCAAGAACTCGTTGTATTAAAGCGCGCATAGTTAAAGCAAATTTCTGCAATTAATTGAATTGATTTAGTTTAGCAGAATTTAAATTAAATGATTTTTAAAAGGAAATTTCATGGAATTGCAACAATGGTCTAAAAGCTCGCAATTGATTTATAAAAATATGCTTTAATGCTAAGAAGCAAGCGAATAATCATTGACTATGTCTCCAATTATCCATTCTTTACTAGATACAGACTTGTACAAATTTACGATGTTACAAGTGGTTTTGCATAAATTCCCGCAAACCCATAGTGTCTACCATTTCCGCTGTAGAAATTTAGAAGATACTGTCTATCCACTAGTAGATATTTTGGATGATTTAAACGAGCAACTCGACTATTTGTGTAGTCTTAAATATAAAGAAGACGAGCTTCAATATTTACGTAAATTACGCTTTATAAAAAGTGACTTTGTCGATTACTTAGAACTGTTTCAACTGAAGCGACGCTTTATTCGGGCTAGCATCGATGCGGAAGGTCGTTTGGATATTCATATTGAAGGTCCGATGGTCCAAGCCATGATGTTTGAAATTTTTGTATTGGCAATTGTAAATGAACTTTATTTTAGCCGTATCAAAACTGATGAAGTATGGGCTGAAGGCGAGCGTCGTTTAAAAGCCAAGCTTGAATTGATTCAAGAATATGAAAAAACACAAAAACCGAATGATCCGCCATTCTTAGTTTCTGATTTTGGTACACGTCGCCGTTATAGCTTCGTATGGCAAAAACATGTGGTGGCAGCCTTTCATAAAACAGTGCCAAATGTGTTCCGTGGTACAAGTAATGTCCTGCTTGCAAAAGAGTTAAACATTACACCAATTGGAACCATGGCTCATGAATTTCTACAAGCTTTTCAGGCACTTGATGTGCGATTGCGTGACTTTCAAAAAGCGGCTTTAGAGACGTGGGTTCAAGAATATCGCGGAGACTTAGGAATTGCTTTGACTGACGTTGTTGGTATGGATGCGTTCCTCCGGGATTTTGACTTGTATTTTGCGAAACTATTTGATGGCTTACGTCATGACAGTGGTGACCCTTACGAATGGGGCGATAAGGCCTATGCGCATTATCGTAAATTAAAAATTGATACCAAAACCAAGATGCTGACTTTTAGCGATGGTCTTAATTTGCCAAAAGCATGGGAATTACATCAATACTTTAAAGATCGTTTTCAGGTGAGTTTTGGTATTGGAACTAATTTGACCAATGATATGGGCCAAAAGCCGCTCAATATTGTGTTGAAACTAGTCGAATGTAATGGTCAGTCGGTTGCGAAAATTTCTGATAGTCCCGGTAAAACCATGACTGATAACGATACTTTCTTGGCTTATTTACGTCAGGTTTTTGAAATCGAAGAACTTGAAGAAGTGGTTTAAGTAATAAATAGTCTCGCTATTTTGTATTTTTAAAAGTAAGAATGCTGATATCTGATTTTCTGCTAAAGAGTTGCAGAAAATCAGAGTTTGTTAGATATAAGCTTATGCTAATATGAAATTAAGCTGGTATAAAAAGAAACCATGACGATGACACTCCCGAATTTTAAACTCGATTTATTAATAGAAGCAGAAGAATTAGTGCCTTATTTAGGCAATGAATATATTCGCATTGTAGATTTGAGCCGTGCGTCTGTTTATGAGCAACTTCATATTCCGCATGCTATTCACTTACAACCAAAATGGTTAGTGTCTCAACACGAAGAAGCCACTGGCATTTTGCCAGATGAAGCAGGTTTACAAGCACTGATTGAGAAATTGAATATTTCACCGAATCATCATGTTGTGGTCTATGACGATGAAGGCGGAGCATGGGCTGGACGTTTAATCTGGAATTTGCATTGCTTAGGATTCACACGTACCAGTTTAATTAATGGCGGTATCCATGCATGGTTAGGAGCAGGGTTACCAACGACAGCAGAAGTCGAAGAAGTTTCTCGTGTTACAGACTTAATTCAGATTGATTTATCACATGCCGCTCAGTTCCGTGTGAACTATGAAGAGCTACGCAAACAAGTAGAACAAGAAAATGTTCAATTGTGGGATTGCCGGACGAGTGATGAATATAGTGGGATCCGTTTAGCAGCGCGACGCGGCGGTCACATTCCAAATGCACTCCATTTTGAATGGAGTACTGCACTTAATCGCCAAAATCATCTAAAATTGCATCCGCTTGAACGCACGCGGCAGCGCCTTGAACAACTTGGGTTCGATTTACAGCAACCTGTAGTTGTGTACTGCCAGTCACATCACCGTTCTGGTTTGGCCTATATTTTGGCTAGGCTCTTGGGCTGGGAAGCAAAAGCCTATGATGGTGCGTGGAGTGAATGGGGCAATCGCCTCGATAGTCCTATTATTACTGGAGAATCACCGTCGTGAGTTTCACATCTCGATTAAAAAAAGAATTATTTATTAAGGCACAAAACCTTGTACCACAGCACCAATTGAGCCGTGTGGTAGGTAAAGTTGCTGCGAGTGAAAATCCAGTTGTGAAAACTGCTGTTATTCATGCATTTAAAACCAAATATGGGATTGATTTATCCATTGCTGAACAAGGCAATGCACTGAAATATAAATCTTTTAATGACTTTTTTACCCGTGCTTTAAAAGATGGCGTGCGTCTCGTTGACGAAAATGCAGATAGCATCGTGTCACCTGCTGACGGTGCTATTTCTCAGATTGGTAAAATTACTGCGGGTGAAGTATTTCAAGCAAAAGGTCAAAGCTTCTCTGTAGAGAAACTCATTGGCGACCCTCAACTTGCTCAGCCATTCCAAGAAGGTGAGTTCGCGACAGTCTATTTATCTCCACGCGATTACCACCGTGTTCATATGCCGTTTGCAGGTACATTAACTGAAACTTTGTATGTACCGGGTGAGCTATTTTCGGTAAATCAGGTGACTGCTGAAAATGTACCGGGACTATTTGCCCGTAATGAACGCATGGTGTGTTTGTTTGATACTGAACTTGGCCGTATGGCTGTTGTGTTAGTGGGTGCAATGATTGTTGCTGGTATTGAAACTGTGGCAACAGGTAAAGTGAAACCTTCAGGTCGTATTGAATTACAGCATCATCAGTTAAAGCTAGAGAAAGGTGCTGAGCTTGGACGTTTTTATTTAGGTTCTACAGCGGTTATTTTATTTGAAAAAGATAAGATCGAATGGGAACAACGTTTTAAAGCTGAGTCTGTGGTTGTAATGGGTGAGCGCATGGGACATACAGTTTAGTAAACGATATAACCCCTATAAGATAAATAAACCCTGACTTTAATTATTCAGGGTTTATTTTTTTGATTTAAATTATATAAACGTAAAATATATAACTTTGTTTATATTTATAATATATAGAAATATAATTATTATTAAGTGATCTGAAATAGGACATTATAGAAGTTAGTCTAAAAATATGTGTCTGGAGAGAGCAAAAATATTAATATGATTGAAAATTAATAAATAAAAATAGAAAGAAATATTTAAGTTAGACTTAAGTCGTAATTTTAATTTTATTTGAAGGTAAGTTATTAAATCTAAAAAAATTATTTAATTTTATAAATATGAAGCGCTTTTTAGATATTGTACAGCCTTTAGCCTTGGCACAATGCTTGCTAACTATTCAGGACCTTACTGTAATTTTCATATTTTTTAGGTTCTGAAATCATGTTAAAAGTTAAACGCCTGACAGCTTCGGTTTTATCTGTACTTTGTATTTCATTCAGCCATGCCAATGATTTTAAAGTTTTAAATCAAATTTCAAAACAGCCTACTCAACTTCAAAGTGGCGAATATAAAGGTAATTATTACGTTCCATCTACTTTAAATACCATTACATGGGGTTATTTACCGAATCGGGATGCTAAACCCGTCCTTACTGTTCCGTCGGGTAGTGTTGTGACATTTGATACGGTTTCTCATGAAGGTTTGCTTGAAGACCAAGGGCGTAATGCTGAAAAGTTCTTTCAATCGAAAGGTGTCAAATCTAATGAAATCTTGGAAGATGCAAAAACAATTACGCAGTCAAATTTAAAGCATGATTTTCATAAAGATGGGCCACATATTGTGACAGGTCCTGTTGCAATTGAAGGCGCGCAGCCCGGTGATATTTTGAAAGTTGAGGTACTTAAAGTTGAGCCGCGTGTACCTTACGGTGTTATTTCAAATCGACATGGTAAAGGTGCTTTAGTCGGGGAATTTCCTAAAAAAGCAAAGCAAGAAAATGCATCGGCTGAGCATCCTGAACGCTATGGAAATGTCTCAATTTTCACACCAATTGAAAAAAATGCGAAAGGTGAGTACGAAGGTGTATTAAAAACAGAATCGGGTAAATCAATACGTTTCCCGCTTTATCCTTTTATGGGAATTATGGGGGTAGCAGCCAATACTTCTGAGCCTGTTCACTCTGTACCGCCTGCAATGTATGGGGGAAATATTGATATTAATGAACTAGGTGCAGGTTCAACAGCCTATTATCCTGTTCAGGTCAAAGGCGCATTATTCTATACGGGTGATAGCCATTTCGCGCAAGGGGATGGTGAAGTAGCATTAACGGCACTCGAAGCTTCAGCACGTGCAACACTAAAATTTACCTTGCTCAAAGCAGGTAAAGATAAAATACCGGGCAAAGAGCTAAAACAACCTTTAGCTGAAAATGCTGAGTTTTGGATTACACCGGGACTTGATGAAGATCTAGATGAAGCGATGAAAAAGTCTACACGTGAAGCCATTCGTTTCTTAAACCAAGAATACGGTATTGATGAAGCAACGGCTTATGCGTATTTAAGTGCCGCAACTGATTTTGAAGTTTCACAAGTTGTAGATAAAACCAAAGGGATCCATGCAAAAATTAGAAAAGCTGATTTTAAAGAGTTTGAGAGTAAATAATTAAGTAAACTAAGCTTGGTATTTAAAATATTAAATACCAAGTTAAATTTATTTTAACTATTAATAAGTTTTATATATTTTATAATTGAGTATAATAAATATCACATATATTAATTAGTATAAAATCTAATGCATTCACTTCCGAACGCTCTACTTTATATTGCTGCATTATTAACATTCTGTGCCGCATTACTTCATTTTGTTTGTGTGTTCTGGGGGGCAAATGGTTTTCGGTTTTTAGGGGCTGGGAAAAGTATTGTCCAGATGGTCGAAAGAGGGCATTGGTATCCTAATTTTACAGCCATAGCTGTGGGGTTAATTCTAACTGTATGTGCTACTTATGCTTTCTTTGCAGCAAAGGGAATACAGGTATTACCATTTACTAAACTTATTTTGTCGCTTGTTGCAGCGGTTTTTCTTATCCGTGGTCTGGCTTTTCCATGGTTAAAGTCAAAATTTGTCGGTAATAGTGATTTATTTTGGTATATCAGTTCAGCCTTTTGTTTAATACTGGGAAGTTTATATGCCGTTGGAATATATTTAATTTGAAATGAATATATTCTAGATGAACTAGAGTGAATAATTTAAAAAAATAAAAGGGAGCTAAGCTCCCTTTTTTACTTATTTAGTCCAACCATATTTTTTGAAAATAGTATTACCTTGCTGAGATGATAAGAACTCTACAAAACGTTTAGCTTCAGTATCTTTTAAACTATGCTTGGTTAAGGCTACACCTGTATCTCGATAGACAACTAGCTCTGGTTCGATAGGGATAATTTGCCCAACATCTGGGTTACTAATTCCCCAAATATTAAAAACTAACCAAGCATCATAGCTGCTGTTTTCTTCCCAGTTTTTCTTGGCAATACCTGTATTAGCTGCATAGGTGGCAATATTTTTTCGAACAGATTTGGTTAATTGAATATTGCCAGTTCTACCAGCGATATCCTCCCACATATCGACCTGACCTGCACCATGAGTAACTAAAACTTTAACGCCAGATTTAGCTAGATCTTTAAATCCTTTAATATTTTTAGGATTTCCTTTGCGTACTAAAATGGCGGCGGGACGTAAATATAAAGGTTCCACCGAGTCTTTTATAATTTGCTCAGAAAAAGTATTTTCAAAATCAGACATCATGGCTTCTGAACCACTATAGATAACATCGGCATCTAGTTTCGCTTTGTCAGACCATTGAGAAGTAGGCCCAGACGTTACATGGACTACTATGCCCGTTTTATTGGTGAATTTTTTGGCGGCTTCTTTCATGGCGGGTGCTGGCCCACCAGGACCATACACTTCTACATCTGCAAAACTATGGATGGGTAGAGAACCGAGAATAAGACAAATCAGGTACGGTATAAATTTATATTGTTTTGACATTTTAATCGCTATAGTAATTAAGAAAATATCAGCATATATTTTTTATTATTTAAACGGGATTAATTTTTGAAACGATATTTATAATACATTTCTTTAAAATATATTTTAATTAGATTTTAAGTGACTGTATAAATGTAAATTCTTTTGAAGTAAATATAACTATAGAAGTTTTTATGGTAATTTATATTTTATAAATTGATTATTTGAATAGATGTAATGTAAATAATAGAGGAGTAATCCCTTGATTAGAAAAAGTAATTCTTTTTTAAAAATTTTATTTAGCAGCGCTTGTTTGGTTTCTGGTTCTGCTATGGCTGCTCCCATTACAGATTTGGGTAAGCAAATTGTGAGCGACAAACCGGGTTCAATACTGTCTCTAGAACAGCAAGATGTGACGGATTTATTTCCTCATGCTGATAAGCGTTTGTTAGTTAATTATCGTAGTCGAGGGATTCAGGGCGAGCCCATTGTGGCATCGGTTTTTATTTTATTACCAAAAGGCACTCCGCCAAAAAATGGTTGGCCGATACTGGCTTGGGCGCATGGCACGACTGGAGTTGCCGATACTTGTGCACCTTCGGGCGACTATGTCGGTGGACCAGTTCACTCATATCAAGAAGTTGCTTCCAAAGCTTTAGATGATTGGCTTGCACGTGGCTATGCAGTTGTTGCACCTGATTATCAGGGTTTAGGTACACCGGGTGGGCATCCTTACATGAATGCAAAGAGCCAACTGCATACAGTGGTCGATGCAGTGCGTGCATTACATGTGCTTAAGCCCAAGAGCTTTAATAAACAGTGGTTGGTGATGGGGCACAGTCAAGGTGGGGCTGCGGCAATTGCAGTGTCTGCCTATGGTCAAAAAGATGCGCCCGAACTGGATTTAAAAGGGGCGATCGCTCTTGCACCAGGCGGCTATCAATATGAAGGCATTGCAGAATATGTGAAAACTAATCCGAACCCAGAACCAAGTGTGGCAGCATTTTTCCCGATTGTATTATTGGGTGCGCAAGCAGCAGACCCAAGCATTGTTCCTGAGAATTTAGTCAGTCCAGAAATGAACACAGTCCTGACTCAAGGACGCAGTCGTTGTTTATCTGAACTTCAATCTGATTTGAAGAAATCTCCTTCTAGCATATTTCGATCTGATGCTGATTTAAAACCTCTTTTGGCTTATCTAAAACAACAGTCCATTGAAAATATGGTGCCTACCGTGCCATTAATGATTGTTCAAGGTTCTAAAGATCATTTAGTCGACCCTAGAGGCACATCTGCTTATTATCAGCAGCTATGTAAATTAAAAAAACCAACTATATATCAAACGATTGATGGCGGAGATCACCGCGATGCATTACGCCAGAGCAATACGTTTGCCATTAGCTTTTTAAACGTAATAGAAAAAAATCAGACGAAATCATATTGCTCTAATTTTAAGTAAATTGGTTTAAATCATACAAAAAAGCCGACTTTTCATGAGTCGGCTTTTTATATGTACGGGAGATAATTTTAGGTCATGTTATATAGTCTTTCTTTTGGAAAAACTGCGGTAAATGTTGATCCTTCGTTTTCTTTAGACTGTACATCTAAATACGCGCCGTGTTGCATCAACACGTGTTTTACAATCGCAAGACCTAAACCTGTACCACCTGTTTGGCGACTACGGTCACTGTCAACACGATAGAAGCGTTCAGTTAGTCGTGGCAAATGTTTAGGGTTAATTCCAATACCTGTGTCTTGTACACTAAAGTACGCATGTTCACCGTCATCATGCCAGCCAATGGTAATCGTTCCACCTTTTGGCGTGTACTTAATTGCATTGGTAATTAAATTACTGAATGCACTAGCAATTTCCATGTCAGAACCAATCAGGTCACAGTGGCTATCAATGTGTAAATTAAGCGTGTGTCCATAATCGGCATTGTAGGCCTGAGCATCGTCAAAAAGTTGACTCATTAAACTCGGCATTTCAATAATCTGATTTTTTGCAATTTTCTTGTTATTTTCTAAATTCGATAACAGCAATAAGTCATTCACCAAAGCATTCATACGCTTGGTTTGTGACTGCATCTGATCAAACGCACGTTTCCAGCGCGGACTAATATCTTCCTGATCGGTAAATGTCTCGATATAACCACTCAGTACAGTTAATGGTGTACGAAGTTCATGAGAAATATTATCGACGAAGTCTTTACGCATTTGCTCAAGGTTGTGCATACGAGTCACGTCGTAAGCCACCAATAAGCGACTTTCTCCACCGAACCGTGTGAGCTTGACCTGTACATATCGGTCATCATCAAAATTTGAGTGAAGCTTAATGCCGTCAGGTGCCTGATCAATATTGTTAAAATATTCAATAAAGGTCGGCTGACGTAAAATCGTTAATAAGTTACGACCACGATCGAGAGGGCTGATTCCTAACAAACGTTCGGCAGCAGGGTTCCACCACTCGATTTGATGTTGGTCATCAATTAAAACAACGGCTTCAGCAAGTGCAACTAAAGATGACTGTGCGCGGTCAATTAAACCGACCATTTCTGCCTGAACAATTCGTTCTTGGCGCTGAGCACGGTAGACATTAAATAATAATGCCCCCCAAATCCCATTAAGATTTGGAGGAACGTCATAAGGTTTATTCGCAATCCAGTCATTGACCAGATATAAAGAACGCAACTGGAGTGTAAAAAACACCACGAAGGCGATAAAAATACAGCTCCAGAAATACCCAAGGCCTAAACCGACTAAACCGGCAATAATTAGAAAAAATAATAAGAGCCGTAAATCTTGTTTGGCAAACGTCCATAAACTACTGTAGCGGGAAAGTTTTTGTTCACGTACCTGTTCGGGGACGGGGTAGGGTTCATACATAAATCTTGGTTAACCTGCGGCTAAATCTGCACGTGTTGAGAAACGGTAGCCAGTTCCACGTACAGTTTGAACAAATCGGTCTACACCAAAAGGTTCTAAAACTTTACGCAAACGGCGAATGTGCACATCGATAGTGCGGTCTTCGATATATACATTACCGCCCCACACCTGATCGAGCAACTGGGCACGTGTATATGCACGCTCTGGATGGGTCATAAAAAATGCAAGTAAGCGATATTCAGTTGGACCCATATCTAAAATGCTGTTGCCAAAGCTAACACGTTGGCTTACAGGATCAAGAATTAAGCCATTGGCATCAATGGTTTTTTCACCACTTAATGCATTAGCACGACGCAGAACTGCCTTAATACGTGAAACCAGTTCACGTGTAGAGAAAGGCTTAGTCATGTAGTCATCTGCACCTGCGTCAAGACCTTGTACTTTGTGGTCTTCTTCTCCGCGGGCAGTCAGCATAATCACTGGAATTTCTGCTAGGTTTTCATCTCGTTTTAAGCGGCGACATAAATCGACACCACTTACGCCTCCAGGTAACATCCAATCAAGCAAGATAAGCGCCGGACGTTGGTCGACGATAATTTGATGAGCTTGTTTGGCATCTTCTGCCTGTAAACACTGAAAGCCTGCCATGTCCAAAGACGTATGGATCATTTCGCGAATAGGAAGCTCATCATCGACAATTAAAATATAGTCATCTTTCACAGCGCAATATCCTATAGATTTAACGGTGAACCGTTTTGTAGTTATGACAGGCTTATTACAAAGATTAATTATGACAATTTCATTGCAGAAAAGTCTATAAAATTAAATTTAGCAATAATTTGTGACAAAACTAAGGCAAAGCTATGACCAAATTGTGACATGGAGACTTTAATTTTCTTAAAATCATTCAATGGGTTACCACTTTAATGGCTTAGCTTGTTTTGCACATTTATGGCTGTCAAAAAACTTTAATATTATTTTGAAACTTGCGCTAATAAAGATAAGAAAACGATACGGCATGCGGTTAAAACCTGCTCAAGCGACTGTTCAAACCCTCCCATGACCCATCGAATCGCTATTTGAGTGACATATCCATTTAAGCCAGTTGCGATTAAAGAGAGCTCATTTTCATGGTGTTGAATTTGCGGCATGGTCAGCATAACAAAGGCTTGAATCATGCGATCAAATTGCGCAAGAGTTTCTTGAATGGTGGCCTGATTATGTAACTCTTGTACCAAAACTGCGTCGACATAGACAATACGAGCTAATCTTGGGTCGTCTTTTAAGGTCGTCAGTAGGGCTCTTAAACCAGCATCGACCATTTTTTCAGGATCGGGTGCAGCTTTAATCACAGCTTGCATCAGATTTTGCTGTAATTCTTCAATCATTTTTAAAAAGATGGTTTGGAATAAATCTTCACTCTTCTTAAATGATTCATAAAAATAACGTTCTGTGAGTTTTGCCTCTTGGCATACATCTTTTACCGTCACGGAAAAAAAACCGAGTGTTCCGTAGGTCGCAATACCTGCTTCAATCAGTTTTTCACGGCGCGCCTCTTTACGTTCAGATAGAGATAACCCTTTGAACTGACGTTCTTTACTCACACTTTTTGTTTTCTTTTTACTGGTTGAGTCGTTAGTCGCCATAAATAAGTCGTTTCCTAAAGATTGGTTTCCTAATTTATAGGTTTTGGCCAAATATGCTCACTATGATAAAGCCCTCAGAAGAATTGTGCCATTCTATCTGAAATTACAGTGTACTATATTGACAATGGATATTGTCAAAATTATATTGAAGATGTCTGAACTGCACATGCAATGAACCGATTGTGCAAATATCGAAAAACAAAGGATGGACAATGAAAAATTTTAAAAACAAAGTCGCTGCTATTACGGGCGCAGGTTCTGGCATTGGGCAACAGTTAGCAATTCTTTTGGCAAAACAGGGCTGCCATCTTTCGTTGAGTGATATTAATGAAAAAGGGTTACAACAAACTGTCGAGCTTTTAAAACCGTACAGCAATATTACTGTTACAACCAAAAAGCTGGATGTGTCTGACCGCGAAGCGGTAAAGCAGTGGGCGCAAGAAACTGTGCAAGATCACGGTTCTGTTAACCTGATTTTTAATAATGCTGGTGTTGCGCTAGGCTCAACTGTTGAAGGTGCGACCTACGAAGATTTAGAGTGGATTGTTGGGATTAACTTCTGGGGTGTCGTGTACGGTACTAAAGAGTTTTTACCGTTCATTAAGCAAACTCAAGATGGCCATATTATTAACATCTCAAGCTTATTTGGTCTGACTGCTCAACCGACTCAATCTGGTTATAACGCGACTAAATTTGCTGTACGTGGTTTTACTGAATCATTACGCCAAGAGTTGGATATTGAAAAAAGCGGCGTAAGCTCGTTGTGCGTACATCCGGGTGGAATCCGCACCAATATTGCTAAATCTGCAAAAATGAGTGATAGCTTGAATAGTTTAGGTATGGACCCGACTAAATCAATTCAAAACTTTGACAAGCTACTACGTACTCCGCCTGAAGAAGCAGCTCGTCAAATTTTACAAGCTGTCTTAAAAAATAAACGCCGTTTATTGATTGGTAGCGATGCAAAAATTCTTGATGCATTCCAGCGTTTATTCCCAACGGGATATCAACGTGCTTCAACCATTGTGACCAAATTAATGAAGTAATTTTTTAACGTAAAAAAGCCATCAAATGATGGCTTTTTTTATGTGGTTTAGTTAGTTCTAAATAAGAACTTTGATCTTCTTTTTCTTCCAGATAAATTGATAATACAGGCCTTGAATAATACATAAACTAACGAATGCCAAAGCATAAGCAACCCAGATTCCTTTAAGGCCCCATATTGAGCTAAACCAGTAAGCACATGGAATTTCAATAAATAAAATAGCAGAAATATTAAGGAGCATTGGGACAGTCACGGTTCCACTGGCACGCATGATCGATGCAAAAATGGCACCTGCACCAAAGAATAAAATTGCCCAAAGTACAATAAATAAAAGTTGCTGCCCTAACACCACCACAGTTGGATCGGTAATAAACAAAGCCATTAAATATTTTGAAAAAAGATAGCCAAGTGCAATTAAGGTACCTGTAAATAAAAAGTTCATTCCCAAAGCTGTACGGGTTACCCGTGCTAACAGATCTGATTTGCCAGCACCAATCGCTTGTGCTGCAAAAATTGAAGCCGCAATGGAGATCGACAAGGCAGGGAACTGAATGTAGTTGAGCACCTGATTCACTGCACCATACGCTGCTGTAGCATGTGATCCATAACGGTTAACTAACCCAACAATAACCAAGCCAGCCATTGAGGTGGTGATCATTTGAATGCCGGTCGGAACGCCTAAGCGCAAAATGATTTTGCTTAGTTCTGGATTGTGACGGATATGTTGCAGAAGCTGACGATTCGGCCGAAGTGGATGATTTTTCTTATTTAGATAAATCGCGAGAAAAATTAATATTGCGATATAACTAATAATTGATGCTATAGCAGGAGCAATAATCCCTAGAGCAGGAAAGCCAAAATAACCTTTAAGTAGAATTGGTGTAATAATTACGCCGATGACACTGGTTAAAGCCAATGCTAGTAAAGGCGTGGTACTGTCGCCTACACCACGTAAAATTGAGGTATAAATAATATAAACAAACAGAAGCGGGCTACCCGCCAGCATCCATTGCACATAAGGCAAAGCAAGATGCATTACCTTTGGATCTGTGCCCAATAACTCTAAAATATCATGGGCAAAAAACACACCGATAATCGCAGTAATTACCCCACCAATCAGTGTCATAAATAGGGTAGAACCGACCACACTTTGGACTTTCTCTATATTTTGTGCACCCCACGCTTGCCCTACTAAAACAGTAGTACCCGTTGAAATCCCGATAATAAAAGCGAGAAGCAAGAATAAAATAGGGAAATATACAGAAACTGCTGCAATTGCATCTACTCCCATCATTTGGCCAACAAAGATGGTGTTAATCGTCCCCGACAAGTTTTGCAAAATATTGGTTGCAATGAGAGGCAGTAAGAAAACGAAAAACGTTTTCCATAGATTTTGCTGGTGAATTAAAGACTGTCTTGGTGGCATGTGTTCTCCATCGCCCATCTCTTTGATGAGCGGGGCAGACATTCAACTTAGCATATTTAGGTGAAACTTCTTGTAGTGTTTTACTATGCTAAGTTTCTAAATTTATTAACATTCATTCAAGATTTCTCCTGCTTTTTGCAATGTCTCATCATTTTTAGCAAAGCAGAAGCGAATTAGGCGTAAAGATTCTGGCGCTTGCTGGTAGAAAACCGAAACAGGAATAGCCACAATTTTATGTTGCTCGGCAAGAAACTGGCACATTTCTACATCGTTTAAGTCCGGTCTAATCTGACTGTAATCAAGATTTTGGAAATATGTCCCTTGAGATGGTTTTAGTAAGAAACGACTATTTTGAATAGCGTGATTAAAATGATCTCGCTTAGTTTGGTAAAACTGCGAAAGCTCTTGAATATGTTCCGGATGTTGCTGCATATATTGCGCTAGGGCAATCTGACAAGGTGTCGTGCCACAGAAATTCGCATATTGGTAAATCTGGCGGAATAAACGCATTAACTCAGGTGAAGCGACGCAATAACCTGTTTTCCAGCCTGTCACATGAAAGGTTTTCCCAAAAGACCCAATCACAAAACTACGTTCTCTGAGCTCTGGAAAATGCAATGCACTAAAGTGTTGTTGACCATCAAACACTAAGTGTTCATAGACTTCATCAGATAAAACCACAATGTTTTTATCTTGAATTAGTGCAATAAGCTCTAACCAATCCTGTTTTGCCCAGATGGTACCTGTTGGATTATGGGGAGTATTCACCACAATCATACGGGTTTTGTCATTAATTAAATCTTTAACTTGCTGCCAGTTCACCTTAAAGTCAGGTGCCTCAAGTGCGATATGAACTGCTTTACCACCTGCTAACTGCACAGAAGGGCCGTAGCTGTCGTAACTTGGGTCAAAAATAATGACTTCATCACCTGCATTGATGCATGCCTGTATGGCACAAAAAATTGCAATGGTTGCGCCCGGAGTAATCGTGATTTGCGTTACAGGATCAAGTTGAAGTTGGTCACGCTGCTGAAATTGTAAAGCGAGCTGCTCACGTAAACCGAGAATACCATCGCCAGGTGGATATTGATTATGCCCAGCTAAAGTCGCCTGAGATAAAGCTTCCAGTAAGGCTTGTGGTGCCGGAAAATCTGGAAAGCCTTGTGACAGGTTGAGAGCACCTAAACGATGTGCCATTGCCGTCATGGTACTAAAAATAGTCACGCCTTGAGTGGCCAGTTTTGACTGTAGCTGTAGCATATTGTTCTCTTATTAAAAATATTTAAAGTTATAAAATTGATTCAATCACTGCTCGAATTACACCGAGAGTTAAACCAATAAATGCACCGACTACAACGCCATTTACTCGGATCATATGTAGGTCGCCACCGACTTCATTTTCAATTTTCCCGATCATTTCGCGTGAATCCCATTCATGAATGCGTTCACTGACATAGCGTATGATTTTATGGCTATATTGATCTGTAAAAGTCAGCGCAAGTCCTGTCATTTCTTTGTTGAGCACTTCACGTACCTTGGCATTTTGAACAAGGTTTTCACCTAGTTGTTGAATAGCCGCTCTTAGGTTCATTGCAATGCCAGAATCTTCTTTCATTAAATCTTCTTTAATGGCATTACACAAAATCGTAACGGCCCCACTGATGAAATTGAGGACTTGTGGACTATCGAGAAGGGCATCTTTACCGCTGTTGAGACGTTGGCTAGCAACGCTGTCTGGTTTTGCCAGCTCAAGCATGAGAGAGTGGGCAATGGTTTCAATTTCTTGTCGCCATGGGTGTTCAGGGTCTGCCAGCATCGATTCTACTTTTTCAACCAGTGAATCGATGGTACGTTGTTGAACATCAATACCAATCCAGCTTGCGCCTTTTGCAAGTGACCAGACACCAAGTGCTTTAAACATTTTTCGGGTTAATTCACGGGTTTTATCTGGGTTTTGTACCACCCATTCATGAGCGATATCGAGTCCACGCTGCAAGACGTCTTGATGGAAATCATTTTCCAATACCGCGCGTAGCATTTCACTTGCGAGTTTATTGACTTCGGTATTACGCACCCATTGCACACTATTGTTTTGCACAAAATTGGCAATTTGATCTTGACTAACAAACTCAAAAATTTTCGGAACAGTTTGCTGAATGAGCTGCACCACTTGAGTATTGTTTTGTGGGCTTGCCAACCATTGACCAATTGCAAGGCTTAAATCAGTTTTTTCTAAGCTGCGTTCGACCACTTGAGGCGAAAGAAAATTTTCTTGTACAAAACGGCCCATTGACTCTGCAATGCGAGCTTTGTTGCGTGGAATAATTTCGGTGTGGTCGCGTAAAAACTTAGGAATGGGTAACTTACCAAATGGGTTCCGAAACAGAACCGTAATCGCGTACCAGTCGGCTAAACCACCGACTACACCGGCTTCTGCCCCTAACATTAAAATATGAATAAAACCTGTGTACTCTGGCAGAAAACGATCAGCCACCATCAGTGCAATCCACAGCACAACGACAATAATAAGCGCCAGAGTAGCAAAATATTTGCTACGTTTAAGACTGGGCACGTGGTGAACTTCTTCTGCCATGTTCATAAATTTATCCTATTCATTTTTGTTTTACTGGAGGCTCAGGCGGTGGCAACAGCTCTCCTGTCGGACTCAATCCATATTTTTGTCCGATTGATTTCAAGATCAAGGTTGCATCAAAAGCATCCTGTGGAGCCTGCTTTTGATCCCGATAACATTCAATAGTATACGACACTTGAACAGGGTCGATATTGACCACTTGTGGGTAATCATAGAACGGATCATGCC
Organism: Acinetobacter sp. IRS14; assembly: GCF_034650275.1. Lineage (NCBI taxonomy): Bacteria > Pseudomonadati > Pseudomonadota > Gammaproteobacteria > Moraxellales > Moraxellaceae > Acinetobacter > Acinetobacter sp. IRS14. The sequence goes on from NZ_JAOVFN010000006.1 coordinate 98,756, forward strand.
AGAAACCTGGGTAGCGACGACCATAACCATATGGGTAAAAGCTTGGAGCTGATGGATAAACCACAGCCTGACGTGGCGGTTTCTGGCTCTGATTACTTGGATCATTTTGCACTTTAAAAAAGCGGAAACCCTTTTGTATCGTCGTTTGTGCCGCTTTCACCAAGGTAATTTCTTCAGCTCTGCCATAACTCATATTTGGGTCGGCTTGAAAACTAATACGGAACGTTTGTGCATTTAGAGGATATGCTGAAAACTGGCCAAGCTGATCAAAGGTTCTTGGTTTACTTGGAGTCGTTGCACACGCAGTTAAAGTTAAGGCAGTGCCTAAGGCTAAACAAAGAGAGAGATATTTCATGATGAACTCCCAGCTGAGCATTAAAAAATAGATGACTCAGCATTAAAAATTAAGAAGTTTTAAAAACTACTGTTCGGTTCTAATAAAAATTCGGTTTCCTCTGGAGTGGAAACACGCCCGAGAATGGTATTTCGATGAGGATAGCGTCCAAAGCGATCAATAATGACTTTATGCTTTTTCTCAAAACTTAAATTAATTTCATTGCCGAGGCGTTGAAAGAGTTTCAAGGCAAACTCATGAATCAGCTTCGATTCACTATGCATAAACGGCATATATAAAAAAGAACGTTGCTCTGGATTAAGCTGTGCGTCGAGTTGCAAGCTAATCGTTTCTTGTGCCAAAGCTAATGCCAAACTGTCATAGGCAAAAGATTCGGGTTGATCACGATAAATGTTGCGAGAAAACTGGTCTAGTACAATAATCTCTGCCAAACGGCCTTCCGCTGTTTTTCGCCAAGACCACAGTTCTGCTTGAGTTGCCTGTCGATGAACGTCAGAAAAATTTTCACGAATTTTTTTGTCAAAATCATCACTTTTTGCAAACCAAAGTGAACGGTGTTCAGGAGAAAACCAGAAGTTTAAAATGTCTTGTTCGTTCATGATATTGACAACTCTTTAGCAATTATTCTTCAATAAAATCACAATTCTTTCGTGTCTTAAATAACAAGATTGTGATAAAAATTGCCAAACTGGAATGATGTGAGTATATAAATAGCCGTATCATCTCACGATTTTGTATATAGTGATCTTTAATAAGCGAGCAAATGCATGAGTCAACCCACTACACCCTCTCAATCAGTTATTCCTGCTTGGGTGGATTCGTCGCTACTACAAGGCATGTTACGTGGAATAGAGCGTGAAAGCCTACGTATGCAAAGTAATGGGTTCTTATCACAAGAGTTACATCCAAAGGCATTGGGTTCGGCTTTAACACATCCACAGATTACAACTGATTATTCAGAAGCATTAATGGAGTTTATTACCTCACCTAAGCCAACCATTGGTGAAGCTTTGAATGAGCTCACCGATATCCATGCGGTTGTGCATCGTCATTTAGAAAATGGTGAGAAACTCTGGCCGCTGTCTATGCCATGTATGTTAGATGACAATGAAGAACGGATTCGTCTAGCACAATACGGCACCTCTAATATTGGTCGTTTTAAAACACTATACCGCCGTGGGCTGGGAATTCGATATGGTCGCCGTATGCAAACCATTTCAGGCGTGCACTACAATTTATCTTTTCCAGATACACTTTTTGCCGAGCTACAAGCTCATGAAACTGACGAACAATTAAAATCATTAAGTTTGCAGGATTATCGTAGCCATCGTTATTTTGGCCTTATTCGTAATTTTATCCGTTTAACACCGTTAGTTATGTTTTTAGTGGGCGCTAGCCCAACAGTATGTCGTTGTTTCTTAACTGGACATAAACATCAGTTGTTACCTTTAATCAAAGGTTCATACTATTTACCGTATGCTACAGCTTTGCGCATGGGACGATTGGGCTATCAAAACTCAGCTCAAAAAAGCTTGGGTATTCATTACAACAATTTGACTGGCTATCTGGATGGTTTACAAAAAGCCGTTCATTCTCCTTACCCACCATTTAGCCGTTTAGGGTTAAATGATGCCTCTGGTGAGCCGTTGCAAATTAATGATCATGTTTTACAGATCGAGAATGAATATTACAGTCTCGTACGTCCAAAACAGGTGCCTCAAAAAGGTGAAACACCGTCTCAAGCCTTGAAAAATCGAGGAGTGGGATATGTTGAGCTACGTGCTGTTGATGTAAACCCATACTCGGCAATTGGCGTTGATGAAACAACGGCAGGCTTCCTTGAGGTGTTAGCACTTTATTGTCTGTTAAGTAATAGTCCAGACTTGTTAGGTCCTGAGCAAGACTTGGTTGAGAAAAATCAGACCGAGGTGGTAAACCGAGGTCGAGCACCGAACGCAACCATTACAGATTTAACAGGGTCATATCACATCGAAGATTGGGCACGTTTATATATTGCAAAAATGCAAGATTGTGCACAGCTACTCGATCAGACCTACGCAACGGACTTGTATGGTTCCGCATTAGCGATCATGCAAGCACGAATTGATGAAGTTGATGAGACTTTATCTGCCCATGTTATTGACGATACGTTAAAACATGGTGGAACTTGGAGTTTTGGTAGCCACATGGCGCAATTACATGCTGAAAGTTATGAAGAGCATGAGCTTAGTGTGGAAACTTTGAAACATTTTGAACAATTGGCTGCACAGTCGTTACAGCAGCAAGAACAACTTGAGCAAGATACTCAGGTCAGTTTTGATCAATATCTTGAACAATATCGATAATAAAACGAGGTTTTACATGCGATTAAGTTACCGTTTGGTGAGTGGGCTACTTGTTTTAGCAAGTATTGTCGGCATGTCTTTTGCGTTGTATTTGGAACATGTAAAAGGTTTAGAGCCATGTCCGCTCTGTATTTTTCAACGTGTTGGCTTAATGGCGATGGGTTTTGTGGCGCTCGTCGCTTTTTTGCATAACCCAGTTTCCAATGCGATTAAACGCTTTTATGCATTTTTGGCTGGCATTGCAATTTTATGGTCAGTCGGTGTGGCAGGGCGTCATGTGTGGATACAGCATTTACCTGCAGATCAAGTACCGAGTTGTGGACCAGGTTTAAATTATTTAATTGATGCTTTACCTATGAAAGCAGTTTTGCAAGAAGTGCTTTCTGGTTCAGGTGAGTGTGCAGCTATTGACTGGACCTTTTTAGGTCAGTCTTTACCAGTTTGGTCATTGGTTTATTTTGTTTTGCTCTTACTGGTCTGTTTATGGCAGTTATTCCGTTTTTATCCAGTGTTTAAGAGTGCTAAAAAGTAAGTTTAAACAGATTAAAAAAAGCTCAATATTATGTTGGGCTTTTTTTATTGTTCTAGAATTAATCAAACTATAAAAAAACAAATTGAAAAAAAGAATAATGATATAGACAGATAGGTCTGTTTTTTATAAAGTGCAGCCGTTTTATATCCTTATGATTATAAAAAATGTTTTTTAATATCTTTAATGTTTTGGAAAAAATAGGGTTAACTGCACAGAAACGCGCGATTCACGTGCAATTTTCTAATGAACTACTCAATAACCAAGTTTTTTTACAGCGTATCGAAGGCCAACACCAGCTAAATGGGGAAATTGAAGCTGAGTTGATTTGTCTTTCGACGAGTGCACAAATTGCATTGAAGCAGTTTATAGGGGTGCAAGTTGCTGTTGATCAGGTTACTGATTCAGGGCAATTGTTCCGAACTACAGGAATTGTAACGGAAGCCAGTTATGGCCAAAGTGACGGTGCTTTAACGCTTTATAAACTTACCTTAAAAGACGCGACAAATTTATGGAACAAACGCCGTAATAGTCGTGTTTTTATGAATAAAAGTATTATTGAAGTCACGGAAGTTTTATTTAAAGAGTGGCAAGAAAAAAGTCAGCTTTTTGCGACAAGTTTAAGTCTCGATCTTAGTGGGCTAAGCCAGAGTTATGATATTCGCCCATTTATCATGCAGCACAATGAATCTGATTATGACTTTCTTACACGCTTATGGCGAAGTGAAGGCGTTAGCTGGCTAATTGATGAATCTGAGCTTTTTGTACCTCATTTTACTGCGCCAATACAGGCTCAAAAACTAAGACTCATTGATGACAATAGCCAGTACCAAGCTTTAGAACGTCGAAGCATTCGTTATCACCGCAGTAGTGCAACAGAATATCAAGATAGCATTACGGGTTTTGTAGCAGTGCGGACTCTGCAACCGACAGCAGTACATGTGCAGCGCTGGCAACCCGATGCTCTGGCACACGAAGAAGGTGTAGGTTCAGTTATTACTACACACATACATTCAGAGCAGTTTGATTCAGCGAGTTTGAGCCTTGAACAAGCATGGCACATGAGCCCAGCTTGGATGCAAGATTTAAAAGGGGAAGATCAAGCTACCGCTTCAAGTAGTAATCAACTAGAGAAATTAAATCAGCAATTCACTGACATGTACGCAAGTCAGGCCAAATACTTTAAGGCCTATAGTAGTGTCCGTGATAGCCAAGTTGGCTATTGGTTTAATCTACAGGAGCATCCAGAAATTGATCAGCATGATGGGGCTGATCAAGAGTTTCTCATCATTGCTAAAAATTTCTATAACCAAAATAACCTACCGAAAGATTTGCATCAGCAAGTTAGCCAGTTGTTAACCCAAAGTCGTTGGGATAAACATGGTTATGAAGATATTGAGCGCCAAGGTAATGAGCTGACCTTAATACGCCGTCAAATTAAAAATGCACCTGAATATCATCCAGAACAGCATCGACCAATTGCCTACCCACAAAGGGCGAAAGTTGTAGGGCCAGAGGGAGAGACTATTCATGTCGATGAATGGGGGCGTATTAAGGTGCGTTTTCTATTCACCCGTAGTGATGATCATGGGCATGACGGTGGAGCAGGGAGCAATGACAACGATACCGACTCGGCTTGGGTTGATGTACTGACTCCTTGGGCTGGCGAAGGTTATGGAGCACGCTTCTTGCCACGTATTGGTGAAGTGGTTGTCATAGACTTCTTTGATGGCAATATTGACCGTCCATTTGTGACAGGGCGTATCCATGAAGCGCAGCGTTCGCCAACCAAGTTCGATGTAAAAGGGCAGCTTCCTGCGACTAAAAAACTAAGCGGGATTCGCAGTCAGGAAATCAGCGGTAGTGGTTTTAACCAATTACGTTTTGATGACACAACAGGGCAAATCAGTACCCAACTACAAAGTAGTCATGCAACGACGCAACTGAATTTAGGTAACTTAAGCCATCCGAAAGAACAAGCGACGAGCCAAGGACGTGGAGAAGGTTTTGAGCTGAGAACAGATGCTTGGGGCGCTGTGCGTGCAGGCAAAGGCATGCTCATTAGTACCTATGCGCAAGAGCAGGCAATTGCAGACCATTTAGAAGCTGCACAAGCACAATCTTTACTTTCACAAGGTTATGACAGCATGAAAATGCTCAGTGAAGTTGCAGCTAAGCAACAAACTGATGCTTTGAATGTGATTAATCGATTACCCAAATTCATCCAGTCCCTTGAGCTAAAAACCACAGGACAGGCATTAAATAGTACGGTAAACCTATTTAAGGAAGGCATTAATAACGACCCTATTCACGCATTAAAAGACTGCGGTGGCTTTATTCAAGACATGGGTGCTCTAGGTGGCGATACAAAAAGTGTTGTAGACGAATTTAATGCTTTCTTTACCGACGCTAAAGATGCGGTAGAGAATTTAAAAGCTTTCATCGAAAATGTTGAAGAACATGGCGCTGACATCGTTAAAGGAAAACTTGCCAGCATTAAAGATCGGATTCATAAAAATCCATTTGAAAGTATTAAAGAGGTCGGAAAAGTCTTAGGGAATGTCGAGACTAAAGACTTTGACATGATGAGTGTATGTGGAACATTTAGTAAAGGCAGTAAATTAGAAGTATCACCATCAAAAGCATTGAGTTCTTTGCAAGGCTTTATGGAGGGTTATACCCAAGGTTTAGAAAGTAGTGCAGATACGAAACAACAAGAACAAGGCAAAATCTTTAGACAAGCGCTTATGTTATTAGCATCGCCAAATGGTATTGCTTTAACGACACCTGAAAATATTATTCTGCAAGCTTCACAAGATATTGCTGAGAGTGCTAGCGGTTCAATTAATTTAAGCGCACAGAAAAATATTATTGGGCATGCACAAGACAAAATCAGCTTGTTTGCTGCACAAAAGGGTTTCCGCGCTTATGCAGCAAAAGGAAAGCTCGAACTACAAGCGCAAGATGATGCTATTGAAGCGATTGCCAAGAAGGTCATCAAGCTCATTTCTACAGAAGAAAAAATCGAGCTTACGAGTCCAAAAGAAATTGTACTAACAGCAGGTGGATCACAGCTCAAAATTAATGCGGATGGCGTATTTTCAACAACAGGCGGTAAGTTTGAAAGTAAAGCTGGGCAGCATTTGTTTACGGGTGGGGCTAAGGTTTCTTATGAGGTTCCTGAGTTGCCTAGTTCTTTTGATTATAGTAATAGAATTGATTTGTATAAGATTTTTCAATGGAGTGATTTCGAAAATATTAAATATAGCGCAATTTTTGAAAATCAAAGAGTTACGCAAGGGAATTTAGATGATTTAGGAAGAACAGAAAGATTCAAGAGTAGTACCCCTGATAAAATGAAGGTTTTAGTGGGATATAGTGCTGATAAGTGGCATAAAGAAACAGAAGAGTTTGAGGATTTTGATGACTATGGAATCCACAATGATTCTAACTTAAATAATAATTCTAATTAAGGGGAGAGAAAATGAATAAGAAAGGTTTAATTCAGTTTAGGTTTGTTGAATTATTTACTGCTAATAACATACCTAATTTATATCATGTTATTAAGAATGAAAAGGGTGTAACTATTGCTTCTGGAATGACGAATAGTAATGGCTTAACAGTAATGATAAGTAGAGATGTAGGTGATACTATTTATGTATATTTAAAAAATATTATAACAGGTGATTTGAAAGAAAAAGTTAGACACACTATTGTTTATAAAAAGGAGATAGTAAGAGTAACATCATCAAAAATACTATTAGATAATATAACCTTAGCAAAATCAACGAATAAACCAGGTAATTATAGATATTTAACGCATAAAGTAAAAAGAGGAGAGAATTTATCTTCAATTTCTCATCGATTTAATTGTAAAATTAGTGAAATTGTAAATTTAAATAAATTAAAAAATCCTGATTATATAGATGTTGGACAAATTATTAAGATTCCATATAAAGGTGCATCGAGTGATACCAGAAAAAATCCTGATAAAAATCAATCTAAGCATGAAAATAATAAATCATCTTCTACTCAGAAAGTAAATTCACATGAAAATAATAATAAAAATACTTCAGATAAACCTCAAAAAAGAATAGAGTCAAAAGATATAACTGATGAATATACAAAAGAGTCAGGAAAACCAATGAAAGTTGCTACTAATGCAACTTCACCATGTATTTGTAAACAATATAATTTGGCTTGGGGATCTAAAGTTAGTTGTGAATTTAGGAAAAGAGTTATAAAAATAGCACAAAATTTGTGGCCTAATGATTCAGAGAATATGGCAAGTCAATTAATGGCTGTTATGCATTTAGAGTCTGCCGGTACTTTTAGTCCAAAAATTGGAACTTTTGTCAGCAAAAAATTAACAGATGATGCTAAAGGTGGTTATGTTGGTCTTATCCAATTCGGAAAATTTGCTTCAATTGATTTAAAAGTTAAAAGATCTGATTTAGCAAAAATGTCAGCCGTACAACAATTAGATTATGTGGAAAAATACTATAAACTAAACTCTGCTCATACAAAGATTAAAACTCTAACTGGATTATATTTATGGGTGAATTATCCTAAAAATGTCAAAGAAAATCGATTAGAAGATGAAGATATTGTGTATGCGGCACCTAAAGACGCAGAAGTAACTTCTAAAAAATTTTTAGAAAGCCCATATCACCAAAATCCTAGTTTTATGAAAGAGAGTGATGAATATAAACGGGATGGCAAAAAAGTTATTAAACAAGGATTTAAAAATGGTTCAACTAAAGTTTGGGAGGTTGAACAAGAAATTAAAAAACATTTAACCGAAGGTATAAAAAATCAAAATTTAGAGAAAAATTATAATTGTGCATACATAAATCATACTCAGGTAAAAAATACTCAGAAAATTAATTTGGAAAAATTTGCTGAAATTTTAAGAAAGAGAGCTAAAGAAAAAAGTCAACATCAATGTGCAAAATATGTAAGAATTGCATTAGAGGCTGGGGGAGCCGACACTTCAGGACATCCTATCGCAGCATCAGATTGGGGGCCAACTCTCAAAAAAATAGGTTATAAAGAAATACTTGAAGAGTTTAATAAACCTCAATTAGGTGATATTTATATCATCACCAAAACTGATAAGCATCAATATGGCCATATTGCAGGCTATGATGGTAGCCAATGGATTTCTGATTTTAAACAAAAAGGTCATAGAATTTATAGTGATCATGTTAACTACAGATATTTTAGAATGTAATTTGTTAAATAGGAGATTTTAATGAAACTTTTAATTTTAGAAATTTTATGTTTAAGCCTTTTATCTGGTTGCGCTTCCGCAAAAGAAGCTGAATGTTACAATACTTCAAAAGCTCTAATTACAGATTTATACAATAAATTTCCTATTAATAGCGATGAGGTTGTTGAAAATAAAAATATAAAAACCTTAAGTAGTTTTTTTGATAAAAACCTTACAAATTTACTTATAAAAGATCAAGAATGTAGTGCAAGAAATAATGGGGTTTGTAATATTGATTTTAATATTTTAATTCATTCTCAAGATACTCCTAATAAATATAAGATATTACAGGATACGGATAATTTAGTAACAGTTAAAGTTGAATATCATCAATACTCGGAATTTATTAACTTTGTTATTAATAAAGAGTCTTCTTGTAAAAAAATAGAAAATATAAAATATGATGATGGAAGTGATTTAATTAAATTGCTGCGGAAATAACATGAAATATTCAATATTGTTCTTAATTTTACTATTTGCTAATCATACATTTGCAAATACAGAAATATGGAATGGTACATATCACTATTATAGTTCAGAGGAGCTACCTAGTGGAAATGTTGCGACGATAGAGTCAACTTTAACATTAGCACCAAAAAAATGTGTGTACTCTATTATAGGTTTTCAGGTTGATAAATCCTATATGTGCAAAGTAAAAGAGAAAAATAACGAGCTATATTTCTTTAATGTTCAAAGTGGTGAAAAGTTAGGAAAAGTAGTCTTTAAGAAAGGAAAATACTATCTTTATTCTGATGAAGTTTTAGATAGTAAAGACAACTTATTTTTTAAAGATAAATAATAGTTATAGAGCTCTTTTTAAAATATTTTCAGATTCTGTAAAAAAGCCCAACTTAAGTTGGGCTTTTTTTTACGTCTCTACAATTCCTTCTAAATCTTCGAGCGTATAGTTCGGCATATCAATAATATGGGTTTGAATACCTTCTTGCACATAATCATTAACATTAGGATATAGCCAGCGAGTAATTTGTTCCGCAACACTCGAGTGATACTGAATTTCAAAGTGATTTAAGCCATAAAACACGGCTTTATGAGAATCTGGAACTTTGAGCTGAAAACGTGGATTTGGATGTTCGCCTAGCGCGCTTTTCACACTCACCAAGTAATCGCCAATTACGGTCAATGCTTTGTTACGTACTTTTTCAAATTCGAGTGTGCCTGCCACTAAAAAGGTATTGATATGGGAAGGCAGTGGAGCAGGAGCGCGGTTATCATCCATCATGCCAATTCGAGCATCCATATATTCCCAGTCGTCATCACGAACGCTACCGTGGCGTAAGTCTAAAATGCCATTACTACGAATATTAACTAGTTGACCGAGTAAACCCACAAAAGGGAAGGCCCCGAGTTTATCTTGTATGGTAAAGCCAAAGCGCTCCAACACTGCACCATGATGTGGAGAGCCAATGCAGACTAGATTCTCGACCATATGAATCCATTGATACATGTTTTGTTTGCCATAAAACAAGGCGCTACGAGAAACCAGTCCACCCATACTATGGCCAATAATATCAATACTGGTAATTCTTGGATTACGTTGTACCAAATCTTCTAATAAATTTGAAAAACTGCGTCCATTGGCTGAAATGCGTCGACCTGTATTGTAGTTTAAATACAGCATCGTGTTATGGTCGCGCTGTGCTAACAGACGCTCCCCAATACCCCCATAATGTGCATTTGACCAACTCAGATGATTCATACATAAACCATGAACCAAAATTACAATACGTCCTGCAAGTTCCCCTTGTTGTATTGCACCGTAGTGATCGTATAGGACCATTGGTAAAGCGAGAGGGCTATGTTGTTTAAGTAGATAATCCCCAAAAATTCCATTCAAAATTCCGACTAAAAAATGTAAGCTCGGGGTGAGTGGTTTTTCGTGAAGTGTGGGATATTTTTCAATAATGTGACGTAAACTTGGCGCTAAAAAGTGGCTACCATATTTTTGTAAAGCGCCATAAGAAAATTGATATGCCTTTTGCACAAATGGTCGTTTTTGAAAGTTTTTAGCATTTTGTGTGCTCACACCAAAAGCATTTTTTAATACTTCAATATTAATAACTTGTATTAATTCATGTACACCATTTAAGCTGGTACTGAACAGTTGAGCTAAACCTTCTAGTACGTCTGCCTGACTCGGTGGCGTACGATCCCATTTACAATAAGTTTCATGTAGTGGTGTTAAGCTCGGCATATCTTTTCCCCATATACGTTATAACCGACGTTTTAAGCTGTACTTTTTATCAACGGCAGTAAACGTTTCCATCTTAGTAGTTTAAATAACACATGTTTTTAAAATACTGATGAATGGTTAGTTGAGTGGTTTTTCTTGTCTGACAATAGTGTTTTTATATACAAACTGAGAACAAAAATGTGAGTTTATTCTCAATTTAGAGGGAAATATATGAATATTATCTACCTCCATGGCTTTAATAGTAGCGCTCTTTCAATTAAAGGGCTAAGCCTGAAGCAGTATTGTAGCGAATTAGGCATAAATGTGCATTTGCCAGACCTAAACAGATCTCCTAATCTAGTGGTAGAGCAAGTTTCAGCGCTGATTGAATCGTTGCAAGACGTGGCTTTAGTTGGTAGTAGTCTCGGCGGGTTTTTTGCGACATATTTTGTCGCGAAATATAATATTCCGGCTGTACTGATTAACCCTGCTATGCAACCATGGAAGTTGTTTGATGAGTTATTCCAAGTTGAAAGCATGCCCTATGTGGTGAATGATCAATGGTCAATTGACCATATTCAGTTGCGACAATTACAACACTTGGAACTGAAACAACCTGAAAATGCTGACAAAATACTCGTCTTGTTGCAACAAGGCGACGAAATTTTGGATTATCGTCAAGCACAACGCTATTATAGTGCTGCAACGCCATCCTCATTGATTTTGACGGATGCTCATGGCAATCATGCTATGGAAGATTTTGAAGAAAAATTACCGTTAGTGATCGAATTCTTTGCGCACACCATCAAATAAGGAAAACGTACAACGTGACACAATATACGGCTCAATCGCTTGAAGTCCTTTCTGGTTTAGACCCTGTTCGTCGTCGTCCAGGGATGTATACCGATACGACTCGACCTAACCATTTAGCCCAAGAAGTTATTGATAATGCTGTTGATGAAGCATTAGCTGGTCATGCCGACAAAATCTGTGTCACAGTTTATAAAGATGGTTCATTGTCTGTTGAAGATAACGGCCGTGGTATGCCAGTGGATATTCACCCTGAATATGGCCAAAGTGGTATCGAAATCATTCTGACTAAGCTCCATGCTGGTGGTAAATTCAGTACCGATAACTACCTGTTTTCAGGTGGTTTGCATGGTGTGGGCATTTCCGTTGTAAATGCTTTATCAACACGTGTTGAGGTCGAAGTTCAACGTCAGGGTAACCTATATCAAATGGCCTTTGAGCAAGGTGAACCCGTAGCACCTTTAGCTGTTCTCGAAGGTAAAGCTCCAAAACGCGCGACAGGTACAACGGTACATTTTTGGCCAGAAGCGAAATATTTTGATAGTCCAAAATTTGCGTTAAAAGCACTTAAACACAATTTAAAAGCCAAAGCTGTTTTAGCGGCTGGTTTAAAAATTATCTATATCGATCAAATTAACGATGAAAAAATCGAATGGCAATTTGAAAATGGCCTCGTCGATTATTTGATGGATGAATTACAAGACCGCGAAATTTTGCCAAATCCCGCTTTTGTGAGTAATGGTCAGGCAGACCGTGCGGCGTGTGAATTTGCGATTTGCTGGAATGTGGAAGGCGGTGAGCAGGTTCAAGAAAGTTACGTTAACCTGATTCCAACCGCGCAAGGCGGTACTCATGTGAATGGGTTACGCTCAGGTGTAACTGAGGCATTACGTGAGTTCTGTGAGCTACGTAACTTGTTGCCTCGTAACCTCAAACTTTCGGCAGAAGATGTATGGGATGGTGTTAACTATATTTTATCACTGAAGTTCCAAGAACCGCAGTTTTCAGGTCAAACCAAAGAGCGTCTTTCGAGTCGGGAAGCATCTAATATTGTTTTAAATATTGCTAAAGATGCTTTTGCACTCTGGCTCAACCAACATGCTGAAATTGCCATGCAATTGGCAGAAATGGCGATTTCTAAAGCTGGTCGTCGTTTAAAAGCAGCGAAGAAAGTCGAACGTAAAAAAATTGTTTCTGGCCCTGCTCTACCGGGTAAGTTGGCTGACTGTGTGGGACAAACGCGTGAAGACAGTGAGCTATTCATTGTCGAGGGTGACTCTGCGGGCGGTAGTGCCAAGCAAGCGCGTGATAAAAACTTTCAGGCTATCATGCCAATTCGTGGAAAAATCTTAAACACATGGGAAGTTTCTTCTGATGAGGTTTTGGCTTCTCAAGAGGTTCACGATATTGCGATTGCCATTGGTGTAGACCCTGGTAGTGATGATTTATCAGAACTACGCTATGGCAAAATCTGTATTTTGGCCGATGCTGACTCGGATGGTTTACACATTGCGACTTTGCTTTGCGCTTTATTCGTTAAACACTTTCCAACATTGGTTGAAGAAGGGCATTTGTATGTGGCAATGCCACCATTGTTCCGTATCGATATTGGTAAAGATGTCCATTACGCACTGGATGAAGATGAGCTTGAAGTCATCTTGAAGAATGTAAAAGGCAATCGTAATCCGCAAATTACCCGATTCAAAGGATTGGGTGAGATGAACGCGATTCAATTGCGTGAAACGACCATGGATCCAAACACGCGTCGTTTAGTTCAGCTCGATCTAGATGATGCTCATTTTACAGCTGGTTTACTTGATAAATTGCTTGCGAAAAAACGTTCAGCAGATCGTAAGCAGTGGCTTGAGCAGAAGGGTAACCTAGCTGATATCACTGTTTAAAATAGAATTAAAAAATCCCCGTTCAATTGACGGGGATTTTTTATATAAACCTAAGATTGTTAGAAATCACCACAACGATTTCTGCTATTAAGGTTTAGATCATTAAATTAGACAGATCTGTATATTTTAATTTAGATCGTAATTTTTATAGTCTGTGGAAATTGAAAAATATCACAATTCGCTCCACCTCCAATTCGATCTACCACTGCAAAATCACTTGGTGCCTCAAAGGTAAGCAAAGGATGATGCCATGTGCCTGCCCGATAATTGATACTTTGCTTCCCATTTGAAACAAATGCACATAGCTTTGAAATGTCGGGAGTATTCTCGTCTAAAGCGGGCGCGACAATAATTAAAAACTTTTGTTGCTGTAATGGAATAAATGCCTGAGAGCCTTTTGGATGGCGCTCTAGCATTGAAATTTCCAGAGGTAGTACACTGGCCTTAATATTACGGAAAATACTAATTCCTGCCTTTGCTTCCCCTTCAATTTCAGTTTCAACGAGCGCATGGTAGCGCTCGGTGTGGGCATCGTTAATATGAAAAAAGTCATGCCCGTCGCAACAGATGACCTCTCCGAAAGACTGAAAGTTCTCAATGGTTAAAGGCTGAATTTGAACATTCTTCATGATCATGGCTTGGCAATTTTTCCCCATAAACGAACACGACTAATACCACCGTCTGGAATCATGTTAATGCGAATATGAGAGATTTTTTCATGCTGTAAAATCTCATTCACATATTCATGAATATGGTCCATTTGCATCGGTTGAGCTTCAAGTAAATAAGACCAGAACATACTTTGTGGAATCAGCTGTGCATCGGTAGCATTTTCAAGGTAAACCGCTTGAATGGATACTTGGGCAGGGAAGTTCCCTTTAAAGTGAGCCGTATCAATTTCAAGTTTCTCAATTTTTCCGCTTTTACCCAACGAAAGAATACACCAGTCATAACCCGGAGCTCGGCGGCGTTTGGTTTCCCATCCATCGCCCATGTTGACGCCACGACCGGGGTTAATCAAATTACGCGGATGTCCAAAGTGCGCATCGCTATAGGCAACTACGCGGCCACCATTTTCTAGGGCTAATAAATCAAGAGTTTGCTCGCTATCAGTCACCTGAATATGAACGTCTCCATAGACACGTAAACGAGCAATACCACCATCTGGGAAAATATTGAGGCGTATATGAGTGAAAAGTGCATCATTATTGACCATAAAAATATGATGCTGGCTTGGGCCGAGTTCCGTATTTCCTAAAATGCTCTCCCATTTTGCCCCTGTAAGGTCACCATTTGGTGCATAACAAGCTTCTAATGATGCAGATGCTGGATAGTTTCCTGTAAAAAAGCTGGTATCAATATCAAGTGCACTGATTTTTCCACTTACACCTAGTTTTACGATGCACCAGTCATAGCCCGCATGACGTTTACGACGCGTTTCCCAACCGTCCATCCATTTGCCGTTATCATCAAATTTATCTTCAACAAAAATAGGTGCATCAAATTGCAGCATACGCTTTGCTTCTGCAAAGAAATCATCTGAACACTCAATGACTTGTGCACCAATTCGGGCATCTGCCAAATTGGTTTTCGTATTCAAAATTTCAGGAAGTTCAAATGCTGGAGCGTGCAATGTTGCCATAGTGGATTATCCGTATTTCTTGTTAAAAACATGATTTTTCATTTAAAACTGCGCCAACACGGAGCGTGCTGAGACGAGTTTTACACCTAAATATATAAGCATGGTGCATGCCAGTTTTGTGGAAAAGCTAAATAAATTTTGAAGGATGGCATGTTTTTAGCATAAGCACTCTATAGGTGAATATCTATAGGAGCGTGTTATGAATGTGGTGATTATTGGTGCGGGAATGGGAGGTCTAACCACAGGCATTGCATTAAAAAAATTTGGTCACCAAGTTCGTATTTTTGAGCAAACTGAAAAGATTCTTCCAGTCGGTGCTGCAATTTCGCTGTGGTCGAATGGTGTCAAATGTCTAAACTATCTGGGATTAACTGACAAAATCGCCAAACTTGGTGGACAAATGGATGATTTGGCCTATGTGGATGGTCTAACTGGAGATGTGATGACACAATTCAGTTTACTACCATTAATTGAAGAAGTAGGCCAAAGACCTTATCCAGTTGCACGTGCCGATTTACAAAATATGCTGATGGATGAATTTGGCAGAGATCAGATTCATTTAGGCAAGAAAATGGTCAGCCTTGAAGACAAGACCGATTATGTTGAGGTCCATTTTGCAGATGGCAGTTCAACGCAAGCTGACTTACTGATTGGGGCGGATGGTACTCATTCAATGACTCGTGCCTATGTGTTGGGTCAGCAAGTACAGCGCCGTTATGCGGGTTATGTGAACTGGAATGGCTTGGTTGAAATATCTGAAGATTTAGCTCCAGCTCAGCAATGGACGACTTATGTGGGGGAAGGCAAGCGAGCTTCTTTAATGCCAGTTGCAGATGGTAAGTTCTATTTCTTTTTAGATGTGCCTTTGCCAGCAGGATTAGATAATAATCGAGATGACTATAAAAAACTTTTAAAACAATATTTTGCGGATTGGTGTTTGCCAGTACAGCAACTCATTGAACGCTTAGACCCGCAAAAGACGAATCGGGTAGAAATCCATGACATTGAACCGTTTACACAATTTTATAAAGGTCGTGTGGTGATTTTGGGTGATGCTGCACACAGCACGACACCTGATATTGGTCAAGGCGGTTGCCAAGCGATGGAAGATGCGATTTATTTAGCGCGTTCTCTGCAAATTAACACTTTAGGTGTCGAAGATGCTTTACGTCGCTATCAAAACAAGCGCAATGAACGTGCAAATGAATTGGTACTTCGTGCGCGTAAACGCTGTGATGTGACTCATATGAAAGATGAAAGCGTTACACAAGCGTGGTATGCAGAATTACGCCGTGAACAAGGCGGACATATTATGCAGGGGATTATTAGCAATATTGTAGGTAATCCACTCGATTAAAACAAAAACAGCAAGGAATTTTCCTTGCTGTTTAATCTTCTAAATCATAATTTTAGAAGTGGTATTTAACCAAAGCACTGACGTTATTTTCATCTCGGCCTTGTAGACCAAATTTATTATTCCATACAGAGTGCTCAATACCGAGGTATAGACGTGTATCAGGAGAAATGTGTTTACCTACATTCCATTTCCACTGAGTTGTCCAGTTCAACTCGCTGGCATGGTCGCCTTCAGCAGTTGACCAGTCAAGGAAACCATCTACCAAGAAATCTTCAGATGCGATTTTAAATGGAATCCCATAAACGAATGTCATTTGATAATCGTCGTCAGTGTTCTCATTATTTGCACGGTAGAAGTTTAAATTCGCATATTGGAAATATGGGATATCTAAATCAACTGCAAAACCATAAAGGAAGTTATCGAAGTTATTGCCGTCTTCACTGTTACCTTCCCAAGTAGTACTAATTAACACATCTTTAATTGGGCCATACGACAGTTTTTTACCAGACACTTCGCCTAAACTTAGACGTGGTGATAACTCAAAGTAAGTACTCTTGTGGTCATTTTCACCGCGCATGTGGTCCATGAAGAAAAATACATCAGCGTATTTAACTTTCGCAGCATATTCCAAAGTAATCGTGGTTTCTTTGTCATCTACAACTTCATAGTTTTCACCATAAAGTCCCGTCACACTAAAATCTTGCCAGATTGGTTTTGCCTGAACCATGGCAGTTGCAGATAACAAGGCACAAGTCGCCGCAAGTTGCTTTAATTGCATTTAAATGATCTCCCCCCAAATAAAGCACGCTAAGGATACAGGGTCTTAAGCAAAAATGAAGCCAAATTTGATCAACGGTTAAAAAAAAGCCCACCGAAGTGGGGCGCTAAAAACTAAATCTTTAATGAGTATTTCTTGTGTTTATTGTTTGGCTTAAATGTGGGGTACGCGAGCCGCGAAATGAGGGTAAATGATTAAATAATAAATTCAACAAGATAGCAAAGATACATGTTGAACTAATGCCCGAATGGAACAAAGTTTGTACCCAAACTGGAAAATGAGCATAAAACTCATGGTTAATAATTGGGATCATCCCTGCTGATAAAGCAGTCGCGACAATAATCAAATTTTTCTGATCGTTATAATCTATTTTTGCCAAAGTGCGAATTCCACTCGCTGCAACCGACCCAAACAAGACCAAACCTGCACCACCAAGTACGGGCATTGGAATCGCGGCAATCAAACGACCCATAATGGGGAGTAGGCCCAAAATAATGAGAATGACACCACCTGCTGCGACTACAAATCGGCTTTTGATGCCTGTAATGGCAACTAACCCAACATTTTGGGCAAAAGCGCTTTGCATGAACGAACCAAAAATAGGCGCAAAAGCACTCGAGAACATATCAGCACGTACACCATTGGCGATCCGTTTCGAATCGACTTCAGTTCCTACAATGTCTCCGACAGCAATAATATCGGCTGTGGTTTCCGTCATAATCACTAAGGTAACGATCAACATCGACAAGATTGCACTAAGCTCGAAAGTCGGCAAACCAAATGCAAATAGGTGTGGAAATTGCAGCCATGTGCCTGAGCTCACCTGACTAAAATCACCAAAACCCATAAAGTAGGCGAGGGTGGTACCAGCAACAATAGCCAACAAAATCGATAAACGTCGGATGCTTGCTTGCGGCAGCATATTTAGAACAATCACAATGCCTAAAGTCAGTAAGGCTAAAGAGATATTTTCTACGCTACCCCAGTCAGGTGCTTTGTTGTTGCCACCCATTATCCAGCGAATCGCAACGGGTAACAGAGATAGCCCAATAATCGTGATGACGCATCCAGTCACAACGGGTGGGAAAAAACGAATAATTTTTGAAAAGTAAGGTGCAAGGCATAGTCCAATCAGAGATGCGACAATCACCGCACCATACACAGCAGGTAAGCCGCCACCTGTAGTGATAATGGCAACCATGGTAGCCACGCCAGCAAAAGACACACCCTGAACTAAAGGTAATTTTGCACCTAGATATTTGGTTCCAATGGTCTGAATTAGTGTTGCCAATCCACCTACAAACAGGGCAGCTGCAATGAGCATTCCGACTTGTGCTGAGCTTAAGCCAGCTGCTGTTCCAATAATGAGTGGCGGGGCTACAATGCCACCATACATGGTCAGCACATGCTGTAACCCGTAAGCAAAACTTTTGGAAATTCCTAAATATTCATGCTCTGGAGAAATCGCATTTTTTTGCTGATGATTCATATTTTTCTCCTATTTATATTTGAATTAACTACCGCGATAAGTGGAGTAAGCAAACGGGCTGATCAGTAATGGAATGTGATAATGCTGATTGATGTCTTCTACAAAAAATTGAATACAAACACGTGGGAAAAAAGTTTTAATTTGCTGCGATGAAAAATAAGGCGCAATCTCAAATTCAAGTTGATAAGCACCTGCTGCAAAGTCTGTTATTTCAAAATCACCCACTCGACCGTCTGGATTAGTGGTTGCGGTTGCAATCAACTCATGGGTTTCTGCATGAAACAACTTCACTTCTACTTGTGCAGCTGGTTTGCCTAAATTCGTATCTAAAATATGAGTGCTGATCATGCTTGTATTTCCTGAGATAGACGTAATAGAGCAATCGCTGAGAGTTGCTGATGTACAATTACTTTTTCGATAGCTAAGTCATGTTGTAAACGTTCTTGTAGCTTTTTTAAAATCTCATCGCTACTGAGGCCCGCTGCTTTAATTAAAAAAATAAAGCCAAACTTTTGTTCATAATCGAGGTTGCCTTGTAGCAGCGCTTGTTGCGTTTGTTCATCTAAAGAAATGCCAGCTTGTTCCTGATTTGAAAAATGTTGCTCTTTTGCATTGAGTTGTTTTTTTGCTTGTCGTTCACCAATTTTTGGATGGGTTGCTAAAGCAGTTTCAATGTCTTGCCATGACCACATTTGACTTAAATTTTCTGCATGCTCTAAAAGAGATGCTTTTGATGAATAGGGACGTCCTGAAGTGATTTTCTCGGCCCATGCTGGAATGTGGACACAGTTTTTTAACAAAGTCTTGAGTTGTTCGGGTGGGGCTTGATTAAACTCGGCTAAAAACACTGTTATTCCTAAACTCGTTGTCGTGATACAGAGTTTTAGCAATAACAGTGCCAAGAGGGGTTCATGATTCGCTTATGAATTTGGAAAATTAAAAAATCAATTATTTAGTTATGTGATTTTTATACCAATGTTCAGCAATGTCTTGACGACTACATATCCAGACTCGATCGTGCATTTGAATATAGTCGAGAAACTTTTGTAGTGCTTTAAAACGGCCTGGGCGCCCTAAAATACGGCAATGCATTCCAATCGACATCATTTTTGGTGCATTTTCTCCCTCTGCATACAGCACATCAAAACTATCTTTTAAATATTGAAAAAATTGTTCTGAACTATTAAATCCACCCGGTGAGCAGAATTTCATATCGTTACATTCCAAAGTATACGGAATAATCAGATGAGGGCGTGCCGCACCAGCAGCATTGGTGAGAGTCGTCCAAAAAGGCAGATCATCGCCATAATAATCAGAGTCGTATTGAATTTGCGGGAATTCTGCAAGTAATTGACGTGTATTAGGGCTGTCACGTCCGGTGTACCAACCGATCACTTTATTTCCAAACAAGTTTTCTAAAACAGATAAAGCTTGTTCTATATGCTGTTTTTCTAACTCAATATCAGTATCTTGATAGTGAAGCCAACGGTAACCATGAGAAACCACCTCATAATCAGCTTGCTTAATCGCCTCCACAATATAAGGATTGCGGACGAGTGCCATTGCAACTCCAAAAATAGTCATTGGAAGTTTGCGCTTTTGGAATTCATTATGAATGCGCCAAAAACCAGCACGTGAACCATATTCGTACATTGAGTCCATCGACATATGTTTCGCTGGGTAACTTGCAGCGCCAATAATCTCCGATAAAAACTGTTCTGAGCCTTCATCGCCGTGCTCAATATGTTTTTCGCCACCTTCTTCATAATTAAGAACAAATTGTACTGCAATCTTAGCATTGTTAGGCCATTTAACCTGTGGAGGCTGTCCGTGATAACCGATCAAATCACGTGAATAAGGAGACTTTTGAATTTGCTCAATGAGCTCGGCTCCAGATAGATAAGATTTGGACACGATTGCTCTCCTTTTGTTCAATTTTTCATAAAAATTTAAAAAATCAGCTTGCATATTTTTATAGATGGACTGATATTGAAGATATGAAGATCTTCAAAATAAATTAAAACCAGTACGTTTAAGTCAGGAGATAACAAACCATTACACCATCAAAATGTACAATTGAAGTCAGTTCATGCATGCTTAAAACATGCCAACATAAAAAAGTTTTGCATAGAAAAGATCCACAGTAAGAAAGAGAGGATGGTATTTATGAATATTGAAATCCGCACAGATAAAAACATCCATAACAGCGAACGTTTAATTACTTATGTACGTGCAGAACTTACTCAAGAATTCCAACGTCATAGCGAACGTATTACGCATTTTTCGGTTCATTTTAGTGATGAAAATGGGGACAAAGGTGGTGACAAAGATATCCACTGTATGATTGAAGCGCGTCCTTCAGGTTTAAAACCGGTTGCAGTGCACCATAAAGCAGGAAATATTGACGCTTCAATTCATGGCGCGATTGAAAAATTAAAACGTAGCCTCGAACATACTTTTGAGAAAAAAGAACACCCGAGAGGTGGGCAACCAGAATTCATTGATGATGAAGTTTAATTGAAAATGCTAAAAAGCCCTTCGGGGCTTTTTTGATATTTGATGAAAATAAAACTATTCACAACATTAGGTTTGCAATGCGATGCAATCAACCTCTAAAATCTGGAGAAGAGATTAGGCATAATAGTCCTAATATATTTTTGAGAGATGGTCATGTTAACCACCCAGCAGCAAGCTTTAATTAAAGCCATAGAAGAATTAGAACTCGCGCAAGTGCAGAAATTACTTGCTGACGGACTTGATCCGAACTTTATTGATCCGGAGCAAGGGCCACCTGTATCAATTATCTGTGACGGAATTTTTAAATGGTGGGAAAATGTATCAGAAGCTTATGAAGCGGGTACACCATTATCAAAAGAAGAGAAGCAACAAGCATTACAAGTTTATCTCGATATTCTTGAAGCCCTAATTCAAGCTAAAGCCAATGTACACCTTTGGGATGCAGAAGAGTTTTATGGCCCATTATGGGATGCTGCAAGTTCAGCATGTGCTCCAGCTGTTCAACGTTTACTCGATGAAAAAGTTGATCCAAACTCACGTGATGAAGAAGGACTCACCGTTTTATCTTCAATCAGTCAGTTGTTCTTTGATTGTGATTTTGATGAAATAGATTGGTCAGAATCACTTGAAGAAGAGCGTGAAACATTAGAATTATTGCGCCGTCATGGGGCTAAAATGACAAAAGAATTAACTACTTGATTGGACATTAAAATGAAAATAGTACAAATTTTAACTTTTGCCCTTACAACTGTTGCTGCTGGAAGTACTTTCGCAGCAGAGTTTTCCTTTGACCGTCCTGGAGCAGGCTTCGGAACAGGTATTACACCAGTGGGTAAGTTAGCTTGGGAACAAGGTTTACCTAGTGCGACTTATACAGAGTCGACTGTCGATGGCGTTAAAGAAAAAACCGTAACTGTAAGTGAAGATATGCTATTCCGTACGGGTTTGGCTGATGGCTTAGAATTACAATTAGGTTGGCAAGGTCCAGCATGGACTCAAACCAAACGTGCTGGTAAAAAAACTGACAATTCAGGCTTTGGTGATGTAAGCATCGGTTTGAAAAAAGCAATTGATCTCGATGATGAAAACTTATCAATGGCTGTGTTAGCTCAGGCTGTCATTGCAACTGGTAATGATGAATTTACTGCGCATGATGATATTTATAGCCTAAGCTCAGCAGTGGCTTATAAATATGATGACTTGATTGATACCTCAATTACCATGCGTTACGAAGTGCAAAACAGTAATTGGGCTGTGACTGCAATTCCAGCAATCAACTATAAAATAGCTGGTAAACTTTCTGGATATTCTGAATTCATTTATCGTAAAGCTGAAAGCCAAGACTATGAATACGGTTTAGGTACAGGTTTAGTTTACGCTGTAAATAATCGTACTCAGCTTGACGCAAGCATCGGGGTCGATTTAGAGGGTCAAGACAAGAGCTACAACGGTGGCTTAGGCGTGGCGTTCTTGTTCTAATCGAAGCAATTTAAATTTATGTTAATGAAAAAGTTTATTCATCAGGGAATTCTTTATTTTCTAGCCGTTGCTGTTTGTGTGTTTAGCCAGTTGGTTTCCGCACAAGACAAGCTGCTCTCGCCCGAACAAGCTTTTTCATTTTCGGTTGAATCTTCTGAGCCGCATACTGCGAGTTTATCTTGGCAGATTCAGCCAAATTACTATCTGTATCAGCATAAATTTACCGTACAACAAGGTACTCAACCTTTAGCTTTAAAGTTACCTAAAGCGATTGCCCAATATGATGAAAATTATGGGCAAAGTCAGGTTTACTACCATCAAGTTAATTTCAAAATTAAAACAAAGCCTTCAGAGCACTATAGTGTGACTTGGCAGGGCTGTGCCAAAGATCGTATTTGTTATCCGCCACAAACCATTGAGTTTCAAACTGATGCAGATGGCTTGGTTGGTGTGCAAAACCAAGCAGGAACAGCGCCAAAACGATTGCTAGATTTGGCAAATACTCAACCAGAAGCCTCTTCAGATTCAAAATTTTTAGAAAAAGAGCAGAGTACAGAGTCTGTAGTAGATCCATCTGCGCCACAAATTGCGCAAGATCAGATCTGGTCAGCTAAGTTAATTGAGCACTCGCTTTGGTATGGAATTTTATTATTTCTCGGTTTAGGCATGTTGCTCGCATTTACACCATGCTCTTTACCGATGTTGCCTATTTTAACTTCACTTATTATTCGAGAACATAAAGGTCTAAAGGCTTGGACCATTGCACTTACTTTCGTTTGCAGCATGGCGTTGGTCTATGCAGGTTTAGGTTTAATTGCTTCTTCAGCAGGTTTAAATTTTCAGCGCTGGTTACAACAGCCTGCGACTTTAATTGCTTTTAGTTTGTTGTTTATTGTATTTGCTCTGAACCTATTTGGCTTGTTTGAGATTCGTTTACCACAAACATGGTTAAATAGACTTGACCATATTCAGTCAATGCAACAAGGCGGCACTTTAGTAGGTGCAGGAGTCATGGGTGTGGTTTCTGCACTCTTGGTCGGTCCTTGTATGACTGCACCTCTCGCTGGAACTTTATTATTTATTTCTCAAACACAAAACCAATGGCAAGGTGCTTTGCTTTTATTTTGCCTAGGTTTTGGAATGGGAATTCCGCTACTGTTGGCAAGTATTTTAGGTGCAAAATTTTTGCCTAAAGCGGGCGACTGGATGCATCAGATTAAAGTTATTTTTGCTTTTCTGATGTTGGGTTTAAGCCTCTACTTTATTCGTCCTTTATTGCCAGATTGGGGTATGCAAGTACTTAGTTTAGTACTAGGCCTCGCTTTTATAGCCTATGCGGTTTATCAGTTTTTCTGGAAAAAAGGGCAGCTACAATGGCTCTATGCGATCTTATTATTAATCGTTACCCCTTTTGTAGCCTATAACCAATATCAACATATTCAAAATCGAACTTTGCAAAGTTCTGACCACATGGCCGAGTGGCATGTTGCGACTAGCGCGGCAGACTTCCAAAAGATTTTAGCAGCAGCGCCTACTGATCGGGCTATTGTGGTTGATGTCTATGCAGATTGGTGTGTTGCTTGCCAACCGATTGAGCACCGTATTTTAAAAGCACCCGAGGTTCAGTCTGCTCTTGCACCTTACTATTTAATTAAGCTTGATTTGAGTCATTATGACCAATCACATGAAGCGCTACTCAAACAATGGAATATTTTAGGACCACCGACCTATTTATTTTTAAGCCCCGAGCAAAAAGAAATTCGTGCTTTACGCTTAACGGGTGCTTTTAGTCAGCAAGAACTTTTGCAACAACTCGCGAGTTTGGCAAAACTAAAACAATCATAAGCTATTAACAGCTTCAGTCTGATGAAATGTACGTACCTGATTGCGACCTGAAGCTTTCACCGCGTAGAGAGCTTGGTCAGCCTGCCGAATAACGAGATAAGGGTCCTGTGCAAAAGCTGAACTGCTTATTCCAAAGCTTGCACTAATATGAATAGGACTATTTTGAGCACTACAAACAGGCAATTCTTGCAAAGCATGGCGACAACGCTCAGCAATTTTTTCTGCTTGAATAATATCGGTGTGGGGAAGTAATAAAATAAATTCCTCTCCACCAAATCGACCAATAATATCCTCACTACGCAAGTTCTCAGAAAGACATTGAGCGATTTCAATTAAGACCTGATCACCTTGGTGATGGCCATATATATCATTAATTTTTTTAAAATGATCGATATCAAGAAGTACCACCGCATAATCAAATTGCTGTTGGTGTAGCGACTCTAAATGCGTATTTAAACTACGTCTATTTAATACGTTAGTTAATGGATCAAGTTGGCTTAAACGTTGAATATAAGTTTCGCGCTGACGCCATTGAGTGAGTAGTATTTCAAATAAAATAAAACATGCCAATAAAATGGGCATAATAAAAAAAGCCATGCTTCCTAACCAAAAAGGATTGGTTTGAGCACGTTGCATGGCAATCAGATTAAATAAAGGTGCGTAAGGTAAAACACCTTTCATACTCAAATAAGTACATACCGTTAAAATAATTGTTGCAGGTATAAGGGCGCTATAAACAATTTTTCGGTCAAATAACACCAGACCTACCCCAATCGTGCCGACATAACCGACCATAGTGGCGGGGCTAATGCTGCCAATTAAATATCCATCATGGCATAGCATGAGCGTAAAAAATTGCACGCTCACTAAAGGAATAATTCGTTGAGCCCATTCATCATTTTTATAGCGATAGCAGGGGATAATCAAAAGAGCCAATAAAAATAAGGTTAATAAATTGAGCCAGATTTGCGACTCAACTAAAGGTAAATGTGTCCATTGCCAGACACTAGGGGTAATTAGAATATAGCCTTTCCATAAAATCCAACTGAAATTCATTGCACAGGCAAGTGTAAGCATCAGTGCACTTTTTTGTAGTGGCGTCCAGTTGATGATGTGATTATTGTAGATGAAATCGATTATCACCTGTTTTATTCTATGTATTGGATGAGTGATGAAACGACTTTTCATAATAAGTAAGGCCTCCTAAATATAGATGCCTCTTTGTTGGACCATCCTAAAATTGGATTGTTTAAATAATTTATGTTTTAAACATAACATGATTTTCAATTTATACATGATGACTTTTTATAAAGTAAATGATGTGAAAAGTTTTGAGGCCTATTCACATCATTTATAGATAAATTAAGTTTTATCTAGTTCGTGAGCAAATTCAGCAATATCTGCCAATGCTTGTTTGGCTTCATCAAACCATGCATTAAACATCTGGAAGTTATGCCACATGCCTGTATAAAGTTTGAATTGAACTTTAACGCCAGCATCTTCAGCTTTTTCTCTAAAACGTTTGGCATCGTCTAATAAGATTTCTTTAGACCCGACTTGAACCAAAGTGGGCGGTAGGCCATGCAAGTCATCGAAAATAGGCGAAACACGTGGGTCATCAGCTGCAATATGATTGCCTATATAGTATTGAGTTCCTGTTTGCAGCGCTTCAATAGAGAGTAAGGCATCATGTTTTTTATTAAATCTGAGAGACTCGCTGGTTAGGGTTAAATCTAAAAATGGAGATAGCAAAATCAGGCCACTTGGCATGAGCTCAGGTTGTTCTTTTAAACGTAAGCAAAGTGCTAGCGCTAAATTTGCTCCGCATGAATCACCTGACAAAATAATATCTTTAGGCTGAACACCTTGTACAATTAAAGATTGATAGATGTCATATAGAGCTTCAGTTGCCTCAGGATAAGGATGCTCTGGTGCAAGTGGATAATCCACATGAATAATCTGCATTTGAGTACGGGCAGCTAAATCCGTCATGAAAGCATGGTGTGTTTTGACACTACCAAGAAAAAAAGCGCCGCCGTGAATGTGAAAAATCAGTTGAGTGGCAGAATCTTGTGGCTTGATTTCTTCACCTTTAATGCCTGCTAGCCGAATTGGGCGCACAGAAACATTTTTTTGCCTTGGGAAAGCACGACACATCTGATCTAGAACGGGACGTAAGGCGGTAGCCGGCAAATTTAGCTGACTTGGCTTGCGAATTGTTGTTTTAAGAAAAGTTTCTGTAAAATAATATTTCCAAACATTTGATATATTCATAGAGCATCCATTTTTATGCTAGTTTCTTGTTTTCTTGTAAATTTTATTTTGCAAGATTACAAGGTTACACGAAACAGTCACATTCAAAAATTGCAATATCTTTGCGACTTCTGAATACTAAAAATCTTGAAAGACCCAAGGATATTACAAAAATGAAAAAGATTGCTTTAGCTTTAGGACTCATTGGTATGGCTGCATTTGCCAATGCGGCTGATTCACTCAATGGAACGGTATGGAAAACGATTGATGATCAGACCAACAAGCCAAAAGCCGTAGTGAAATTTACGGAACAGAAGGACGGAACCTTAACTGCAACCATTCAAAACATTTTGACACCAGGCGAAGAAAACGCTTGTACAAAATGTGAAGGTCCGTATAAAAACAAACCACTTAAAGGTGTCACCATTGTACATAATTTAAAAAATGTAGGTGGTAACAGTTATGAAAACGGTACGATTTTAGACCCCAAATCAGGTAAAACTTACAAACTGAAAGGTGAGTTAACCGATGGCGGCAAAAAGCTTAAACTGCGTGGTTATATTGGCGTTTCTGCACTTGGTCGTAACCAAACATGGATTCGCGCTAACTAAAAAGTTTTAATAAAAAAACGAGCCGTATGGCTCGTTTTTTTATGCTTGGATGTTTTGATAGGTAGATTCATCAAAACCTACAATGAAACCTTGTGAGGTTTGTAAAACAGGTCTTTTAATTAAACTAGGTTGAGCAATGAGTGCTTCAATAAGGTTATCTTCACTGCTTAAAGCACGATTTTGTTCTTCTTCTGAAAGCTTGCGCCAAGTCGTTCCTTTTTTATTGAGAACTGTATCTTGCCCAATTTCTTTTAACCAGATCTTTAGAGTATCTGCATCAATACCTTGTTTTTTATAATCGTGAAAATCATAGTTAAGCGATTTGGCTTGCAAAGCATCAAATGCTTTTTTCATTGAATTACAGTTTTTAATTCCATAAATTTTTAACATTTTATCGGACCATGTCAAAAAGAGAGAGCACACAGCCTAACCCAAAAAGCTTTTAAGCACTACTTTATACCGATACTTTTAAAACAAATGAAAATTAATGATTAATCGAAAGAGAAATGTCATGTTATTGTCATAAGACAAAGCGATAATGAGCTTAATAAGAAGAAATTAAAACTAAAAGAACTTAGCGCAAAAAATAAGAGACTTAAAAAGAGAAAGCCCGCATTTAATCATCCTGATCATGCGGGTCTCATTTCAACGTCCAATGTCACATCCTTGCAAATAAACTTATCATAAGTTTATTTTATCTTCCTACGGCGTCCTATCCTTTTGCGTCATCCTGACTGCTTCCCTGTGCCGTGCAGCTATAATGCCGTTAAAGATGTGTAAGAAAAATACTCAAAAACGACATATGCTGTAAGCTAAAACGACAATGCAAGTGAACAAGTGTTCACTTATTCTTGAATTTTATAGTCAATAATAACGGGTGCGTGGTCGCTAAACCATTGATCTTTAAAGACCCATGCGTTTGCTACGCGTGTTTTCCAGTCTGGTGAACACGCTTGATAGTCAATACGCCATCCTACATTTTTTGCACGAGCTTGACCGCGATTTGACCACCATGAATAAAGTTCTGCTTCGGCGCGAACTACACGGAAAGTATCGACATAGCCAAGCTCATCGTAAATATGGTCAAGCCATGCACGCTCATGTGGTAAACAACCAGATGATTTCTGGTTACCTGACCAGTTTTTGATATCAATTCGTTTATGAACAATATTGTAGTCACCACAAATGATGACTGACTTGTTTTCATCACGCCATTGTTTCAAGATTTTTGCGTATTCACCTAAAAATAAATCTTTACGTGCTTGCGCTTCTTCACCACTTGAGCCTGAAGGTAAGTATAATGATGCAATATGTACCGGATGTGACAAACCTAAATCGAATTCCGCAGAAATAAAGCGGCCTTGACTGTCAGCTAGCTCAAACCCTAAGCCATCTTTAACAGAGACGAAGGGTAGGCGGCTATATATCGCAGTTCCCGCATAACCTGCACGCTCTGCTGGAAAGAGATGGGTATGCCATCCTTCGGGTCTAAATTTTTCAGTCCATTGTTCATGGGTAATGCGGCTTTCCTGCATGCATACGACATCGGCATCTGATTGTTCTAACCATTCAAGTAAGCCTTTCGTTACTGAAGAACGTAAGCCATTTACGTTAATGGAAACGACTCGAAGAATTTTTACATCACTTGGATACTGATCCTTTGGTATCATGCGAAAATTTAACCTCAATTGTGAATTTGGAGCACCTCATGACAACGCCTGTGTCATTTCACCCGCAAGCATTTATCGAACTCGCATTATCACGCGGTGTGCTTAAATTTGGTGAGTTTACTTTAAAATCTGGACGCGTGAGTCCTTATTTTTTTAATGCAGGCCTACTCAACGATGGTGAAGCTTTATCTCTTTTAGCACAAGGCTATGCTGATAAATTAACACAATGCCAAAATGTTGATGTGATTTTTGGGCCAGCTTACAAAGGTATTCCTTTTGTAGCAGCGACTGCTGTTGCTTTGTCGCAAGTACATAACAAAAGTGTGCCATGGGGCTTTAACCGTAAAGAAGCGAAAGATCATGGTGAAGGCGGTGTATTAGTTGGTGCTGCTGTTGAAGGTAAAAAAGTCTGGATTATTGATGACGTGATTACCGCAGGTACAGCGATTCGTGAAGTTGTAACGATTTTGAAAAATGCTGGTGCAACTATTGCGGGCGTTTTGGTGGCATTAGATCGTCAAGAACGTGGTCAAGGTGAGCTTTCTGCAATTCAAGAAGTTCAAAAAGAATTAGAAATTCCTGTGCACGCATTGATTACCATGAAAGATTTAATGGATTATTTAGAGGCGAAAGGCGAAAAAGAAGCGCTAGCAAATATGCAAGCTTATCGCGAGAAATATGGTATCTAAGAGTTAGATGTAGAAAAAGGAAGCTATGGCTTCCTTTTTTTATAGTTGAATCAAATTATTGAGTTGGTTAAATAATAGTCATTTGACATGAAAAATAATAGAAAGCCGTTTTCAGTGCGCTGAACTCTGGAACGGCTTTGATGCTAAAAGGAAAACTTCAAGCATTTTGCATAAAGGGTGTTATGTTAACTTTAGAAAATAGAAAACTAAAATATTAATGGCTTTTAAGTTGTAAAATTATTATATTATTAATAATCAATGATCTAATAGTAGAATTTAATGAGAGTTTCAGTTGAAAATTATAAGTCCATATATAATAAAATGTCTATAAATATCAATGGGATGACAATAATCGCTGGTTCTAATAGTTCTGGTAAGTCCAGTTTTATGCAACCATTCATGATCTTAAAGCAAACGGTAGAAAATAATAGTGATGGAGAGTCACTTATTATTAATGGAGAGAATGCTAGTTTAACGGAAGGGCATCAATTATTTTGCAAGAAAAACAGTAATAATAATTCTTTTTCTATTTTTATAGAAAAAATTCATCCAAAAAAGAAGACTAATGAAGTTTCAAAAATTAAATTTGGCTATAGTAAAAAGGATGGTTTTACAGCAATAGAGTCTTCTAACAATGACTTTGTTATTAAAAGTGGAATGAGTAAAAGTGAAATAAATGAATTAATAAATAAATTAAAAGAAAAAGATGAAGTTTTTAAAAATATTTTCGATAAAATTAGTCCAGATACTCCTTTAATCCCACAACTAAAAAGTAAAAGATCTTTCTTGTCAATAGAGTTTTCACCTAAATCAAAATCAGAAGTACAACAACATGTCTTTTCATTTGGAATTTCACCAACTGGTAATATTGAGGAATTTGTTGGAAAACTTATACATATTCCAGGAATAAGAAGTAATCCTGAAAGACAGTATAAAATTGAGAGATATAATAAAAGATTTCAAGGAAGATTTGACAAGTATACTGCTTCTATTATTTATAATTGGGGGTTAAAAGAGAGAAAAAAATTAGAAACGCTTATTAGTTTAATTAGTGAATTAGGTTTAGCTTCAAATATTAAAGCCCAGAAGGTTAATGAAGCTCATATATCTTTAAATATTTCTAGATATTTTGGAGCAGAAGAGAATGATGTAGTTGACCTATCAGATGTTGGATTTGGCTTGTCTCAAATTTTACCTATTCTTATTGCGATCATAGAAGCGAATCAAGATAATATTATTTATATTGAACAGCCAGAGATTCATTTACATCCATTAGCTCAGTATAAATTAGCTAGTATATTATGTAGATATGTAAAAAAAGGAAAAAAACTAGTTATAGAAACTCACAGCTCCATTTTTATCAGAGGATTACAAACAGAAATAGTCAAAGGTAATATCTCAAACAAAGAAGTTTCTTTGAATTGGTTCTCTCAAGACTCGTCAGGAGAAACAAAAGTCTACGAATCAGCAGTGGATGAAATTGGTGCATTTGGTGATTGGCCATCTGATTTCGATGACACTTACTTAAAAGCTGATAGTGAGTATTTAGATGCTGTTGAAGAAAAATTGATATAAAATGAAATTTATTATTGATGCCGACATTATGAGATCAGCAGGTACTTCTGAACATCCTGTTTCCAGTACATCTAGACATCTCTTGAATGAAATAAAAGATGGGAAAGGGGTTGCTGTATATTGCCCAACTCTTATGCAGGAATGGAAGAAGCATAGATCTTCTTATGCTAAACAATGGACTGTTGCGATGATTAGTAGAAAAAAACTAATTGCAGTCAGCGTTAACACTGAAGCCAAATTGTTTTTAGAAACATTAGAAGATTCTAAAAATAAATCTATTACTTTAAAAGATGCGCATTTAATTGATCTTGCAATCGCAACAGATAAAATCATTTTTTCAAATGATTTAAATGCTAAGAATGCTTTTTCTACACTTTTGGATAATAGAGATAATTTTAATAATATTTATTGGTTATCTCCAAAAATTAATATGGATATTATTTTAAGTACTATACTTAAAAATAAAATTTCATATAAAAAAGATATAATTGTTTAAATTAAAAAATTATTTTTAAATTTAACATAATAGACCTTATACAAAAGGCCCAATTCATGGGCCTTATAGTTAGTTTTTAACATAAAACCTCTTATGCGAATAAAAAAATGGGAGCTAATGACTCTCATTTTTTTATGCATGCTGTACCGTAATCTTTAAACAAAGTGCATTCACTATACGATTAATCGTACAAAATGAGATGCAGAATTATTATGAAGAGCTTTATACAAGGCTTCACGAACAATTCCTGCTTCTTTGGTAATCTGCGTCATACCTCTAGCTTTAGCAATTATACGAAGAGCATGAGTTAATTCAGCAGGATCATTGTCTCCAAGTACTATATTGAGATACACCCCAATATCTTCTTCAGTTTTGAGTGACTCAGCCATATCAAAATTTGGTAAATCCGCAACTTTAACCATTTTAATCCTCTGATTTTTTCGATAGTTTAACGGCTTTCTTGATGTCCTCTTACTGTGTAGATTTATCTTTATTACCAAGCATTACAATTACAACGTCAATATGCTGATGTAATATATCCGCCAACTAGATCTAAAGAAATTTCTCATTTTCAAAACTCCTTTTGTAAGGAGTTGATATCCCTCAATTGCCACGCTGAACCTTATCTAATCGGCAATTCAAATGGATTTGGGTCATATTGCTTTGTTAAGTCATCACTAAAGGCGAAAAAGAAGCGCTAGCAAATATGCAAGCTTATCGCGAAAAATATGGTATCTAAAAATAAAAAGGCATACTTCTAAATAGGGGTATGCCTTTTTAATATTTACTTAAAACTGATAATTCAAACGTAATAACACATTACGTGGTGTGCCTGGCATGCTGTCTGAGCGCCAGTATTCTTTATTGGTTAGATTATTCACCGCAAGTGTGACATTCCATGGGTCTGCACTATAACCAATCGCCGCATCGACACGGTTAAAGCCTTCCATTTTTACTTGATTATTGATATTTGGATAATAAGACCCGACATAAGTCACGCCCACCTCCGTATACCACTGCTCGGTTGGTAAATAACGAACAAATAAATTACCTGTGTTTTTAGATGTGTTGGCTAAATAGTTGCCTTCTTGTTCAGGCTTTTGTTTATCTTCTTTCACTTTTGCATCTGTGTAGCCATAGCCACCGCGGACAAAGACATTATCAAGTACACGACCAATAAAACTAAATTCCAGACCACGAGATTGATGCTGACCCGCTGTTGCCCATACTTCTGGTTGCTCATTAGGATTTGGTTTATAGCGGATATTATTTTTACGAATATCAAAGACCGAAAATTGAGTATTTAAACGACTATCTAACCATTCGCTTTTTACCCCAACTTCATATTGCTCGTTATATTGAGGTTCTTTATCCATTTTTGTGACATCGGTGCTTCCAGTAACTTGGTTAACACCCATTTGTCCGCCAAATGGTGCAAAGCTCTTAGAGTAAGACGTGTAAAAACTATGTTCAGGAAGCGGTTGCCATACCAAACCAACATTTGGGCTAAAGCTGCCATCTTTTACATTACGATGTTCATTCTTAATTTTGTTAGTGGTTGAAAAGTCAAAGTAATCGTAGCGGACGCCCATCATTAGTTTAAGTTGGTCATTTAGACCAATTAAATCTTGAATAAATACGCCGTAAGTTGTGCCTTCATTATAGTTATGCTGACTAATTTCTAATGGGCCATTGCCACGACTGTACTCTCGTTCACCAGTGAATGGGTTAACGTAACCATAAATGGCTGACCCATTTTGAGTTTTATTGGCTAGACGTGGTTCTCGTTGTTCATACGTCCAGTCTGTACCCATCATGATTTGATGTTCAAGTTGGCCTGTTTTGAACTTGCCCTTAATATCAAATGTATTGGTGGTGGTCTTATTGCTGGTTTGTTGCCAGTAGTAAATTTGATTGATGTATCCTTTTTTAGTGTTGCATTCTTTACCTTTTAGGTCGTTTCCATCTAACCCACAATAAGTTCCAAAGTAAAAGTGATCAAAGTTTTGTTCTGCTTGTCGGTAACTTGCTGCCCAGTGAAAGTTCCAATCAGGCGCATATTGATAATTCACATCGGTGCGAACCACTTGCAAAATATCATCAACATAATCGCCGTCTTGGGCAAATCCCATTTTAATTGAGGTTCCCGTAGGCAAGTTTTCATATGCTGGACCACGATCAGGCACACGACCTAATTTGTCATAGGTATATTGTGTAGTCCAAGTGAGTGTTCCATCATCATTTTTATAAGTGAAACTTGGTGAAAACATTTCAATTTTATTTTCAATGCCAGAGCGGAAACTTCCTGACTCGCCATATTCTCCGGTCAAACGTATTGCTAAATTGTCATTAATGACTTGGTTGATGTCAGCCGTTGTTCCGTAGTTATCGTAAGAACCTGCGTACGCACCAACCGAACTTTTAGAGTCAAAGTTGGCGAACTTACTCACCATGTTCACAACCCCACCACCAGCGCTACGACCATATAAAACAGAAGCGGGGCCTTTTAAAATTTCTATACGTTCGATATTTGCTGTACTACGACGTACTTGTCCGCTTTCACGTATGCCATCACGGTAAATATCACCTGTATCGGCACCAAAGCCACGAATCGTGATGCCATCACCACGCATATCGTAACTGGTTGATACGCCAGGGGTGCCTTGTAGCATAACGCTTAAATCATTTGATCCATAAATTTTATATTTCTGAACATCAATCGTATCAATGGTTTGAGGAATATCTTTTTTGTCTAAACCATTGCGTGTGACATTGGCTTTGTCATAGTCGATATAACTTTTAATTGGGTCGAGTTCACTCATGGCCTCAATTTTTATTGTAGGCATGGTGGCTGCAACTTTTGCGGCTGAATCAGTCGCTTCCTCTGCGTAGGCACCTTGAATATTCAAGATCATTAAACTGAGTAAGCTCAGCGGGAAAAGACGCTTAATTTGGGGAGATGATATAGAAATTCTTAACATAAAAATAAAATCAATTAACAAAAATAAAAGTATAAATGATAATTATAATCATTTAATTGTTTAGAATAAAAGAACTATTGCCTCAAAAAATGACATATTTATTTTTTAATAACTATTTTTTAGAAATGTAATGAGTAAATTAAGCAAACTATGTGTATTAACTCTTTAGTTTTTCTTGTTAATTGGGCTTTGGAGAGAGGCTTTTACCAATAAAAACTCCTCCTTGGGATTAAGCGTTATTTTTCAGAACATCTAAAATATCCATTTCTGGATCATAATTCTCGTCAATTGTTTTGCAAATTGCTTGTCCAACAATGACATGCGTGCCATTAAAGGTCATGGTTGGCGCTTCATATAATTCCCAACCATGATTCAGTGCTTTAGTCACTCTTGCACAAAAAGCAGAGTCATCAGGGCCAGTTAAATAGCGATAAAGTTTCATGTTTAGCCTTTAAATATAATGTTTTATGCTCATAGTTTAACTGAATTTACTTAAATTCCAGATCAAGAAATAACAGATAATGTTTTACTGAAATTAAGAAAAACCAGTGAAAAATCTCAGCTATACTCATGTTAATTTAAATTTTAAGAAGAGCTTGAGCATGCGTGTACTTGTCGTCATGGATCCGATTGAAACCGTAAACCTTAAAAAGGATTCAACCATGGCAATGTTGTGGGCGGCGAGCCGTCGTGGACATGAATTAGGTTATGCATTACAGCAAGATTTATATATCGATCAAGGTAAGGCTTACGGTCTAATTTCACCGTTAAAAGTTTTTGAAGATTACAATCATTACTATGAGTTAGGCGAAAAGAAAAAAGAATCGATCGCGGCTTATGATGTAGTACTCATGCGTAAAGATCCGCCATTTGACATGAATTTTGTCTACACGACTTACGTGCTTGAGCAAGCTGAGCGTGAAGGTTCATGGATTATTAATAAACCTCAATCATTGCGTGATTGCAACGAAAAACTTTTTGCAACGCAATTTCCAGAGCTACAAGTACCTACACTTGTGACATCACAGCAAAGTTTAATTCGTGAATTTATTAAAGAACATGGTGATGTGATTGTTAAGCCGCTTGATGGTATGGGCGGTATGGGGATTTTCCGTTTATACCAAGACGGTGTAAATATTGGTTCTACCTTAGAAATGCTTACAGAGCTAGGCAACCGTCCGATTATGGCTCAGCGCTATATTCCTGAAATTGTAGAAGGGGATAAGCGTATTTTAATGGTGAATGGTGAACCTATTCCTTACTGTCTAGCCCGTATTCCACAAAATGGTGAAGTACGCGGCAACTTAGCGGCAGGTGGTTTAGGTCAAGCGCGTCCGCTTACTGAAAACGATAAGCTGATTGCTGCTAAAATTGGCCCTTTCCTACGAGAAAAAGGTTTGATTTTTGTGGGCTTAGATGTGATTGGTAATTATGTCACTGAAATTAATGTCACTAGCCCAACGTGTATTCGTGAAATTGATGCTCAATTTGGTACATCAATTGCAGATGATCTATTTGATGTATTAGAAGCTGGACGTTCAGTTTAATTATTTATTTCAGGTGATTTTCCGCGGTATTTATGGGAAATCACCTGAAAATATATGAATTAATAAAATAACAATACTAAATAGACCACAGCTTTGTAGGCATATTTTCAAAAAAGCACATCTTTCTGTTATAAACGAGTGAAATTAGCTTTTCGTTAATGAAGCTTTAGGATTAAAATAAACGGCTACAAAAATAGATGACAATTTCCATTGTTTTTTGAGTTGAAGAATTAGACCGTGACCGATTCACAGCAAAGCAAACCTAAACATGTCATGATGATGGCTGCCGGTACAGGTGGACATGTTTTTCCAGCCCTCGCCGTAGCCAAAAAACTTCAACAACAAGGTTGTCAGGTTTCATGGTTAGCCACGCCAACAGGTATGGAAAACCGATTATTAAAAGATCAAAATATTCCAATATATCAAATTGATATTCAAGGTGTTCGTGGCAATGGATTAGTCCGTAAAATTGCTGCACCTTTTAAAATTTTAAAAGCTACTTTAAGCGCAATGCGTTATATGAAACAGCTTAAAGTTGATGCAGTTGCAGGCTTTGGCGGTTATGTTGCAGGCCCAGGTGGTTTAGCCGCACGTTTGTTAGGTATTCCTGTACTTATTCACGAGCAAAATGCGGTTGCTGGTTTTACCAATGCGCAGTTATCTCGTGTTGCTAAAGTCGTGTGTGAAGCATTTCCAAATACATTTCCTGCGGGTGGAAAAGTCGTTACAACAGGAAATCCTGTTCGTCATGAAATCACAGATATTTTAAGCCCAAAGTGGCGTTATGATGAGCGTGCGCAAGCAGGGCAGCCTCTAAATATTCTAATTGTTGGTGGTTCTTTAGGTGCCAAAGCACTCAACGAACGCTTACCTCCAGCATTAAAACAATTACAAGTTCCACTTAATATTTTTCACCAGTGCGGTCAGCAACAAGTTGAGGCAACTCAAGCACTTTATGCAGATGCTCCAGCTAATTTAACCGTACACGTTTTACCGTTTATTGAAGATATGGCAAAGGCTTATAGTGAGGCAGATTTAATTATTTGCCGAGCTGGAGCACTCACGGTAACAGAAGTTGCAACAGCAGGTGTGGCCGCAGTTTTTGTGCCACTTCCTATAGCAGTTGATGACCATCAAACTGCAAATGCCAAATTTCTGGCGGATTTCGGTGCTGCAAAAATTTGTCAGCAATCGACTATGACACCAGATGTTCTAAATGAATTGTTCACTTCGCTGATGAACCGCCAGTTACTTACAGAAATGGCAGTGAAAGCGCGTCAACATGCCCAACCAAATGCGACTCAGCATGTGGTTGATCTTATCCAAAAAATGTAATCGGATTTACTATGTCTCCATCAACAGCTGCGAACCAAGCAAAAAAACTGATTAAAGTGCCTGAAATGCGCCGTATCAAACACATTCATTTTGTGGGAATCGGCGGTGCTGGGATGTGTGGCATTGCAGAGGTATTGGGTAACCAAGGTTATAAAATTTCCGGTTCAGACATTAAAGCATCTAAAACTACAGAACAATTAGAGCAAAATGGCATCAAGGTTTATATTGGCCATCAAGCGGAAAATATTAAAAATGCCAATGTGCTTGTAGTTTCTACAGCGATTGATCCAGAAAATCCGGAAATTAAAGCAGCGATTGAGCAACGTACTCCAATCGTACGCCGTGCAGAGATGCTAGGTGAGCTTATGCGTTACCGTCATGGTATTGCTGTAGCGGGTACACATGGTAAAACGACAACCACAAGTCTTTTAACGACTATGTTGGCTGAAGAAAACCTTGATCCAACTTATGTTATTGGTGGTTTACTTAACAGTACAGGCGTAAATGCTGCATTAGGTGAAAGCCGTTTCATCGTAGCTGAAGCTGATGAATCCGATGCATCTTTCCTTTATTTGCAACCAATGGCAGCGATTGTAACGAACATTGATGCTGACCATATGGATACCTATGAAGGTAGCTTTGATAAATTAAAAGATACGTTCGTACAGTTTCTTCATAACTTACCATTTTATGGTTTGGCTGTCGTTTGTGGTGATGATGCCAACATTCGTGAAATTATGCCGCGTGTAGGCCGTCCAGTAATTACCTATGGTTTTAACGAAGACAACGACATTCGCGCAATTGATGTTGAACAAGATGGCATGCGTTCACATTTCACTGTGTTACGTAAAGGGCGTGAGCCGCTACGTTTAACGATTAATCAACCGGGCATGCATAATATTTTAAATGCTTTGGCTGCGATTGGTGTTGCGACTGATGAAGGTGTTTCTGATGATGCAATTAGCCGTGCTTTAGCAGGCTTCAGTGGAGTTGGTCGTCGCTTCCAAGTACAAGGTGAATTTGAACTTGCTGACGGTAACGTTAAGTTAGTTGATGACTATGGACACCATCCGAAAGAAGTAGAAGCAACGATTAAAGCTGCTCGTCAGAGCCATCCAGATCGTCGTTTGGTGATGTTATTCCAGCCACACCGTTACTCTCGTACCCGCGATTGTTTTGATGACTTTATTGAAGTGCTTTCTCAGGTCGATCAATTATTATTATTAGAAGTTTATCCTGCCGGTGAAAAGCCTATTGTAGGTGCAGACAGCCGTACTCTAGCGCGTAGTATTCGTTTACGTGGACAGGTGGAACCGATTTTGATTGATCCGGTTGAAGGTAATTTACAAAACATCATGCAAAATGTGTTACAACCAAATGACTTGTTATTAACGCAAGGTGCGGGTAACGTGGGAGCAATTTCTGTAGAACTTGCACAACACCATTTGTATGTGAAATAAACAAAAAATATTGAATTATCGGGTTAAGGATTTAAACGTGTCAAATGCTACAAAATTCGGCAAAGTTGCCGTGCTATTTGGTGGGAAATCGGCTGAGCGTGCTGTGTCTTTAGATAGTGGTCAGGCAGTTCTGGATGCTTTATTGCGTTCGGGCGTTCAGGCTGAAGCATTTGATCCGCAAGACCGCAGTGTGACTGAACTTGTAAATTATGATCGTGCATTTATTGTATTGCATGGTCGTGGTGGTGAAGATGGCCAGATTCAAGGCGTGCTTGAATGGTTGAATTTGCCTTATACAGGAACTGGTGTGCAAGGTTCTGCGATTGGCATGGATAAAGTCAAAACCAAGCAAATCTGGCAAGGTAGCGATTTACCTACAGCGCCATATCGCATTATTACTAAAGAAACAGATTTAGATGCGGTGATTGCTGAGTTAGGCTTACCTGTCATTATCAAACCTGTACATGAAGGTTCAAGTGTCGGCATGAGTAAGGTTGAGAAAGCAGAAGATTTTGCAGCTGCAATTGAGAAAGCAACTCAGCACGATGCTGTTGTGATGGCAGAAAAGTGGATCACAGGTCGTGAATTCACAATCTCATTTCTAAATGGTCAGCCTTTACCGGTTATTCGTTTACAACCACCAGCAGATGTTGCTTTCTACGACTACGAAGCAAAATATCAACGTAATGATGTAGAGTATGGTATTCCTTGTGGTCTAAGTGAGACAGAAGAGAAGAATCTTCAAGCATTGTGCTTACGTGCTTTTCAGGCAGTTGGTGCAGAAAGCTGGGGCCGTATTGATGCGATGCAGGATGAGCAGGGTAATTTCTGGCTTTTAGAAGTAAACACTGTGCCAGGTATGACCAGCCACTCTTTAGTTCCAAAAGCTGCGAAAGCTGTTGGCTATAGTTTTGATGAATTGTGTGTTGCCATTCTTGAGCAAACATTGGAAGGTACGGCTTAAATATGGCACAACTTCCGGCTTCCATGCGCCGTAAACGTGCGGCCATCACCTCTATTCATGATAAACCACCTACACGTAAGCAGAAGCTTGCAAATGCTGGTGGATGGGTGCTGTTGGTTATTGCTTTTGTAGTGCTGGCAGTCGGAATTTATGGGCTATATAAAGTTATTACAGATGCAACAGTTGCAAAGTTAGAGGTTGTAGGGTCGACGTCTTCAGTTGAAACACAACAAGTGATGCAGCATGTTGCTCCAATTATAAAAGCGAATTATTTCACATCTGATTTAGAACAGATTCGTGATAAGACATTAGAAATTTCGTGGGTAGACCGAGTAGTCGTTTCTCGTGCTTGGCCCAATGGTATTCGTGTTCGTGTCATGCCTCGACATGCTATCGCCCGTTGGGGAACAGGTCGCTTGTTAAGCGATGGAGGCGATGTATTTAGTGAGGCAGAGCCGACAATTCATCCTGAGCTTCCGTTACTCCATGGTCCGGTAAGCCAGTCGAAAATGATGATGCGACGCTATAATGAAATCAATCAATTATTCCACCCTGCCAATTTGCGTCTAAAAGAGTTATATCTGACGGAGCGAATGACTTGGTTTATGCAGTTTGACTCAGGTTTACGAATTATTGTTGACCAAGATCAAACAATGAATAAGTTGCAACGTTTAAGCCATCTGGCACAATCTGACTTAAAACCAGTGTGGTCGAAAATCTCAGCCATTGATTTGCGATATCGTAATGGATTATCTATTCAATGGAAGAACGCAACACCACCTAAAATTGTGAATGGTCAGTTTGTTGTAACGATTGATGACACAAGCATTGCAGGCGGAACAAAAGCAAAGCCATAATACGTGGCTTTAAAATAGGCAATTTGCCTGGTATTAAACAACAAAGAAATGGTATGAGTGATGAATGAAGCTGTTCCCTCAGTTGTTGCGATTGACATTGGGACGCATAAAGTTTCAGTTTTGATTGGAAAAATTCATGCGCCGGATAACATTCAAGTTATCGGTATGGCAACTGCTCGCAATCGTGGCATGAATAAAGGAAAAATCGTAAGCCTCGATAAAGTTATCGCTGCGATTAAAAATGCTGTCGCTGAAGCGGAAAATATGGCCGAATGTCGCATTCATAGCGCATGGGTATCGATTCCGAGTACCGAGTTGCAAAGTTTTTATGCCTCTGGCCGCACACCAGTTGCTAATCCCGCACATGTTATTACAACAAATGAAGTCGTGCGCGCGTTAGAATTGGCAAAAGCAAGTCATGTGACTTCTGATTACTATTTAGCAAGTGCAGTACCGTTAGGCTTTGAATTAGGTGATTCTGCTGAATGGGTGCAGAATCCAATTAACATGACTGCCCATAGTATGACCGGACATTATCAGTTAATGATGATGCCGATTGCGACTATGCAAAACCTTGATCGCGCTATGAAAGGTGCAAATATCGGGGTTGAAAAAATGGTGGTATCTTGTCTGGCAACCGCTGAGGCAAGCTTGCTTAAAGATGAAAAAGAGTATGGTGTTTGTCTGGTCGACATTGGCGCAGGCATTACCAATCTTGCGGTTTATCTAGATGGACGTTTGGCTCTGGCACGTACATTGCAACGCGGTGGTGAGCACGTTACGCGTGATATTGCTGCTGTATTGCAAACTACGACAGAAGAAGCTGAACGTATTAAAATTCTGTATGGTTGTGTTGATTTAAGTGCTGTTAAGCCAGATCACATGATTCAGGTGGAAGGAATTGATGGCCCTCAAACTATTAGTCGAATTGAGTTGTCAGAAATTATTATTGCCCGCTATGAAGAGATCTTTAGCCAGATTCGTGATGAGCTCGAGAACAGCGGTGCAATTCATGGTTTATACCATGGTGTAGTGTTGACAGGGGATGCTTGTCAAATCGAAGGTATGGTGAGTTTGGCTCGCCGTATGTTGGGGGTATCTGCCCATTTGGGTAATCCGCCGTTACAGGTTTATGCTGATGATCAACATCAGGCAGCATTACGTCGTTCGATGTATGCAACAGCAGCTGGTTTGCTCATGTTTAGCCAAAGTGAGTTGCAAGAAGCTGTTGAAGAGCCTGAAGAGGCAAATGACCGTTCGGTATGGGAGCGAATGGTAAATGGCTGGAATGCATTTAATAGCAAGCTAAAAGCCATTTTTTAGGATGTATGGATTTATTGGTAGAATTGTTAGGAAGTTGTAAGAGAAAACCACTGTACTTGACAAGGTTTGTATTGCACAGCATTCTTAAAATTAGTTATTTTTGAAAATCAAGGCAGTATACGGGCTGAAGTGACTGCCATAATGTATTAGGAACCCTAAAGGTCATGGCCTCATTTGAATTTATAGAAGATGAACTAAACGATGGCAACGGTCAAGCCCGTTTCACTGTATTTGGTGTAGGTGGTGGTGGCGGTAATGCCGTTCAACATATGGTGCAGTCTGATATTCAAGGTGTTAAATTCGTTTGTGCCAATACAGACAAACAAGCACTAGACTGTATGAATGCACCTTTCAAAATTCAGTTAGGCGAGCAAAGTACGCGTGGTTTAGGTGCTGGTGCTAACCCTGAAGTTGGGCAAGTTGCAGCAGAAGAAAGCCGTGAAATTATTCGTCACCATCTTGAAGGTACGGATATGGTGTTCGTTACCGCTGGTATGGGTGGTGGTACGGGTACGGGCGCGGCTCCTGTCGTGGCTGAAGTTGCCAAAGAAATGGGTATTTTGACTGTTGGTGTTGTAACAACTCCATTTAACTTTGAAGGCCGTCGCCGTTTAAAATCTGCTGAGCGCGGTATTGAAGCGCTTGAAGCACATGTTGATTCATTGATTATTATCCCGAACCAACGCTTACTTAGCGTATATGGCGATATTTCAATGAAAGATGCTTATAAAAAAGCTGATGATGTATTGTTAAACGCTGTACGTAGTATCTTTGACCTTGTTGTAAACCGTGGTCACATTAACCTTGACTTCGCCGATTTGAAAACTGCAATGAGTACTCGTGGTTACGCAATGATGGGTGCTGGTTTAGGTCGTGGTGAAGATCGTGCACGTCAAGCAGCTGAACAGGCTATTCGCAGTCCATTGCTTGATAACGTAAATATTATTAATGCTAAAGGTGTGTTGATTAACATTACTGGCGGTGATGATATTACTCTACGCGAAACTGAAATCATTACTGATGTCGTGAACCAGATTGTTGACCTTGATGAAGGTGAAATTTTCTACGGTACAGTATTTGATCCAGATGCGCGTGATGAATTGCGTGTAACAGTAATTGCAACTGGTTTAACTCGTAATGCTGCAGATGCAGAACCGAGAAAACGTAATACAGTAAGTCATGCATCGACTCAATCAGCTCAATCTGTTGATGAAGATGACGTTCCTGCTATTAATAAGCGTCAAAATGCAGACAATGAAGTGAGCAGTAACGCAAGTTCTTCTCCGCGTTCTTCTCCGATGAGTATTCAAGATTACTTGAAAAATCAGCAACGTAAGTAAAAAATTATTAAATTTAAAAAAAGGCAGTGTTTAAACACTGCCTTTTTTTGTTTTTGATCAATGACTAAATATGCTAACGTATAGCGGTTTTAAAAAAGAAGTTACAAAGCATGGTGAAACAACGTACTCTCAATCGTGTGGTAAAAGCGAGTGGAATAGGTCTTCATAGCGGTCAAAAAGTGATGATCAATTTCATTCCACATACCGCGGATGGAGGTATTGTATTTCGTCGTATCGATTTAGACCCGCCCGTTGAAATCCATGCGAATGCTTTACTCATTCAAGAAGCTTTCATGTGCTCCAATTTAGTGATTGGAGATATAAAAGTTGGAACAATTGAGCATGTAATGAGCGCAATTGCAGGTTTAGGAATTGATAACCTTATTGTTGAGGTATCTGCGTCCGAAGTTCCGATTATGGATGGAAGCGCCGGCCCATTTATTTACCTGTTAATGCAGGGTGGATTACGTGAGCTAGATGCGCCGAAAAAATTTATAAGAATATTAAAACCAGTTGAAGCATTAATAGATGATAAAAAAGCGATTTTTAGCCCGCATAATGGTTTTCAATTAAATTTTACGATTGATTTTGACCATCCTGCATTTGCTAAAGAATATCAATCTGCCACTATCGACTTTTCTACTGAAACTTTTGTATATGAAGTCAGTGAAGCTCGTACTTTTGGTTTTATGAAAGATCTAGATTACCTCAAAGCAAATAACTTAGCCTTGGGTGCAAGTTTAGATAATGCCATTGGGGTAGATGACACAGGTGTTGTGAACGAAGAAGGCTTACGTTTCGCTGACGAATTTGTGAGACATAAGATTTTGGATGCAGTAGGTGATTTGTATTTACTTGGTCATCAAATTATTGCCAAGTTTGATGGCTATAAATCGGGACATGCTTTAAATAATCAGTTGTTACGCAATGTTCAAAGTGATCCGAGTAATTATGAAATTGTAACATTTAATGACGAGAATGAATGTCCAATTCCATATGTCAGTGTGACATAAGTCATTGTCTTTACTTGGCTACGTTATATTGTAACGTTTCAA
Source organism: Acinetobacter sp. IRS14 (assembly GCF_034650275.1). Classification (NCBI taxonomy): domain Bacteria; kingdom Pseudomonadati; phylum Pseudomonadota; class Gammaproteobacteria; order Moraxellales; family Moraxellaceae; genus Acinetobacter; species Acinetobacter sp. IRS14. The sequence continues at coordinate 143,422 of NZ_JAOVFN010000006.1, forward strand.
AGTGTGATTATTATCACATAATAAGAACGATTCTAATTAAGAAATAGAAAGCTCATCATTTTTTATTGCTTGCCAAACGTAGTAAAGCTTGGCTAAGCTTAGGGTCGCTCACAAAGTCGGCTGCACTACGTAACATTTCTTGTGTTTCCGGGGGGATGGGTTTAGATGGCTCAGATGAGGGTATATTGGGAGTGTTTTTATTTCTCAATCGAACCTGAATTCTTTGTAAGTCTTTTAACCCTTCAAGTTGAGATAATTTAGATACATATTGGTTCTGTAAATAACTGAGTTGACTAATCATCGCCTGATTTTCACCAGTAATGATTAAAGAACCATTTTGATAACACACGACCTGCCATTGTTCCGGTTGGGGCAATAAGGGTTGGATTATTTTCGTAAGTCTTTGCCATTGCGCGACTTGCGTTGTTAGAAACGTAAGGTTTCCTGTTTTTATGTGTTTTCCGGTTTGTTGAAAAACGTTATCGGGTTTAGACATGGGTCATTCTCGGATAGATTCTTGTCTTCATCTTAAGCGTTCATTTCGATTGATATCAAGGAAGAGATCATAAGGAACTTGAGTAAGAACAGTTTCAAGAGGTTTTTATGCACACGCGTCGTATTTTATTAGCGTTTTCACTTGCCGCTTCGGCAGCATCAGTTGCTTTTGCAGATTATCAAACAATTAACCAATCTACTGATTCAGATCGATTGGAAAAACTATCAAAAACATTATCTCAAGGTTCATACACCCATCCTGATGATTTAGATCTTCCGGCAAGTGCGAAAGTTTCAGTGACCTTACGCCAAAAAACGGTTGAGCTCAACAATGAATCGCTCGCAAAAAAATATGGCAATACGAGTGCAAAGAATTCTTTTAATGCCTCTTCTTCGAATGCTTACTCTTGGTTAGTTTCGCATCCTCTTCCTGATACTGTACGAGTTTCTTCGAACTTCGGTGGTCGTACAATGAGCGGTCGTGCCGAACATCATGGTGGTTTAGATATGGCTGCTCCGAGTGGCACGCCAATCTATGCAACAGGCCCAGGTATTGTAACGAAATCTGGCTGGGGCACGGGCTATGGTCAATATGTTGAAATTAACCATGGTAATGGTTACTTAACACGCTATGCTCATGCTTCGCGCTTAATGGTACGTGTAGGCGACCAAGTATCTGCAGGTGAACATATTGCCAATGTAGGCTGTACTGGTCGCTGTACTGGCCCACATTTGCACTACGAAGTAGTAAAAGATGGTCAACGTAAGAATCCAACGACTTACTTGGCGATGCTTCCTTAAAAGCATAGTTAAAAAGTTAAGGTTATTAAATTTATGAATCTGAAATTAGCCTAAACCTTTTTTAACGTAAAGATTGTATAAAAAAACGCCATTATTGGCGTTTTTTTGTTATTTTGTTTAATGCTCGGTCAATGACTATTCATTCAGAAAATAATAGGCCCCCCTCACATTCACCCGTGGCAATAACTAGAGAGGGGTAAAACGTGGTAAAAATACAAAGTAGATTAAAGAACAAGGAACAGGTGAATTATGGCGTTTTACGGTGACTCCGATGCACAAGAAACCCAAGAGTGGCAAGATGCATTCGATTCAGTTTTACAACATATGGGAACTGAGCGCGCAGCATTCTTATTGGAAAAACTTTACCAACAAGCAATTGCTAAGCATGTTCCAATTCAACGTCTCAATACACCTTACTTAAATACAATTTCTGTTGAAGAACAACCTGCAATGCCAGGCGACCAAGATATGGAACGCCGTATTCGTGCATTGATTCGTTGGAATGCCTTAGCAATGGTACTTCGTGCGAATAAAACAGGTGATGATTTAGGTGGACACTTGGCGAGCTTCGCATCAAGTGCAACATTATATGACGTAGGTTTTAATCATTTCTTCCGCGCAAATAGCGATAACTTTGGCGGAGATATGATTTATTACCAAGGACACTGTGCTCCTGGTATTTATGCACGTTCATTCCTTGAAGGACGTTTAACTGAAGAACAGTTAAGTAATTTCCGCCGTGAAGTTGGCGGTAACGGTTTACCAAGCTATCCACATCCATATTTAATGCCGGACTATTGGCAATTCCCAACTGTATCAATGGGTCTTGGTCCAATCATGTCGATTTATCAAGCGCACATTCAAAAATATTTGATGAACCGTGGCTTGATCAAAGAAGAAAATCGTAAAGTCTGGGCTTATCTTGGCGATGGTGAGATGGATGAGCCAGAAAGTACTGGTGCAATTTCACTTGCTGGTCGTGAAAAACTTGATAACTTGATCTGGGTTGTTAACTGTAACTTACAGCGTCTAGATGGTCCTGTACGTGGTAACGGTAAAATCATTCAAGAATTAGAATCTTTATTCCGTGGTGCGGGCTGGCGTGTTATTAAAGTGGTATGGGGCCGTCATTGGGATCCGCTACTTGCAAAAGACAACACAGGCGCTTTAAAAGCGGTAATGGAAGAAACTGTTGATGGTGAATACCAACGCTATCAAGTGAAAGGTGGTGCATATACACGTGAGAAATTCTTTGGCAAGTACCCAGAAGCTGCGGAACTTGTAAAAGATTTAAGCGATGAAGACATCGATAATCTCAACCGTGGTGGCCATGACCCTTACAAAGTTTTTGCAGCCTATGCAGAAGCAATGAAAGCCAAAGGTCAACCAACAGTTATTCTTGCGAAAACTGTTAAAGGTTACGGTTTGTCTGAAGAAATTGAAGCGGTGAACAAAACTCACCAAATCAAAAAAATGCAGATCGACTCTTTAAAATATGTACGTGACCGTTTTAACCTGCCATTTACAGATGATAAGTTAGAAGAGCTTCCATTCTATCGCCCAAGTGAAAACTCTCCAGAAATGAAGTACATGAAAGCGCGTCGTGAAGCGTTAGGTGGTTACCTGCCAGCACGTCGTCGTGAGAGTGAAATTTTAGCGATTCCTGAATTATCTGTATTTGATGCAGTATTAAACGGTTCAGGTGGTAAAGAGCAATCTACTACGATGGTGATGGTTCGTTTAATTGCTGCTTTACTTAAAGAAAAAGCAATTAAAGACCGCGTAGTGCCAATCGTTCCAGATGAAGCACGTACATTTGGTTTAGAAGGTATGTTCCGTCAGCTTGGTATTTATGCTGCTCACGGTCAAAAATATACCCCAGAAGACCAAGAACAGTTAATGCATTACCGTGAAGCAAGTGACGGTCACATGCTTCAAGAAGGGATTAACGAAGCTGGTGCGATGAGCGCATGGGCTGCGTTAGCAACAAGTTATTCAACCAATAACTTACCAATGATTCCAATGTACATGTACTACTCAATGTTTGGTTTCCAACGTATTGGTGACATTGCGTGGGCTGCGGGCGATGCACAAGCTCAAGGTTTCTTGTTAGGTGCAACTGCTGGTCGTACCACATTGAACGGTGAAGGTTTACAGCACCAAGATGGTCATTCACATATCTTAGCGAACACGATTCCAAACTGCGTATCTTATGATCCATGTTTTGGTTACGAATTAGCTGTAATCGTACATGACGGTTTACAACGTATGTATGTGAATCAAGAGCGTGTGTTCTATTACTTAACAGTAATGAACGAAAACTACGAGCATCCTGCAATGCCTGAAGGCGCTGAGGAAGGCATTAAACGTGGTATGTACTTGTTCGAAAAAGATGAAAAAGCAACTGTTCAATTACTTGGTTCAGGTGTAATTCTTCGTGAAGTGATCAAAGCTGCGAAAATCTTACGTGATGAATACCAAATCCATTCAAACGTTTGGAGTGTAACAAGCTTCAATGAATTGTCGCGTGATGGTATGGCATGTGAAGAATACAACCGTTTACACCCACTTACTGAAGAAGTGAAAGAGTCTTGGGTATCTAAACAGTTACGTGGTACAGAAGGTATTGTTGTTTCAGCAACAGACCATATGCGTGCGTATAGCGAACAAATCCGTGCTTATCTTCCAGATGGTCGTCCATTTGTTGCGTTGGGTACAGATGGTTATGGTCGCTCAGATACACGTGCTAACTTACGTAGTTTCTTTGGTGTTGACGCTGCACATATCGTTGTTGCTACTTTGAAAAAATTAGCTGACGAAGGTGAAGTAGATGCACGTTTAGTTAAAGATGCAATTTCTAACTTTGAGTTAGACACTGACCGTCCAGTGGCATGGGCTCCACAAGCACATCCAGAAGTTCAGGCAGTGGCTGAATACAATGAAGCGCAAACTGGTGAGGGGAACTAAGCATGCAAATTAAGACCCCTGATATTGGTGTAGATAAAGCAGTTGTTGCTGAAATTTTGGTAAAAGTTGGTGACAGCATTGCTGAAAATGACAGCCTTGTTTTGCTTGAGTCAGATAAAGCATCTGTTGAAGTGCCTAGCACTTCAGCAGGTGTGGTAAAAAGTATCTTAATCAAGGAAGGCGATAGCGTAACTGAAGGTACGGTATTGTTTGAACTTGAAGCTGAAGGTGCTGCACCAGTAGCTCAAACAGAAGAAGTTGCAAAACCTGCTCCAGCAGCTGAACAAACAGCAGCACCAGCAGCGGTACAACAGGCTTCAACTGCTGCACAACCAGCATCGGCAACCACGAGCCAAGTGGTTGAAGTTCAAGTTCCTGATATTGGTGTTGAAAAAGCACTCGTTGGTGAAATCTTAGTAAAAGTTGGTGAGCAAATCGATGTTGAGCAAAGCATCGTTGTTGTTGAATCTGACAAAGCAACTGTAGAAGTACCAAGCAGTGTTGCGGGTACCGTAGAAAGCATTCAAGTTAAAGAAGGCGATACAGTTAAAGAAGGTGTTGTGCTCATTAAAGTGAAAACAACATCTGCATCGAGTGCGCCAGTTGAAGCTCCTGCTTCTACAGCAGCTCCAGCGGCAACGCCTGCACCAGTTCAACAAGAAACTGTAGCTGCGGCTGCTGGTCAATCTGGACCAGTTGATATTAACGTTCCTGATTTGGGCGTAGATAAAGCAGTTGTTGCTGAAATTTTGGTACAAGTTGGCGATAAAGTTGATGTAGACCAAAGCCTTGTTGTGGTTGAGTCAGATAAAGCGACTGTTGAAGTTCCAAGTACTGTTGCGGGTGTTGTGAAAGCGATTCACTTGCAAGCAGGCCAACAAGTTTCACAAGGTATATTGCTTGCAACAATTGAAGCTGAAGGCCAAGCACCTGCTGCGGCATCAGCGGCAAAAGCAGAAGTAGCTCCGGCTCCACAGGCAGCAGCGCCTAAAGCGGCAGCTCCTGCTCCGACTCAGGCTGTATCTGCTCCAGCGTCTGGCAGTGACAAGCTAACCAAAGAGCAAGAAGCCGAAAACGCTAAAGTATATGCAGGTCCTGCTGTACGTAAGCTTGCTCGTGAACTTGGTGTGATTTTGTCACAAGTTAAAACTTCTGGTGAGCATGGCCGTGTTGTTAAAGAAGATATCTTTGCTTATGTGAAGACTCGTTTAACTGCGCCACAAGCTGCACCAGTTGCTGCGGCTGCACCAGCGGTTTCGGGTTTGCCAAAGCTTCCTGACTTCACTGCATTTGGTGGCGTGGAAGAAAAAGTACTGACGCGTTTGCAGCAAGTATCAATTCCGCAATTGTCATTGAACAACTTTATTCCGCAAGTCACCCAGTTTGATTTAGCTGACATTACTGAGTTAGAAGATTGGCGTAATGAGCTGAAAGGCAACTTCAAAAAAGAAGGTATCAGCCTGACGATTATGGCATTCATTATCAAAGCAGTTGCGTATTTGTTGAAAGAAGAGCGTGAGTTCGCAGGCCATCTATCTGATGACGGTAAATCAGTGCTCTTGCGCAATGAAATCCATATGGGAATTGCAGTAGCAACACCTGATGGTTTAACTGTGCCAGTACTTCGTAACCCAGACCAAAAATCAATTAAGCAAATCGCAGTTGAATTGGGTGTGTTAGGTCAAAAAGCACGTGATAAGAAATTAACACCGAAAGACTTACAAGGTGCGAATTTCACCATTTCAAGCTTAGGCGCAATTGGTGGTACAGCATTTACACCACTTGTAAACTGGCCACAAGTTGCGATTTTGGGTATTTCACCTGCAACGATGCAACCGGTTTGGAATGGTAAAGACTTTGATCCACGCTTAATGTTGCCGTTGTCGTTGTCTTATGACCACCGTGTAATTAATGGTGCAGATGCCGCTCGATTTACCAATAAACTTACGAAACTTCTTAAAGATATTCGGACTTTATTAATCTAATATTCTGAAATGAATCATTAAAACCTCGCTTCGGCGGGGTTTTATTTTGGTATTTAATTTAATTGATTTTAGGTTAATCTAAAGATGAAGAAGGAGTGATCGAGAGAGGAAAAATTTCTCGTTTTAGGTAAAGGAGAAATAATAGATGGCGGGTTTTTTAAAAATCATGTTGCCGATTCTGTTGGTTGTATTTTTATTGATGGGATTATGGGTCAGTTTTTTGCACTTTCCTTGGGAGTGGATGACCTACGTTGCAATCGGTTTGGAGGTATTTGTGGCAACGCTTATTTTGCCATTTGAATTTCAATCCCAACATATAGCTGGCATTAACAATTTTGGTTTTATTAACTTAAGTATCTGTTTAGCTTTACTACTAGGCTTGGGGCGGCTGTTAGTATGGGCATGGATAAAATTTTTTGTTTGAAAAATAGAACTGCTAGAATATAATGAGCACATACTTCATTGGGGAGTAGCCGCTATTCATTTCTGAATGAATAGGTGATGATCAACATAATTGTTCAACAGAACATGGTCATCATAGCTTAAACGTCTCATCGTTTCCGAGTTGGCAAGACCTTTGATTTACCACTCTGCAGATATTTGGCTAGCAGGAGCGGTAGGTCATGGGCATTTATGCTAGCCAGAGAAACGACATGCAAGAATTTCTGATTTCTACCTCGATTGTTGCCCTAGCTGAAATGGGCGATAAAACTCAATTATTGGCCCTTTTACTGTCTGCACGTTTCCGTAAGCCAATCCCTATTCTGATTGCTATTCTTTTAGCCACTTTAATTAACCATGGTATCTCTGCTGTGCTTGGACAGTGGATTACAACCGTGTTGAGTCCCGAAATTTTAGTTTGGGTACTTGCGGGTGGTTTCATTGGTATGGCCTTCTGGATGCTTATTCCAGATAAGCTAGATGATGAAACAGATAGCATTAACAGATGGCAAAAATTTGGTGTTTTTGGTGCAACCTTTATCCTGTTCTTCTTAGCAGAAATTGGTGATAAAACCCAGATTGCGACAGTGGCTTTAGCTGCACGTTACGATAGTATTTTCTGGGTAATGCTAGGCACAACCTTAGGTATGATGATTGCCAATGCACCAGCTGTATTTATTGGTAATAAATTAGCTGAACGTTTATCTATCTCTCTCATCCATAAAATTGGTGCTGCGATTTTCTTAATTGTAGGTATCTCTACTTTAGTGCAGCATTATTTCTTCTAAAGTATTTAAAGCTGCCATAAAAAACGCACTTAATTCGAGTGCGTTTTTTGTAGGCCATTATTTAGTAGTTAAATTTCACTGTGAAGTTAATTTGGCGTGGGTTGCCGAGCGTCACCAAATTCTCGTTCAGCGCACCTGCATAGTAATCTTTATCAAATAAATTACGGATCGCAAGTTGAGCACCCCAATGTCCTGCATCGTAGCCAGCTTCAGTGTCAAAGACTGTATAGCCTGGAATGTGAACATCTAAGCCATCGACAGTTTTATATGTTTCACCACGGAATCCACCACCAACATACCAACCAAGTTTTGATGTAGGGTCAAATTTATAACGTGCTGACAAGCTATAAGCATGCTCAGGAATATTATCGAGTGCTTTTCCTACATTGCTTGAGTTTGCATCTTTACTAATTTCAGCATCAATGGTGTAGGTATATGCAGCTGTTAATTTTAAGCCTTCTAAAATTTCTGCGCTGAGCTCAGTTTCAATACCACGTGTTAACTGTTCACCACGCTGAGCTTTATAGCCACTATTCGCAGTATCAGTGACTAAAACATTTTGACGTTTTAAATCATACCAAGCGATAGCACCTTGAACTCGTTGATCAGGACTTTGTAATTTCATTCCGACTTCAACCTGTTTTCCTTCTTCAGGTTTGAATGGATTGTTATTTACATCAGTACCACTGTTAGGTGTAAATGAAGTGGCATAGCTGACATAAGGGGCAACAATGTCATTAAGGGTATACATGACAGAGGCGCTACCCGTAAAAGCATTGTCTGATTGTTTACTTGCACTACTTGTAACTAAACTTGTGCTTTGGGTTTGTGCCCAGTCTTGGCGTCCAGACAAGCTTAAAAGCCATTGGTCATTAAGTTGAATGCGATCACGTATATAGAGTCCCAAATATTTGAGACGGTTGATATCCCGAACATTTTGTTTCAATGTCACGTTTTGACCATAAACGGGGTTATAGATATTTAAATTACCAATATCGTATTTATCATTGGTGTAGTCACTTTTTTCCTGAAAAGCATCTGCGCCAATATTAATGTCGTGCTGCATGCCATATAAATCAAACTGTTTGTTTAAACGGTTATCGATGGCAAAACTTAAGTTATCAATCTCTTGATGCCGACTATTATTAGCTCGGTTAATGGTTGTATAAGATGAGTCTGCCCAAAACTTTTTGGTTTGAGCAAAAACTGCAGTGCCATCCATTTCGGTTTTTTGTACGGCAAAATTCTGGTTAAAGTTCCAGCCATTATCAAAGGCATGTTTAAACGTATAACCCGTACGGTAAACATCTGCTTCATATTTACCAAAATTAGGATCGCCAATATATAAACTTCGGTCTATAGCGCCGTTAGGATTGTCTTTTAATGTGCCAATCACAGGCAAACCTTGCTGACGAATATATTCACGATGCTGATAACTTGCGATTACAGAGAGGTCAGTGTTATCACCTAAGTCGAAATTGTAAGAAGGGGAGATATAGTAATTTTTAAAATATACATAATCTGTCGGGTCATCTTGGTCAGCGATGCGGCCATTTAAACGAAAAGCACCTTTCTCACTATTATTAGGGCTATAGTTTAAGTCGAATGTACCTTCTTTTAAGTTATAGCTGCCATAAGTCATGCTAGCACGTGCAAAGTTTTCTGCTTCAGGTCGTTTAGTGACTAAATTGACCATACCGCCTGGTGTAACCAAACCGAAATTAATAGAGGCAGGGCCTTTTAAGACTTGGACCTGATCCATGCCTGATAGTTCAGTGGCAACATGAGTATTTTGTCCAACTCTTAAACCATCTATATAAACCGAATCGGAAGAGGTCTGGCCTCGAATAACAAAATCATCCCAACCACGACGACCAAGTTTTCCAGCTTCAACACCTGCAACACCTTCAAGCGCATCTGCTAGCGTTCTAGCTTGTTTCTGGTCGAGCTGTTCACGAGTCACCACCGAAACCGATTGAGCCGTCTTAAATAAGGGTGCATCTGATTTTAAGGCAGAAGTTGCTTTTGTTGCGACATAGGCAGAGCTGGGTTCTTTTTGCGCCTGAATAGAAATTGTGGGTAGCACATTGGTCGAATTCTGTTGTTCTGCTGTTTCATCAGCATGACTTGCTGTCATTAAGCTAAAAATAGCAACTGCTAACAATGTTTTAGAGCTTGAAAAATAAGGTGCTTGGTTCATGGGAGGTCTAGACAGCGCAAAAGACAAAGTGATAATGAGAATTATTTTAATTTATTGTATGTGAATTTTAAATAACATTATGATTCATTTATAAAATAAGAAAAGCAAAAGCTATTTTAAAATATTATGAGAAAAATAAAGCAATTTATTGCAAGAGTTATCGAATCCCTTTATTTTAGTATGGATATAAAAATATCTAATATTTAAAGTTTTTTTGGGGAATTGTATGGGGTTTGAAAAAACAACATCGCAGATATTATTTGATAATGGCGTACATAAATGTATTAGTTTTACCAGTTTGGTCAAAGGGGAAGGTATCCAAGCCAATCAATTTTTAATTATTGATCATGAGCGTGCTGCTGTAATCGATCCGGGTGGCGATTTGACCTATGTTCCATTAACGATGGAATTAAATAAATATACACGTTTGAAAAATCTGGACTATGTGATGGCTTCGCATCAGGATCCAGACATTATTACCTCAATGCCACGCTGGTTAGTCTATACCGACGCTAAAGTGGTGGCGTCAAAATTATGGGCACGTTTTCTACCGCACCTAAATTCCTCATTTATGAGTGAGCGTATGAAAGGGAATTGGGAAGACCGTCTTATTGAATTACCTGACCGTGGCCAAGTGATTCAATTGGGGGAATCAAAGTTAGTTGTAGTTCCTGCCCATTTTCTACATTCGGTCGGTAATTTTCAGTTTTATGATCCAGTCGCTAAAATTTTATTTTCTGGCGATATGGGGGCTTCGATTGTTGAGGATGCTAACCAACCTTTAACAGATTTCGATACGCATGTTCTAAAAATGAAAGCTTTTCACCAACGCTATATGTGTTCCAATAAGGTTATTCGTTTATGGGTAAACATGGTCCGCCAGATGGACATTGAAATGATTGTTCCACAGCATGGCAGTCCATTTATTGGCAAAGGAATGATTAATCAGTTTTTGGACTGGATTGAGGTTTTACCTTGTGGTGTCGACTTGATGACAGAACAAGTTTTTAGTTGTCCTGCCTAAATATGATGTCTAATGATCAACCCAGATAAAATTCTGGGTTGCAAAAACATGGGTTAAAAAATAACGTTAAAACGATAATAAGTGGGAATTATTTAGAGCAGCTCTACATCTATTGCTGAAAAAGGCAAAGATAATATGAAAATTGCATTGAAATTTGTTTATAATAGCTCACGGAATTTACCAGTGAGATTGTTATGCTGACCATCGTTCAAGAAGCGCTAACCTTCGATGATGTCTTATTACTTCCTGCCTACTCTACTGTTCTCCCAAAAGATGTCTCTTTAAAGACACGATTAACTCGCGGCATTCATTTAAATATCCCATTAGTTTCAGCTGCAATGGATACAGTGACTGAGTCACGTATGGCGATTGCGATGTCACAAAATGGTGGTATCGGGATTTTGCACAAAAACATGGATATTGCTGCTCAAGCTGCAGAAGTACGCCGTGTAAAGAAATTCGAAGCGGGTATGGTGAAAGACCCTATCACTGTAACGCCTGAAACTACGGTACGTGAACTGATTGCAATTACCACTGCTAATAACATTAGCGGTGTACCTGTTGTTAAAGACGGCAAGGTTGTTGGTATTGTGACAGGCCGTGATACGCGTTTTGAAACTAATTTAGAACAACCTGTTAGCAACATCATGACAGGCCAAGATCGTTTAGTCACTGTACGTGAAGGCGAGTCTAAAGAAAATATTCAAGCATTATTGCAAAAACACCGTATTGAAAAAGTCTTGGTCGTTGGCGAGAGCAACGAACTTAAAGGCTTAATTACAGTGACTGACTTCCGCAAAGCTGAAAGTTATCCAAACAGTTGTAAAGATGACCTTGGTCGTTTACGTGTTGGTGCTGCGGTAGGTACAGGTGCTGATACACCAAGTCGTGTGGAAGCATTGGTTGAAGCTGGTGTTGACGTCATTGTTGTTGATACAGCACACGGTCACTCAGCTGGTGTAATTGAACGTGTACGTTGGGTGAAACAAAACTTCCCTCAAGTACAAGTGATTGGTGGAAACATTGCAACTGGTGATGCTGCATTAGCATTATTAGATGCTGGTGCAGATGCTGTAAAAGTGGGTATTGGTCCTGGTTCTATCTGTACAACACGTATTGTGGCAGGTATTGGTATGCCACAAATTTCTGCGATTGACAGCGTTGCTAGCGCACTAAAAGATCAAATTCCTTTAATTGCAGATGGCGGTATCCGCTTCTCTGGCGATATGGCAAAAGCGATCGGTGCGGGTGCAAGCACGATCATGGTTGGTTCATTACTTGCAGGTACTGAAGAAGCGCCTGGCGAAGTGGAGTTTTTCCAAGGTCGTTACTACAAAGCATATCGTGGTATGGGTTCATTAGGTGCAATGGCGGGAGCAACTGGTTCTGCTGACCGTTATTTCCAAGATTCAAAAGCGGGTGCTGAGAAATTAGTACCAGAAGGAATCGAAGGCCGTGTTCCATATAAAGGTCCAATGGGTAACATCGTTCATCAAATGATGGGTGGTTTACGTTCATCGATGGGTTATACCGGTTCAGCTGTGATTGAAGATCTTCGCCAAAATGCGAAATTTGTGAAAATTACTTCAGCAGGTATGTCTGAGTCACATGTTCACGATGTAACGATTACTAAAGAAGCTCCAAACTATCGTGTTGGTTAGATTTTGGTAACCAAAACAATGAAGAAAGCCGTCATTACACTGACGGCTTTTTGTTTTTGGTGTAAAGTAAATCCGAGAAAAGAAATATGGCGGAATTGCCATATATGAAGTGAGCCACCGCTGAAGTGGCGTAAGAATGAGATAAGCTATGAGTTATTTTGGAACGGATGGTATTCGTGGAAAATTTGGGCAAATGCCTATTACTCCAGAGTTTGCTTTAAAACTCGGTTTTGCTGCAGGGAAGGTATTAAAACGAACGAGTCAAAAAAATAAACCACTCGTTGTGTTAGGAAAAGACACTCGTTTATCTGGCTACATTTTAGAATCTGCTTTGCAGGCGGGCTTAAACGCTGCTGGCGTATATGTTCATTTACTTGGTCCATTACCAACACCAGCCATTGCACACCTTACTCGTGCTTTACATGCACATGCAGGTATTGTTATTTCTGCATCGCATAATCCATATTATGATAATGGGATTAAATTCTTCTCAAGTGAAGGCAAAAAATTACCGGATTCGTTACAAGAAGAAATTAACCGCGAATTAGAAAAAGATTTATTCATTGAGGACACTGCAAACTTAGGTAAAAGTGTTCGTGTAAATGATGCAAATGGTCGCTATATTGAATTCTGTAAATCTACATTCCCTTACCACTTTGATTTAAATAATTTAAAGATTGTGTTGGACTGTGCTCATGGCGCTGCATATAGCGTTGGGCCTTCAGTTTTCCGTGAGTTAGGGGCAAAAGTTGTTGCTTTATATAATGAACCAGATGGCTTAAATATTAATGAGAGCTGTGGTTCAACACATCCTGAACACTTACAAAAAGCAGTAGTTGAGCACGAAGCAGATTTAGGTATTGCCTTTGATGGCGATGCTGACCGTGTTGTGATGGTTGATAAGTTTGGTAACTTAATCGATGGCGACCATATTTTATATATTTTGGCGACTCAAGCTCAAAATAAGCCAGCGGGTATTGTTGGTACTGTCATGAGTAATATGGCACTTGAAGTTGCACTAGCAAAAGCAAACGTTAACTTTGTCCGTGCAAAAGTCGGTGACCGCTATGTATTACAAGCTTTAGAAGAAAATGGTTGGGGGATAGGTGGCGAACCTTCTGGTCATATTCTAACTTTAGACAAGAGTACGACTGGTGATGCCATTATCGCCGCTCTTCAAGTTTTAACTGTGATGGTTGAGCAAAACAAGGCTCTTCATGAATTGGTTCAAGACTTTAAATTATTCCCGCAAGTTCTTTTGAATGTACGTTTAGAACAAATGCTTGATCCGTATTCTATTCCGGCATTGGTTACTGAATTTGATAAGGCAGAAGCACAGCTCAAAGGGCGTGGCCGTATCCTGATTCGTAAGTCTGGAACAGAGCCTGTGATTCGTGTCATGGTTGAAGGTGATGATGAGCAAGAGGTTAAAGCTTTAGCTCAGCATTTAGCAGATTCAGTTCGTTCACAAGCACAAGTCGCATAAGGTGCATGACATGAGTGATGTCATCAAAGATTTAAGTGAATTACGCTTAAGTTATGAGCAAGGTGAGTTGCATGAGGGGCAGGTTGAATCTAACCCTCATCAGCAGTTTCTGGGTTGGTTTAACCATGCTCTAGCAGCCAATTTGCATGAACCCTATGCAATGTCATTAGCAACTGCAAGTGCAAATGGCAGACCTCATGTTAGAACAGTTTTGTTGCGTGGGGCCACAGAAGCTGGTTATGATTTTTATACGAATTATGACAGTCAAAAAGGTATTGATTTGGCAGAAAATCCATATGCCGAATTATTATTTTACTGGCCAAGTCTAGAGCGTCAGGTGCGAGTGGGTGGTCGTGTAGTTAAAATTGCTGAGCAAGAATCTACAGATTACTATCTTAAACGACCACGTGATAGCCAGATTGCAGCGCATATCAGTACTCCACAAAGCGGTAAAATTGAAAGCCGAGAGCTGTTACAGCAACGTTTTCAAGACTTACAACAGCAAGTTGAAAGCCGTGAAGTGCTTGATAAGCCGGAGTTTTGGGGCGGTTATCGTCTGCAACCAGATTATTTTGAATTCTGGCAAGGACGACCAAATCGTTTACATGACCGCTTGAGTTATGAAAAAATCGACGGTCAATGGACGCTGCACCGACTGATGCCTTAAATGACAAAAATACAAATCAAACAAAGACCTTTATTAACACGCCCTGAACAATTTCAGGGCGTGCCGCCGTTTATTGCCGAAATTTTGGCAAGGCGGGGAGTACAATCTGAACAGGAATTAGAGCTAAAGCTTAAGAATTTACTTGCTCCTCAGCTCAAAGGATTAGAAACTGCTGTGGCATTAATAGATCAAGCTATTGATGCACAAAAAAAGATTGTTATTGTCGGTGACTATGATGCTGACGGTGCAACCAGCACAGCGTTAATGGTATTGGTGCTTCGCGATATGGGAGCACAAGTCGACTATTTAGTTCCAGACCGATTTAAATACGGTTATGGGCTTACCCCCGCAATTGCAGAGCTTGCGCATCAAACTTATCAACCCGATTTATTAATTACAGTCGATAATGGAATTTCCAGCCATGCTGGAGTAGATACAGCCCATTCTCTGGGCATGCAAGTTATTATTACTGATCACCACTTAACAACAAAAGAAACTCCTCTAGCAGAAGCGGTGGTTAACCCAAATCAGTTAGGCTGTGATTTTCCAAGTAAGGCGCTTGCTGGTGTTGGTGTGGCATTTTATGTGCTGGCCAATTTAGCAAGTTTACGTAGTAGACAAAGTAAAAGCACAAGTAAAGTCACTCAATATCTAGATTTAGTCGCTTTGGGAACTTATGCGGATGTTGCTGTATTAGATTATAACAACCGCATTTTAGTGGATGCAGGCGTGAAGCGCATTCAGCAACATCAATGTCGAGTTGGAATATTGGCACTGTTGGATATTGCTGGCCGAGAGGCGTCGTCTTTGCGTGCACAAGATCTAGGTTTTGTTTTAGGTCCGCGTATTAATGCTGCTGGGCGTATGGAGAGCATGCGAATCGGTATAGAGTGTTTATTAGCAGACTCTATGGAAACAGCTTACCCGATTGCTCAACAATTAAATCAGTTGAATATAGAGCGGCGACAAATTGAAGGAGAGATGAAGCAACAAGCTTTATCTGCTTTAGATAGCTTGCAAATTTCAAAAGAAGATATTCCTCCGGCACTTGTACTGTTCGAAGAAAACTGGCATCAAGGGGTGATTGGGATTGTCGCAGGGCGTTTAAAAGAACAGTTTCATCGCCCAGCTATTGTCTTTGCACCAGATGAAGATGGTGTCCATATTAAAGGATCTGCACGTTCAATTGATGGTGTGCACATTCGAGATATGATTGAAAAGGTTGCTGAACAACATCCGGAATTGGTGAGCCATTTTGGTGGACATGCGGCGGCGGCAGGTTTAACGATACGTAAAGAAAATTTTGATGCTTTTAAAACAGTGTTTACTACCTGTGTTGCAGCTATGGAAGAATCTTTGTTTCAAGCAACGCTATGGACGGATGGGGAATTACCAGCTTCGGCTTTGCAACTAGACACATTGGACTGGATAGAGCAGCTTGGGCCATGGGGGCAAAAATTCCCTTTTCCTCAGTTTGAAGGACATTTTAAAGTTGTCGATTATCGCTGGCTTAAAGAAACACATCTAAAACTTAGATTGGCTCTTGATCAATATACTTTTGATGCGATTGCTTTTAATGCCGCTGGACGATTTGAATTTAATCCTATGCGAGATGAAGTTCATTTGGTCTATGAGATTGATCGTAATGTATTTAAGGGTAATGTAAATTTACAATTGCGTATTGTGCATTTAAACCAATAAAAAAAATCCGCTCATTTGAGCGGATTTTTTTATAAACTTTTAGGTAAGATTAGAAGCGGTAGCCTGCACGAATACCATAAGTGTTATCGTTGTCACCGAAACCAATACGACCTTCAAGACTTACTTGTTGATTTAAGAATTTTTTAGCATTAATACCAAATTCATCTTTATCAGTTAAGTCGTTATTGTAGTAATCCACACCAAGACTTAAAGTTTTATCGATGTAGTAGTCACCACGAACTTTATATTCGTCTAGGTCACCAAACGCACCGAACGCTTCAAGGTTTACGTCATGTTGACCTACTTGAGTTACGTATTTAGCACGAACTGTTGGATCAGCGCCGTCTTTACCGTCTTTTTCGTCGTAACCTTTAACACCTAGTGCAAGTAATAAACCTGGAGCTGGTAAATAACCTACTTCAGCTGCATAAGTAGTTAATTTACGATCAATGTTGGTGTTATCAATTTCAGTCTCATTTCGACCTACATCACCGCTAACATAAAAATCTGAGTTAGGAACATAGTATTCAACACCTACGCCATACTGAGTATCTTTAGTACCGCTGTTATCGCCATAGTTGATAAGTGCGTTAACATTACTTGCACGGCTTAAAAATGCTGCTTCTGCAAGTGGAGCGTTACGAGTTTGAACAGGATTAAAGTAATAAGTCCCGTCAACACCGAATTTACTTACGCTGCTACCGTTGTCTGGATCAAGATAATTGTAAGAACCACCAACTTCAGCTTGGTAAGCGTTTGCTGCGCCACTTACTGCGAGTGCAGATAAAAGAGCTGATGCAATTGCTAGTTTTTTCATGGAATCTCTCCCCTCTAAAAAGCGATTTTATAAATGTTTTGTTACAACTTTTAGTCTAGAGGAAAATCGGGTAGCGTCAATCTTGTACAAGTAACCACACTGTAACTATGTGCTTTTTTTGTAAATATGTTTAACTTAAATATTTGATTTTAAACTGTAAAAATAGAATGTTTAATTTTATTAAAATTGAGGAGATTTTGTGTAGATCATAAAAAATGCTGTAAAAGTACCCAATTTTGTATGAGGATGTTACTGGTTAAGCTTAAAATGAACTGAAGAAAATTTAGAAATTAGATGAGTGAAATATAATGAGAAATACAAAGCAGGTTCGAAGATAACCGCAGCTATGCTAAAATAATTGACTGTTTATCTGCTCTTATGGGAACACTCGCGTGGAAATTAATCCTTATCTAAACCAATTGAAAGACTTAACTGATCGTAGCCAAACACTACGGGGGTATCTTTGACTACGATCTGAAAAAAGAGCGTTTAGAAGAAGTTTTACGTGAGTTAGAAGACCCTGCGATTTGGAATGATCAAAGCCGTGCTCAGGCGATGGCAAAAGAAAAGGGTGAACTAGAAAACGTTATTAATGTATTGGATGGGTTGTCAACACAACTTGAAGATGCAAAAGCGATGTTAGATTTGGCTGTAGAAGCTGATGATGAAAGCTTGCTTGAAGATGTTCAGTCAGAGCTTAGTGCTGCTGAAGATGAACTGGCTAAACTTGAATTCCGTCGTATGTTTAGTAACCCAATGGACCCGAATCCTTGCTATGTCGAGATTCAATCAGGCTCAGGCGGTACCGAAGCACAAGACTGGGCATCTATGTTATTACGTATGTATATGCGCTGGATTGAACGTCATGGCTTTAAAGCAGAACTCATGGAAGTATCTGATGGTGACGTAGCTGGTATTAAATCTGCAACAATTCGTGTTGAAGGTGAATATGCCTACGGTTGGTTACGTACAGAATCTGGTGTACACCGTTTAGTGCGTAAGTCACCATTCGACAGTGGTAACCGCCGTCATACTTCATTCTCTGCGGTGTTTATTTCACCAGAAGTTGATGACAATATCGAAATTGATATTAATCCTTCTGATGTTCGTACAGATACTTACCGTGCATCTGGTGCAGGTGGTCAGCATATTAACAAAACCGATTCGGCAGTACGTTTGACTCACACTCCAACAGGTATTGTTGTGGCGTGTCAGAACCAGCGTTCGCAACATGCTAACCGTGACCACGCATGGAAACAGTTACGTGCGCGTTTGTATGAATTGGAAATGCAAAAACGTAATGAAGCGGCTCAAGCTCTAGAAGACTCGAAGTCTGATATTGGTTGGGGAAGCCAAATTCGTTCATATGTATTAGATGATTCGCGTATTAAAGATTTACGCACGGGTGTTGAAAACTCTAATACAGGTGCTGTTCTTGATGGTGACCTTGATCGCTTTATTGAGGCGAGCTTAAAACAAGGTTTATAAGAGTCTGCTGAACTTTTAGTTTAAATACAGTTCATCTATGAATATGTAGAACTCTTGGATTTTTAGCGATTAAAACGGCAAAGCAATTCAGCCTTCGGATCTTAATCGAAAAAATGCGATATGAATATCGAAAAAAATAGATATGAATATCGCAAAAGTGCGATATGATGTCTTCGAAATGCTGAATAAAGCTTTGTTCGTTTAAAAGACGTGTTGAGCCTATGGATATTGATGCAATTAGCAAAGCCCTTTCCAATCCGCTACGTCGGCAGATTTTGCAATGGTTGAAAGAACCTGCGCATTATTTACCAGTGGAAGAGTGTGGTGGTAGTTTTGAGAAGGGTGTTTGTGCAGGTCATATTGAACGATTGGGCAAAGTAGCACAGTCTACAATGTCGAATCATTTGTCTGTTTTACAACAGGCGGGTCTGATTCAGGTCCAAAAATATGGTCAATGGTCTTATTTTTCACGTAACGAAGCTTTGATTCAGCAATATATCGAACATTTAAAACAAACACTTTAACAATATTAAAGTGTAAGTCGAGGCGACTATGGCTGAACTCAATACTCCTTTAACGGTTGGTGATTTTGAAATCAAAAATCGATTGGTAATGGCTCCATTAACGCGTGCGCGTAGTGGTGAAAGCCGAGTACCTAATGATTTGATGGTTGAATATTATCAACAGCGTGCAAATGCTGGTCTTATTTTGACTGAAGCAACAGTGATTGGTTCAAAAACTGTGGGTTATGCAGAAACCCCGGGATTATGGTCAGAAGAACAGGCACAAGCTTGGAATAAAATTATTGAGGCAGTTCATGCTCAAGGTTCAAAAATTGTAGCTCAGCTTTGGCATGTGGGGCGTATTTCGCATCCTGAACTTTTAGATGGTGATATTCCTGTTGCACCAAGTGCAATTCAACCTGCGGGTGAAGTGAGTTTATTACGTCCTAAACGCCCGTATGTAACACCACGCGCACTTTCATTAGAAGAAGTGAAAGAGGTTGTTGCTCAATATAAACATTCAGCAGAATTAGCTAAAGCAGCTGGTTTTGATGGTGTTGAATTACATGCAGCGAATGGTTACTTAATTGACCAATTCCTTCAAAGTAATACAAATCAACGTGATGACGAATACGGTGGTCCTGTTGAAAACCGTGCACGTTTATTATTAGAAGTCGTTGATGCATTTATTGAAGTGTGGGGCGCTGGCCGAGTAGGTGTACATATTGCACCACGTGGTGATTCACACGATATGGGTGATGAAAATCCATTAGCAACTTTTGGTTATGTTGTTGAACAACTGAGCCAACGTAACGTTGCTTTCATCTTCTCTCGTGAATACGAAGCTGCTGATAGTATTAGCCCTAAACTTCGTGAAAAATTTAATGGTGTATGGATTGCGAATGAGAACCTAACACCAGAGTCAGCAAAACGTATTTTGCGTGATGGTGAAGCTGACGCAGTATCTTTTGGTAAAGCATATATTGCCAACCCAGATCTTTTACAGCGTTTAGAGCAAGACTTACCTTTAAATGAACTTCAACCAACAACTTTATATGCAAAAGGTGCTGAAGGTTATACAGACTATCCAACGCTAGAAGCTTCGTAATTTTTTAAACTGATAATTTACTGACCTCATTCATTTATGGGTTCAGTAAATCGCTTTTCTTGTAATGGTAGAGTTTAGGTATCGAAACTCTGCCATTTTTTCTATCTATGTTATATTTTCCCCAGTTTTAAACTTTGACTATTTGAGGCAAACCGCTTGGCGACCCCATTTTGGTACAACACCGCACTCCATTTATTAAAACCTTTTTACCACTGGCGGATAAAAAAACGTGCAGAAAGCCAGGAATTATATAATCAGGAATGTCTGGAAAGATTTGGGCCGTTTGAATCTCCAAAAAATGTGAGAGCAATTTGGTTCCATGCTGTTTCGGTTGGAGAAACCAATGCTGCGCAGCCTTTAATCGAGCATTATCTTAAACTCGGACAACCTGTGCTAGTTACTAATACGACTAAAACTGGGCAGGCACGTGCCAAATCATTATTTTTAAAAGCACCTTATTTAGATTTATTTCAAGCAGTTTATTTGCCTGTTGATCAAAAGCATCTTTTAAAACAATTTTTTGAATTGTATCAGCCAAAACTTTTAGCATTGGTTGAAACTGAACTTTGGCCAAATTTAATTGATCAAGCCAAGCTACAACATGTTCCTTGTTTATTGTTAAATGCACGCTTATCAGAAAAATCAGCTAAAGGTTATAGCCGAGTCTCAGGTCTAACAGCAGGAATGCTGAGACAAATTGACTGGGTATTGGCACAAGATAATGCTACTCGCCAACGCTATGTCGAGCTTGGCTTAGATCAACAAAAAAGTCAGGTGGTTGGAAATATTAAATTTGATATTCACGCACCAGAAGCATTTATAA
This sequence comes from Acinetobacter sp. IRS14, assembly GCF_034650275.1. Classification (NCBI taxonomy): domain Bacteria; kingdom Pseudomonadati; phylum Pseudomonadota; class Gammaproteobacteria; order Moraxellales; family Moraxellaceae; genus Acinetobacter; species Acinetobacter sp. IRS14. The sequence continues at coordinate 164,377 of NZ_JAOVFN010000006.1, forward strand.
ATCAGGCAGCAAAGTTACACCAGCTATGGTATTTGGGCCAACGTAAAGTACTGACAATTGCCAGTACACATGCACCCGAAGAACAACAAATTTTGCAAGCACTTCAGCCTTATTTAAAATCAGATCCAGAGTTAGTCTGTATTGTCGTACCTCGACATCCTGAACGTTTCGACGAAGTCTTTGAAATTTGCCAAAACCTAGATTTAATTACTCACCGTAGAAGCTTGAACCAAAGTATTCATACGAGTACACAGGTTTATCTAGCCGATAGTATGGGAGAGCTTTGGTTATGGTATGCCTTAAGTCAGGTGTGTTTTGTGGGTGGTTCTTTAAATGAACCAGGTGGTGGACATAATATTTTAGAGCCTATGGTTTTGAATGTACCGACCGTCATTGGACCTCGTTACTTTAATTTCCAAACCATTGTCGATGAATTCATTGACGAAAATGGTGTGCTCATCGCCCAAGACGCTGAGCAAGTTGTAGCAATTTGGATGGCGTGTTTAGCTGAACCTGATCAGGCCCAACAAGTAGTAGAACAAGCACATAAAGTCTTACAACGTAACCAAGGTTCATTGCAAAAACATATTGGCGTAATTAACCGGTATTTGGCCGACAAATCATGAATATTGTTTTGCTAGAGCCTGAAGATATTCAGTCAGACACATGGGTAATTCACTCAAAGCGCCAATTACAACATTTACGTGAACATCTTGATATTACGGTTGGCCAGAATCTAAAAGTTGGTGTTCGTAATGGCGCACGTTATACCACTGAAATTATTTCGATTAACGAGCAAGAAGTTTGTATACGACCTACTAGTGAAGAAGCTGTCCCTGCAAAAATTCCGGTTCATTTAATCGTAGCTTTACCAAGACCCAAAGTTTTACGCCGTTTAATCATGGACAGTGTGACTTTAGGTGTTGAAAGAATTAGTTTGATTCATAGTTATCGCGTAGATAAAAGCTATTGGCAAACTCCATTTTTGCAACAACTCGATAACTATGTGACTTTAGGGCTTGAGCAAGCAGGTGACACGATTGTTCCTGAAATTCACATGTACAAACGCTTTAAACCTTTTGTTGAAGACGTTCTGCCAAGCTTGATCTCGAAAGAAACACCCGCCTATGTGGCTCACCCTTATGCCGAGCAGAGCATGCCAGTTAATATTCCACATGCTTGTAGTGTAGTCGTGGGCCCCGAAGGTGGCTTTATTCCCTATGAAGTTGATTTGCTCAGAAAAAACGGCTGCCAAGCTGTGAGCTTAGGCAACCGTATTTTAAGAACTGAAACGTCTATTTCTTATATTTTAGGTCGTCTCTTTAGTTGATGCCTCAGGGTTTAAAAGTGGCTGATTTGCTGCCATTTTTAATTCCTGAATTGGATATGGAATATTAATTCCGTTCGCATTAAAAGCTTGCTTGACCTGAGCTTGAATGGTGCTCGTAGATGACGAAATATCAGTTTCAGTTGTATCAACCCACCAGCGTACAGTCAGGTTAACCGAGAAATCTGCTAACGCTGTAACGTTAACCGAGAAGGCGGGCTGGCTGAGTACATTTCGGTCATTGTTAAGAATATCTAAAATAATCTGCTTAGCTTTTTGTTCGTCATCGTCATATCCAATTCCGACTACAAACTCACAGCGTCGTTGTTGATAAGCAGTATTTACAGTTAAAGCACTTGTATAAACAGTTGCGTTTGGAATAACAATTCGACGACCATCTGGCGAGCGTAAGAATGTTGCACGAATTTGAATATCTTCAACAGTTCCTTCAAGCGAATTTACAACAATGGAATCGCCAATGCGGAATGGTTCGCTTAATAAGATTAAGATGCCTGACAATAAGTTTTGAAAGATATCTTTAAATGCAAAACCGATAGCGACAGAACCAATTCCAAGTGCACTCATGAGTTGCCCTGGTGTAAACCCTGGAATCATAATGACGAGAGCAATTAAGAAACCAAAGAATAAAATTGTTGTACTGCCTACACGGTTTAAGACCAAAACTAGGTTTTGGCGCGTGTAAGAGCGGTTTTCTAAGGTTTTACGAACAAAGAACTTAAATAATTTGGTCAGTAGCCAAAAAATAATAAAAACGATAATCGCAATACATATATAAGGCACACGTTCCCAGAAGCTATCCACGATTTTGTCGATAGTGGTATAGGCATCATGATACTTTTCAGTATGGGCTAAAACCGTTTGAGTGGTTTTAGTGCCCGCTTCTTGCAAAAGTTCGCCTGTATTTTTTGCGACATCCGTTAAGGATTTTTGTTCATCAGCCACGGCAAGTCTCAATTAAAAAAATTTATGAAAGCGATTTTCGGCTTTCATCATAGTAGGAGATAAAATGTGCGCCTACTATAATGAGTTCATCTAAATAATAAAGTGTTTTTTAATTAAAAGTATTCCGTTCCTTTTTGTAAGATTTGTGTCGGTGTTTCTAAGGTATCAGTCCCTGAGAAATAATAAAAAATTCCTGCTGTTGAAATAAGGCTAACTAAAATAGCGACTAAAATAAGCCAAGCCATCAGTTTTTCTATAAACGTTGCTGGTCGAACAGGACCGTATTCGTTTGGACCTGCTGTACCTGAGGCAAGCAGTAAATAAATCATAAAAAAGAACTGAACAACTGGAATGAACAATAGCAATCCCATCCAGCCACTCTTATTTAGATCGTGCAAACGTCGAACAACGAGAACAATATTTAAATAAATCAGGAACAGCGAAAAAGCCCAGACTACCAAGGCACTGGCTCCAGAAAGAGAGCTATAAAATTCAAAATTAAATAAATTGCTTGAAAGCTGAAAACTTCCAAGAAATGAAGCCAAAATGAAATAGCCCAAGAGGGTGACTAAATAAATCAGTCCATAACCACCTAAATAGCTCATACGATTAAAACGTCCATGAATTGAAAACGGACTATCTTTAAAAGGGAGTTGTGGTGGGCGTGAGGAGCTTGTTTGGGCAAACATATTATTTTATTCCTGTGTTGCGTATGAGAGACAAAATAATCTTTGTTGATGATCAAAACCATCAAATCTTGCAAAAATTATAAAAGTAAAAGCTATAGACAAATGTTTTAAATCAACTTAATTTTATAAAAATGTTCACAATTTCGTGTGCTTGAGTAAGTGATCAATATATGACCAAAGTCGCATTGTTTAGACTTTGAAAGAGTCATCATACTGCAAAGGCATGCAAATAAGATCCAGTAAAATAATAGCCACAGTCTCGAGATGGGATGCACAAGATCAAGGAAGTTGCGTATGAATGAGATCTATCCAGTACCAGAGGAATTTAAAAAAACAGCTCGTACTGTTGAAGCAGACTACTTTAAACGTTATCAACACTCTATCGAGAACCCAGATGAATTCTGGGCAGAGCAAGCTAAAATTGTCGATTGGATAAAACCATTTACCCAAGTTAAAAATACGAGTTTTGACAAAGACAATTTCAAAATTGAATGGTTTGCTGATGGTGAGTTGAATGTGTCAGCAAACTGCCTAGACAGGCATCTTAAAGAACATCCACATAAACCTGCAATTATTTGGGAAGGGGACCATCCTTCTCGTCATAAGATCGTTTCTTATAAAGAATTACACGACGAAGTCTGCCGCTTTGCCAACGTTTTAAAGAAATATGGTATTGGTAAAGGCGACCGTGTTGTGTTGTATATGCCAATGGTGACTGAGGCTGCAATTGCCATGTTAGCCTGTGCCCGTATTGGTGCTGTTCATTGCGTGGTGTTTGGTGGGTTCTCGCCAGACTCTTTAGCAAGTCGTATTGAAGATAGCCAAGCTAAACTGGTGATTACCGCAGACTCAAGTCTACGTGCCGGAAAACTATTACCACTCAAAGAAAATGTCGATTTGGCTCTAGAATTGCCGGGTACAGAGTGTGTTGAAAATGTAGTGGTGGTTTACCGTAATGCGAACCCGATTGAAATGAAGCCGGGGCGTGATTTGTGGTATCACCTCATTATTATGGAGGTTGATGCAAACTGTCCTCCAGAACCGATGAAGGCAGAAGACCCATTATTTATTCTCTATACCTCGGGCTCGACAGGTAAACCGAAAGGTGTTCTGCATACTACAGGTGGTTATTTAGTCTATGTAACAAGTACCTTTAAAGAGGTCTTTGATCTAAAACAAGATGATGTGTACTGGTGTACGGCCGATGTAGGCTGGATTACAGGGCATAGTTATTTGATTTATGGCCCACTTGCAAATGGAACTACGACTTTAATGTTTGAGGGTGTACCTCAATATCCAACATGGGCACGTCTTGGTCATGTGGTCGATAAGCACAAAGTTTCTATTTTATATACAGCGCCAACCGCGATTCGCGCCATGATGCGAGAAGGGGATTCATTTGTACGTGAAAGTAACCGTAGCAGCCTGCGTTTACTTGGTTCTGTCGGTGAGCCTATTAACCCTGAAGCTTGGAATTGGTACTACAACGTTGTTGGTGAGGGCCGCTGTCCGATTGTTGATACATGGTGGCAAACCGAAACAGGCGGTATTTTGATTGCCCCATTGCCGGGTGCAACAGCTTTAAAACCGGGTTCGGCAACACGTCCGTTATTTGGTATTCAACCTGCCATTGTAGATGGTGAGGGCAATGAGCTAGAAGGTGCGGCCGAAGGTAATCTGGTGATTAAAGATTCATGGCCGGGCCAGATGCGTACTATTTGGGGCGATCCTGATCGCTTTATTGAAGCGTATTTCTCGACCTTTAAAAATACCTACTTTACAGGTGATGGAGCTCGTCGTGATGAAGATGGCTATTACTGGATTACAGGTCGAGTTGATGATGTCTTGAACGTTTCAGGCCACCGTTTAGGTACTGCTGAAATTGAAAGTGCTTTGGTGTCACATGAAGCCGTAGCAGAAGCCGCGGTGGTGGGTATGCCGCATGATATTAAAGGACAAGGTATTTGTACTTTTGTGACTCTACAAGCGGGTGTTCCAGAGTCGGAAGAACTGCGTAAAGAGTTAATTAACTGGGTACGTAAAGTACTCGGGCCAGTAGCTTCACCAGATGCACTCCATTGGGCACCAGCATTACCTAAAACGCGTTCGGGTAAAATCATGCGCCGTATTTTAAGAAAGATTGCAGCGAATGAATTAGATAGTTTAGGTGACACTTCAACTTTGGCTGAACCTGCTGTAGTAGATCAGTTAATTGCAACGGTTTATCCTGATAAGCAAAACTAATTTTAAAAAGTCCCATTTGGGGCTTTTTTATTAAGCTTTATTAAGAGTTTGCTAAAAAGTCAGCAGTATTTTGTACATTCGCGAATGTACTAAGCGCAGTTAAAAAAGCAGTTTGTACATCTTCAGCTTTTACAGTCTTTCCAGCATAACTTAAATCACGAGTTGCCGTTGCATCTGCAATCAAGATTGGTTGATAGCCCAGTTCTTTGGCTGCGCGTGTGCCTGAATCAATACACATGTGAGTCATCATGCCTGTAATCACGAGTTGTTCAATTTGATGTGCTTTTAAAAGCTCATCTAAATTGGTTTCTAAAAAACTGTTTGGATAATGCTTTGTCACGATTAATGATTCATCGTGAGCGCTAAGTTCAGGGTGAAGTAAAACCCCATCTGTATTTTCTTGGAAGAAGCTGGCTTGTGGCGGATTAATATGTTGCACATAAATGATTGGCAAGTTTTTCTCGCTAAAATATTGTTCGAGTTGTTTTATTTTTTCTAGCGCTTGCTCTGGCCCAACCAATTCCATTTTGCCATTTTTAAAATAATCATTTTGTACATCGATAATTAATAGTGCTTGTTTCATGAGATCACTCTTGTTGATATGAGATAAAACAAGATTATTCTCTGCCAGTAAAATCGGCTATAGTCAGATGAAAGCATTACCGCCAGATTTCTTTCGCCATGAAAAATGAATATTGAATTAGACCCGATTGATCTAAAAATTATTGCATTGCTTAAACAGGATTCTCGACTAACCAATAAAGAAATTGGACAGCGAGTTCACCGGACAGGGCAGGCAGTGGGCGCTCGAATTGCTCAGTTAATGGATGCTGGTGTCATTAAAAATTACACAATTGCCGTGCAATATTCGCATAAACAATTTATTCATTTGCATTTAAATGAACAACGCGCTTTTGAAGAAATTGAAAATTTGGTTAAGCAATATGAACAAATAGATGAATGCTTTAAAGTGATGGGCAATGCGTGCTATATGATCGTCAGCCATTTTGAACCCGCAGCATTAAATGAATTCATCGAGAAACTTTCAAAATGGTGCCGTTACTCGGTTGAAACAGTGATTCGAGAAGTCGAGAAATCTTAAAAATAAAGGCTCCAAGCCGAGTCTTGGAGCCAATAAGTCTTTATTTTTAATTTATTGTTTTTATTGTCTTGCGCTGCTTTAAATGAAGTTTTTTAGGCTGATTTCGCTTGAATTTCTATCTCCTTTTCTTGTTGAAGTTCTAATTGGCGAACGAGTGGTAGAACTTTTTCCCCAAAATATTCTACTTCTTCAATGAAATGTAAAAATCCAGAAAGAATCAAATCAACACCTACATTTTTAAGCGCCACAATACGCTCTGCAATTTGCTGAGGTGTACCAATTAAATTGGTTTTAAAGCCATCATTATATTGCACTAAATCTTCAAAACTTGATTTTGCCCAGTTACCTTGTTGCTCTGGAGAAGCTGCACCTGCTTCACGTGTTGCATCGCCAAACGCATTTACGGCTTCAGTGTTGGCTTTATCAATAATTTCTTGAAGTACCGCTTTTGCTTCTTCTTCGGTATCTCTAGCAATAATGAAAGCGTTCACACCAATTTTAACCTGATGGTTATTGGCTTTAGCTTTGGTACGGATGTCTTCGACTTGTTTTTGAATTTCCTCTACAGTATTACCGTTAGTGAAATACCAGTCAGAAACACGTGAAGCCATGTCACGTGCAGCACGTGAGCTACCACCTTGAAATACTTCAATATAAGGCTTTTGCAGTGGTTTTGGCTTAAGTGTGTAGTTTTGGAATTGGTAATATTTACCATCGAAACTATAGTTATCGGTAGTCCAAATTCCTTTTAGCGTGCGAATGAATTCTTCAGAGCGGACGTAGCGCTGATCATGTTCTGGCCACTCTTCACCAATCGCATCAAACTCTCCTCTAAACCAACCACTCACCACATTAATGGCAATACGGCCTTCAGTTAGATAATCAATTGTTGCAAGTTGCTTAGCTGCGAGTGCCGGTTTCCAGGGGCCGGGCAGAATAGCCGCAATCACCTTAAGTTTTTCAGTTTTTGCCAGTAATGCATGACTGAAACTTACTGATTCATGCTGGTTTTCTGCTCCGTACCCCGCCGTAAAACGAATTTGAGTGAGCGCATATTCAAAACCATTTTTTTCGGCAGCCTGTGCAAGTCGAACATTGTAGTCATAACTCCAGTCTGTACGCTGTTCGATGTTACTTACTACAAGGCCACCGCTTACATTTGGTACCCAATAAGCAAATTTAATTGGTTGTTGTAATTGCGTCATGGTGTGCTCCCCCAATTCGTATTTTTATTTAGCGATATTGCACTTAGGCAACATGCGTTGTTAATGATTTGCCAGACTTGTGATGCAAGCGAGACTCTGCCGCATCAAGATCAGGCACAGCCGCTGAAGGTAATACTTCTTCTTGCTCAATTTGCTTGTTAATACCAAGCTCTTGATTTGCTTGCTGAGTCTTAGATTTGACTACTTCAGCACGTTCACCTTTCGCTGGTGCCCATTCTAAAATTGGCAATGCACGTGCCACGGCTAACGTAATACGATCTGATAATTGCTCGCTTTTCACCGTGTATTCAGGGGTAAAGTCACGATCAGTTGCATATACGCCAATTGGTAAAGTTTGTGCTTGGAAGAAACTGAACAATGGACGAAGTTGATGTTCAAGTACCAGTGCATGACGATCACTACCGCCCGATGCTGCTAAAAGTACAGGCACATCGACCAATGCAGTTTGTTCAACAAAATCGAAGAAATGTTTGAAAAGACCTGTAAAAGATGCACGGTAAACAGGTGTACCTACAATTAAAGCATCAGCTGCTTCAACCGCTGCAAGATCATCTTGCACGCGCTGTGGAAGTTGGTTGCGATAAAATGCACCGCCTAATAAAGGCCCAATTTCGCTTAATTTAATAAAATGAACTTTAATATCGGTTGCTTCGGATAACTCATCAAGAATGGCTTGAACCAGACTTTCCGTTTTAGATGGGGTATTTAAGCCACCAGAAACAGCAACAATATTCAAAGGTTTTGGTGATGTGATACCAGTCATAATTTGGTTCCTAAGCCTAAAACAAGAGATTGGACTTATTAATCAACAACGACGGCGAACTGTAAAATAACGAAATTGGTCAACCTTATCAGTTTTAAATATAAAAGATAAATAGTGGATTTTTATACTTTATTTATCTATTAAGTTGCTGTTTTTATTTTATATAATTATTGGTGATATATTTTTTATAATAAAAAGTAAGCTTATATAAAAAACAGATTAATTTTGATTAAATGTTAAAAAACATCTGAAAATTTTAGCTAAGTTCTGCATTTATCATCATTTTGCATAAAAATGGATAAGATGAACGTATCTTTCAACTAAATAGTAGGGTTACAATAGGCCATACTTATGCTCAAGATTACTTTAATCGCTTATGAATATTTTAATCGTTGATGATCATCCTTTGTTTCGTCATGCTTTAATTCAAGCAGTACGTTATAGCCTGCCACAGGCACAAATTCATGAAACAGCTTCGGTTGATGAGTTTTATGAGCGTTTGGAAAATGGGGCAGAACCTGATCTAGTATTACTCGATTTAAATTTACCGGGTGCTTCAGGCTTTTCTGCTCTAGTCTATGTACGAGCACAGTATCCAGCTATTCCAATTATTGTGGTTTCTGCACATGAAGAAACTTCAATTATTCAGCGTGCGATTGCACATGGCGCGATGGGTTATATTCCTAAATCTGCTCATCCAAGTCATATTGGTGAAGCGATTCGTCAAGTATTAGAAGGTGAAATCTGGTTACCACCTAATTTGCCACCTAACCTTAATCTTGATCCGAGAGCGGCAGATGAAACTGCTTTAGCTGAACGTATTCAATCTTTAACACCACAGCAATTCCGTGTTTTGATGATGGTTGCGGAAGGTTTGCTTAATAAACAGATTGCTTATGAACTTGATGTTTCGGAAGCAACAATTAAAGCCCATGTGACAGCAATCTTTAGAAAATTAGGTGTGCAAAACCGTACACAAGCCGTATTGGCCATTAGTGCATTAAATATTGAAGATAAGAAAATCTAAAAGTAAAAAAGACCTCAGTTGAGGTCTTTTTTATGTGTGCCACTTAAGCAAGGCAATCCTGCTTTGGTGTTAGGCTGTCGCAGTACAAAGGATTGAGTGCACATTGCAAATCATCAATTTGATCTTGAGTCACATAACCTTTCATTTTTAAATATTCAGCCACGCGGTCATCACGCAAGCTTAAAAACGCTGCATCATAAACACCTAAATCTACAAAAAGTGCAGCTGTTTCTAGGCTATTGAAGCGATCAAGGAAAATATCATTGCCATACATTAAGAAGATATGGTCGAGTTTTGCTTTTTCATCGACATGTAGTCGTTCAGCAAGTTGATCTGGATGAGTTTTAATAAAGAGTAAGTCAGAAAGCTCATCAAACTGAGTCATATCTAACTGATTTTCTCCGAGTTTGACATGGCCAAGCCAAGCTTTGAAAACCAGTACAGCTCCACCGCGAAGTAACATGCTCCAAATTTGATGACGTGTGTCGTGATCAAGATTTTCACTTTCAGCGCTAAGCACTTTTAAGAAGTTTTCTTCTTGTTGTGCCAATTTATCAAATAAGCCCAATCCTTGAGGATGATAAGCCGCAGGTGCAAATACATCAAAATTTAGATCATGAAATACATTAAGTGCGAGTGGGACTGCACTTTGATAAATCGTATTTAACGCTTTGATATGGGCTTCATTCAGTTTGCTGTTGGGAAAAATACTTTGCCAATCTAGTTCAGGAAGTAAAGCATTGGCACTGTATTGACGATAAAACTGTTGAGACGAGAGTTGGTTTTGTGGGCTGTTATCAGAAATATTCATGGCAATTGTCCTTTGCATTAATTCGTGAGCAGGGGTGCTTAATATAGAAATCGGTTAAAAAATGGTTATACATTTATCAAATGCGTTTGGAGTAGTTATGTGTCATCAAGAATGCAAGTAGAATACGACTAAAGTCGTATATAGTGGTTTTGGCTATATAATAATTTTAAAAAACAAATATTTATTAAATTGTAACTAAGTATACAAGTGTTCACTTACAAAAAAGATGGGCTTTGCCATAGAAAAAGGGCTGTTGGAAAGTTTAGCCAATTATTTAATCAACAAAAGTAGACTTTTTGAGCAGTTCTGCCTATTGGCTTAAATTAAACCTATAACTTTTGCCAAAATATCTCTCCCAAACTTATAAAAAGCTTGGGAGAGGAAAAGGTTTAATCTGCCGCGCTGGCAATTTTAAGTCCCGATAGCCATGCTCTTAGAGAAGCTGGTTTAAGCGGTTTTTTGAGTAAAACGATATTCAGTTCTTTCAATTGCTGAGGTAACTCTGGATGGGAGTCTGCTGTAATTAAAGCAACCGGAACGTCATGCTGTCGATTTTGCATAATAAAATCGACACCGAGTTGGTTGTTATTTAAATGCTGATCGATAAGCCAGACCTGAATATTCTCTTTTTGAATAATTTCTAGTGCTTGTTCTGGTTCAGTGGCTTTAAAAACCTCATAACCCCATCGACCTAATAAGCTACTCATTCCTTCTAAAATAGTTTCATCATTGTCTAAACATAAAATCCGGTAGGCTTTAGTTTTTAAAGGCACTGCCTGTACGGTTGGGGTTATCACTTTTGGCGCTTCTACGACTGGAACCTCAATCATAAAGCAAGAGCCTTTATTGAGTTGAGAGTAGACATGAACAGGGTAATTCAACAAACCTGTCATACGCTGCACAATTGCGAGACCCAAGCCTAAGCCTTGCTCACCCCACGGTGATAAATGCCCACAGCGTTCGAACTCTTGAAACAGTTTAATACGTTGTTCTTCGGCAATTCCGGGACCTGTATCCCAAACGCCAATACGAATATGATCAGGTTTTTGAGCCGAACGTAATACACCGACAATCACTCGGCCTTTGGCGGTATAACGTAATGCATTACTCACAAAGTTTTGAATAATACGTCGTATCCACTGTGGATCTGTGTCAATCCAGAACGATACATCGTGAACTTTGAGTGAAATATTTCGCTGAGCAGCAATCGATTTAAACTGTAGTTCAAGATCACTGAGTAAATCATGCAACGGGTAAGGTTGTCTTTTTGGCTGTATGCTACCACCTTCCAAACGCGCAATATCGAGTAGGGCAGAGAGCATGCTTTCTGCACCATATAGAGCACGGTCAAGTTGTTGCAAAGTTTGACGGTCTTCTTCGGTCGCAATGCTTTGTTCAAGAACAGTACTAAAGAGACGAGCCGCATGCATGGGTTGTAATAAGTCATGACTTGCCGCTGCAATAAATCGGCTTTTTGACATATTCGCCATATCGGCTTGTTCACGTGCGAGCTGCTGTTCGGTTAAAGCACCAGCAAGTTGTTGAGTTCGGTCTTTTACTCGGGCTTCAAGTATTGCCTCATTCGCACGGAAAGCAGTAATGTCAGCGAATGTTGTAACAAAGCCTCCACCTGAAATAGGATTACCGCGCATTTGAATAACGCGTCCATCTTTACGGATTCGTTCAAATTCATGTGCACTTCCGACTTTCATCCAGTGTAAACGTTTACGAACATGTTCTTCGACTGAACCAGGGCCGCATTCGCCGCGTTCAGCGTTATAACGAATCAAATCGGCAATTGGACAACCCACATAAACTAAATCTTTTGGGTAGCCAAACAGTTTTAAATATTGGTTATTCCAAGCCACCAGACACATATTTTTATCAACCACACTCACCCCTTGGGTCATGTGGTCAATCATGGTCATGAGCAAGTTTTGATTGAAACGTTGCCACTGTGAGGCTTGGTCTAAAATATTAGCGACTTGTCCTAATGCGAGGCCATTATTGATCATTGCTGTAGTGAGCAAAGTACGGGCAGAGGCTGCACCGATAATGCCAGCTAGATATTGCTCGGTAAAACGCCACCACATGCCATTGGCGATGCTATTGGGGTTGAGCGTGAGATGATTTTGCTCGCAAAAGTTTTCAAATGCCTGTGTTGTTGGTTGCTCACCTGTAATTCTTTTAGCAAGCGCGAACAGGTCACCTACTTTTAAACGTGCAGCATCGTGCGGTAAATAAGTTAAATCGGTAGAGGTATGCGGTGATGGCAGGGGTTTGGTTTCATAGTAGAAAAAGCTTTCTGCCTGAATTTGTTCTGCCACACTTGGGCGGTAAAGTTTAGAAATCCAAATATATAAAACAATATTTAAACCAAGCGACCAAATAACGCCGTGGGTTAAAGGTGCAAATGATTCAAAACCAAAAAGTGACTCTGGTCGTAAGGCGTTAATTCCAAAAGGGCCAAAAAGCAAAATACTTTGGGCAGTTTCCTGATAGGCCTCTGGCAAGCTACGTAAAATCGTTGGAAATAGTAATGTGTAACTCCACATCAAAAATCCAATAATGAGGCCAGCATAGACACCTTGACGGCTTCCACCTCGCCAATACAAGCCTCCAATAAGCGCAGGTGCAAACTGGGCAACTGCACTAAACGCCAATAAACCAAATACTGAAAGCTGGTTAATATCATTAAAGAAATGGAAGAATAAAAAGCCAAGTAGCATCACCGCGACAATACTAATACGACGGCTGAATTTAAGAACTTTAGGTAAATGCTTATCGTGACGTGACAGCAACTTAAAACGCCAGAGTGCAGGCATAATCAAGTCGTTACTGAGCATGATAGATAGGGCAACAGATGAAACCAGTAACATACCTGTTGATGCAGAGAACCCACCTAAAAAGGCCAGTAAAGCCAACCACTCTTGGTTATAACTCAGGGGTAATGAGAGTACTGCAACATCAGGTACAGTTAAGAACTTCGGTGCAGCATGCAATGCCCAGCTTGCGATTGGAATAATGGCTAAAATTGTTAAAATCAGATAAACCGCAAACCATTTGCGTGCACCGCGAATATGCTTTTCATCTCGTAATTCGACTACTGCTACATGAAACTGGCGAGGCAAGCAGATAATTGCCAAACCTGCCAATAAGGTCTGAATCCAGAAAGTTTCAGGCACTCCAAATAGTTGAACCTCCTGAAAGGTTTGGTTCACATCGGATGTGACTTGGACAAGGTTCGCTGGTGTTTCAAAAATAAAAAATAAAGCAACGCAAATCAGCGCGAATAATTTTACAAAAGATTCAAATGCCACAGCTAACATGAGGCCGCCATGTTGCTCGGTATTGGCAATTTGCCTTGTACCAAAAATCATGGCCAAAATAGCCAGTACACTGGTTAAAAGCAAAACACTATTGGTGGTTGTATGGATATGAGCATTCTGTTCCATAATGACAGAAGTACTTAAAGCAATCGCACGTAACTGTAGAGCCAGATAGGGAATAATTGCGATTACAGCCAAAATGGTGACCAGTGAAGCCAATACCCCACTTTTCCCATAACGTGCCGCAACAAAGTCAGCAATTGAGGAAATTGCGTGGTGTTGGCGTACCCGACCTAAACGTCGCCAAATGTCATAGCCAAACCAGACAAATAAGAGAGGGCCTAAGTAAATAGGCAAGAAAATGACGCCTTCTCGAACAGCTGCTCCAGTCGCGCCGTAAAATGTCCATGATGAACAGTAAACGCCTAGCGTTAAGCTGAACAAGAACATGCGGCCACGTGTACTCAGACGGCTGGCATGCTTTTCACCAAAAAAAGCACAAATAAATAAGAGTGCTATATAAAGGGTGAGTACCCCAATAATCAGCCAGCTGTTCATATGACTCACATGATTAAAACCTTGTGCCTATCATACCCCAAGCAGAAACAAAGCTATAAATTGATTAAATTTTAACGACCAAAGTCTAAGTTACGAATTACACGTAATTTTGCTAACTTTAATCCTGAGAAACTACTATTAAAAAGTGGCCAAGGCTGGGCACAGGGCAAGGAGTTTGGTTATGGATCAGAACCAAGTAGAACAGATTCTACGCAATCCAAAGTTTCAAAAGATGGTCAAGAAAAAAAGTACATTAAGTTGGACACTCACAATCATCATGTTAGTTCTTTATGTGGGTTTTATGCTGCTTGTTGGCTACAACAAAGAATTTTTGATGAGTTCATTTAGTGGTGGTGTAACGACATGGGGAATCCCACTAGGTTTAGGAATTATCGTTTTATCTTTCCTATTGTGTGGTGTGTATTCTTTTATCGCGAATAGTACCCTTGACCAGTTGAGTGAAGAAGCGTTGAAGGAAGTTGAAGCCATCACGCATGAGAAAGGACTACACTAATATGAAATGGAATTCATTAAAAGCGAAAGCCTTATTGGCAGCAGCATCGCTATATTCAACAGTGGCTATGGCAAGTCCAGATCTGGGGGAAGCTGAACAACAAGCAACCAACTGGCATGCTATTATTATGTTTGTCATTTTTGTTGGTTTCACTTTGTTTATTACGAAGTGGGCTGCGAAGCAAACTCAATCAACACAAGATTTCTATACAGCAGGTGGTGGTATCAGCGGTTTCCAGAATGGTCTGGCAATTGCGGGTGACTATATGTCTGCTGCATCTTTCCTTGGTATTTCTGCACTTGTGTTTAGTTCAGGCTTTGATGGCTTGCTTTACTCGCTTGGGTTCATGGTAGGTTGGCCAATCGTTTTATTCTTGGTTGCAGAACGTTTGCGTAACCTAGGTAAATATAACCTTTCAGATGTGGTTTCATTCCGTCTTGAAGAGAAACCAGTACGTACTTTAGCTGCAGTCAGTTCACTTGTTGTAGTGGCATTCTATTTGATTGCTCAAATGGTAGGTGCGGGTCAGCTCATCAAATTACTCTTTGGTTTGAACTACAATATCGCTGTTGTCATCGTTGGTTTATTGATGATGGCATACGTAATCTTTGGTGGCATGTTAGCAACAACATGGGTACAAATTATTAAAGCGGTCATGTTACTCAGTGGTGCAACCTTCATGGCATTCATGGTGATGAAAGCGGTTGGTTTTAGCTTCAGCAACATGTTTAGCCAATCAATTGAAGTATTCAGTAAAGTACACGACATCAGTTTGGCCGATGCTTCAAAAATTATGGGGCCGGGTAAACTTGCGGCAAATCCAATTGATGCCTTGTCTCTAGGTTTGGCGTTGATGTTTGGTACAGCAGGTCTTCCACACATCCTGATGCGTTTCTTCACTGTAAAAGATGCAAAAGAAGCACGTAAATCGGTTGTGGTTGCAACAGGTTTTATTGGTTACTTCTATCTTTTAACTTTCATTATTGGTTTCGGTGCGATCCTTTTCGTATCAAACAATCCGCAATTCCTTGACGTTGCGAAAATGGCAGTAACAGGCAAACTTGAGCTTGTTGGTGGTAACAATATGGCAGCCGTACATTTAAGTGACGCTTTAGGCGGTGACTTATTCATGGGCTTCATTTCAGCAGTAGCATTCGCAACGATTCTTGCTGTTGTTGCTGGTTTAACACTTTCAGGCGCATCTGCAATCTCTCATGACTTATACGCTAACGTATTCAAAAAAGGTCAAACGACACCTGCTTCTGAACTTCGTATGTCAAAAATTGCGACATTGGGCTTAGCAATCTTCGCAATGGTTTTGGGTATCTTATTTGAGAAGCAAAACGTAGCATTCATGGTTGGTTTAGCGTTCTCTGTAGCTTGTTGTGCAAACTTCCCGATTCTTGTTCTTTCAATGTTCTGGAAAGGCTTAACAACTCGCGGAGCGGTTATTGGTGGTGTGGTTGGTCTTGTAACAGCAGTAGTACTTATTGTTCTTTCTAAAGCAGTTTGGGTAGATACTTTAAAAATCTCTGATACACCAATCAACCCGTTTAATGGTCCAGCGTTATTTGCTATGCCATTGTCATTCCTTTGCTGTTGGTTCTTCTCGGTAACTGACAACTCTGCACGTGCAAAAAAAGAGCGTGCTGCTTTCGATGCTCAATATGTTCGTTCAATGACAGGTATTGGTGCATCTGGTGCATCGGATCACTAAGACTAATATTATTAGCTCATTCTTTAAAAAGCCCTACGGGGCTTTTTTTATACTTATTTTATTTCCAATCCAGAGTTTAGATATTAATAAAGAACAACTTGTTTGCCTGATTTTGTGTACAGTATTATTTGTTAAATCTCAAAAAAGCATAATGAAACAAGGAAAATAATAATGCGATCTATTATTGAGTTTTGGGCAAGTTTTCGCTTACTGCCTTCTGCATGGCTGTTACTGGTTCAGTTTATTTTATTGATTTTAGCCATGCTGACATTTGATAGTTTGCCTTATCGGACTTTAACCTGGTCATTAGGTGTCCTTGCTTTATTATTGATTGCTAAAGTTATTCGCCAGACCCCGATGTTTACTTTTTTGGGCTTAACATTTGTGAGCGGTGCAATTCTGTCATCAGTACTGATTGTGTTGGGATATAGCAATTTATATATTCAGTTATTTGCCCATAGCTGTGAAGCTCTGGCCTATTTTTCGGCGGCTTATGGTTTATTTCGTTATATGTTCGCTGACCGATATTTAACAAGAGATGAACTATTTGCGGCGGCAGCAGTCTTTACACTGATTGCATGGGGTTTTGCATTTTTATATAACATTTGCCAGCTCGTTTTCCCTTATAGCTTTCAAAATCCAAATAACCCCCATGCTTTCCAAACTTGGCTAGATTTACTCTTTTTAAGCTTTAGCTTGCAGTCTGCTACAGGCTTATCCGACCTCATGCCAATCACTCCACCAGCGCGCGTTTTAGCCATGTTGCAAATGTTCTGTGGAGTCATGTACTTAGCTTTAATCGTCACCCGTCTAATTGCTTTACAATATATTACCCACCTCCCTAAAAAAAATTCAGATAAATAATGGAGGAGGTGTTTTAATTTATTTACACCTTTGTAACTGCAATATTCTTTAAGTTTATTTAGAGTGTTATCGGCTTTCTCTATTGAAAGCCCTAGCTTTGTTCATTCTATGAATATCTTATTGGCATTTAAGCCTGTCACTCGTCATTAAAATAACATGGAGGATTTATGCCTTCCAAACAGTCCGGTTGGTTCGCAAACGTTAATCCTAACGTATTTTTGGGCACGGTCATTATTATTGCTTTGTTTTTAGCAGTGGTTGTGATCGCCCCGAGTTCTTTTGAGCTTCTAACACAGCAATTAAAACAGTGGATCACTGATTCATTTAGTTGGTTCTATGTTTTATCTGTTGCTTTCTTTCTCATCTTATTGATTTACATTGCCTGCTCCTCGATTGGACGCATTAAATTAGGACCAGATCATAGTCAGCCTGATTATAACAATGGGTCTTGGTTCGCCATGCTGTTTACAGCAGGGATGGGGATTGGGTTGATGTTCTTCGGCGTTGCCGAACCTGTCATGCATTATGTTAATCCACCAAGTGGTGAGGCTCAGACTATTGATGCAGCACAGCAAGCATTAAGAGTTACCTTTTTCCATTGGGGACTACATGCTTGGGCAATCTACGCTGTAGTTGGGTTAGCTTTGGCTTACTTTGCCTATCGGCATAATTTACCCTTAAAGACCCGTTCAGCACTCTATCCACTCATTGGTAAGAGAATTTATGGAGTGTGGGGCGATGGTATCGATATATTCGCAACTATTGGTACGGTATTTGGTGTAGCGACCTCTCTTGGCTTTGGGGTAACCCAGATCAATTCTGGTTTGCATTACTTATTTGGTGTAGAGCAAAGCACCAATATTCAAGTCTTACTCATTATTTTCGTGAGTATGTTAGCTTCCTTATCTGTGTTCCTCGGTCTTGATAAGGGTGTAAAACGTTTATCGGAGTTAAACTTAGTTTTAGCTTTAATATTATTGGTATTTGTTTTTATTGCTGGTCCGAGTATTTATTTACTTCAAACGACGATTCAAAACACTGGGCAATATATCTCTAACCTATTTACCATGACATTCAACTTATATGCCTATCAGCCGAATGGCTGGATTGGTGGTTGGACAATTTTGTACTGGGCTTGGTGGATTTCTTGGTCACCGTTTGTGGGAATGTTTATTGCCAGAGTTTCTCGTGGTCGTACCATTCGAGAATTTATTGTTGGGGTTTTACTCATTCCAACAGGCTTTACCATTATCTGGATGGGTTTCTTAGGAAATGCTGCCTTATTCAGTATTATTCACGAACATCAAACAACATTAATTCAGGCTGTTCAGCAAGATTCGTCAGTTGCATTATTTGAATTCTTAGGTCACTTACCGTGGTCTGGAGTGATGAATGTCTTAGCAACTATTTTGGTGGTTTTATTTTTTGTGACATCTGCTGACTCAGGGGCATTAGTCACTGACTATTTAACTGCTAAATCTGAAAATTCACCAACTTGGCAGCGTCTGTTCTGGACGGTACTCATGGCTGTGCTCGCAATTATTTTATTGCTAGTCGGTGGCTTGGCTGCACTTCAGGCTTCCATCATTATGAGTGCGTTACCTTTTACTGTCGTCATGCTCTTAATGAGTTGGGGATTAATAAAGGCCTTGCATCTTGATGTCACAAAAATGACAGCCATTCAGGAAGCACGCATTACACCACGCGCGATTCATAATCCAAGGAGCTGGCAACAGCGTCTAGGGTTAATCATGCACTATCCTCATAATGAAGAGGAAGTGCGTGAATATATTGAGAAGCAAGTGGCTGGTGCATTTGAAAATATTCAACATGAATTTAGACGCCGTCATCTTGAGGTTTCAATTAGCCAACTTGAAGATGGTATGCAGCTTCGGGTGGACCATCACAATGAAATTAATTTTATTTATAAAGTTGTTCCACGTGAAACAGTACCACCAAGTTTTTTAATTGGGCGTACTGAAGCCGAAGACGGACAATATTTCCAAGCAGAAGTTTTCTTAAGAGAGGGTGGTCAGAACTATGATGTAATGGATTGGACGCAAGAAGATTTAATTCAAGACATTATTGATCAATATGAACGTCATCTGTATTTCTTAAATATTGTGCGAAGCTAATATTTAAATATAAAAAAAGGACTCAATTGAGTCCTTTTTTAATTCGATTTCTAAATTAAATTAGAAACGGAATTTAGTATTTAAGCCGATAGTTTGTGTATCGTAGCTAGTAGAAGCATTTTTAACGTCAGCTTTCATGTACGATGCACCAACTGCTAAAGCTGGAGTAATGAAGTAGTTTACGTTACCACCCCAAGCTTGACGGAATTCACCAAGGTCATTACCTTTGATGTCAGCTACGCCATCGTTACCAATGAAAGATGCGCCAACACTTAACTTAGGAGTTAAGTAAAGGTCAGTTTTCAAACCGTATTGATTTTCTTGACCGAAAGCACCAGCAGCTTCAAAACCAATCGCCATGTTAGTTCCATCGATTGGACCTACATATTTAGCACGTGCTGTAACAGCATCTTGGTCGTCTTGAATCGCAGCAGTTTGGTTTACAGCAGAGTAGATACCGTTGCTGATGATGCCAAAGTTGTCTAAAGCGAATTGGTTAGCAACACTTGTATAACCAACAGTCATCAAGAAGTTAGGTAACAACATAGCACCAACTTCTAATGCATAACGGTCACCGTTGTCATCTTTAGAGAAGTTGTTTTTACCATCAACATCAGTGTGGTTGTAAGTTGCGCTAGCATATACAGGAAGGTAAGGAGTAGGAACATAAGCCTCACCTTTAACACCGTAAGTACCAACGTGGTAGTTTACGTTGCCTTGGTCATACTGTTGGTAGCTGTAACCTACAGATACGTTAGAAGCTTGGTTCAAGAAAGCTGCTTCAGCTAAAGGACCTTTAGTGGTATCAACATTTTTTAAATAGTATGTACCAGCAACGTCACCAGTGAAGTTTTTATCGTTTGCAGTTGTGTCAACATATTCAGATTGACCTTGAACTTCAAATTGATAAGCATGAGCACCGGTCATGGCTAATAGTACAGCAGTGGCTAAACCAAGTTTTTTCATAATCATTTCCAGCAATAACAAGAGATAAAGCTGGGGTCATTGTATTGTAACAATTTATGAAGTCAACAATGAAAAAAAGGAATGTTAAAGATATTTGACACTTATGTTAAAATTGGTGAAAAACTAATCAAATGAAAAGTAAATTGTCAACCTGATAAAAAAATGAACATTTACAAGAGGCTAATAATTATATTTCATAACGAATTTAGAAATAAATGTTTAAAAGTTATTACAAATACGATTGGAAAAAATGATTAATATGATCGGTTTTAACATTAAGTAAATTGTAGAGTTGCTTACATGTTGAGTAAAAATTCACCAATTTATTATCGTATTCATACTATTTTGAGGAGTAGTTAACAATATTTAGATTAGTTTAACTAAAAAATTTAACTATTTTTAATTATTATATAAGTGAATAAAATAAAAGAAATCTCTATTTTAAGTTGAAAAATCGATTAAATTTTTAATTCTGATTAATTTAATCGACTTTACAAAAGTAGAGATAAGTCACATAATTCAATCGCAAAGTTCACTGCCTAACGTTTTTAGGATTTAAAGTGCTTTCCCAGATACGATGTGTGTATCACATCAGACTTTACGAGCTCAGCTTTCCCCAAGGTTGAGCTTTTTTTTATCTATAAGAAAATCTTAAAATTATAAGAAAATTTATATGAACTTTATTGGAAAATAATAGAACAAAAAGAACCCAGCTTAAAGCTGGGCAGTGGATGCTGGGAGAAGCGCATCCAAGAGGATAACTAGATATGTTTATTATCATTGCTAAAAATTTTTAATCTGTAAAATAGAGTTTTTTTATAAAAATCATTTAATTTTTCGATACTATTTATTTAAGCTTACTAAAATCTAGAAGCCGTATAATTATTAAAAGAGAAATGAAGGTTTTATTGATGAAATTCTAGTTATTAAAATGCTAGGATGGATTTAAGCCTAATTTATATCGTATTAAAAATGGCAGGACATTTACGGAGTACCAGCTAGAAATGTCAGGATTACGTTCAGAGCATATTAGTAATCGACTGTTCTTTTTTATGCTGGTTATTATTTTGTCCTTATTATTCATGGCTGTACCACTTATTGTGGGAAGCTATCAGGATTATATAAAAACTAGACAAGCCTTAGCCGAAATAAAAAGTTTAAGAGCAGTAGCAGATATTGCCTATAAAATTTCTAAGGAGCGTGCTCCTGCCAATAAGATGATGTCGAGCAGTCCTAGTGATTTATTAAAGAATCAGCAAGAATTAAAAAAGTTTCGTTTAATTGTTGATGCGCAAATTGATACAAGCATTCTTATCTTAAAACAAGCAGGCTATGTTTCATTAGCAAATGAGCTGCAAACCAATTTCAAAGAAAATCTTAGACAAGCCCGACGTGTCGTTGATTATTACGGTGAAACTCCCTATGGAGCCAGAACTTCCGTTCAAATGGATAATGCTATTTTAGGAATGTTTGGAGTCTGGGATCATTGCAGGGAAATACTGCAAAAACTGATGTTGCAGCTAAAAAGTAAAGATAGCCGTATTTCTAATTACTTTACGCTCATTATAGTTTTAACCGATATGCGCGATCAGGCGGGACGGATGGCGTCTAATATTATTGCTCCTGTGAGCTTTAATGAAGAAATTCCAAGTAATAATCGCGCACGTTCTCTGCAAACTCAGCATCAATCTAGATATTTATGGATTTTGGTCGATACCTTACAGCCTGAACAGGCAAAGACTCCTGAATACCGTCGGTTATATGCCCGAGTGAAATCAGAATTTATAGATAAGGGTATTCCGATTGTACAAAACCTATTAGATGAAAGCCAAAAAGGGGAGCCATATGATTTAAATGGCACCCAATTGACAGAAGCAATCGTAGGTAAATTTACTACAGTGGTTGATTTACAAAGTTATATTCTTGATGAAAGTGTAGCAATTGCAACTCAAGAAAATATAAGTGCCCGAAAAGGTTTTCTTTTAACTTTATTAATATCTTTAATTTCTTTAGCTACAGCTTTACTTACGCTTAATTATGCACAAAGAAGGGTTTTTTCTCCTTTAATAAAAGCAAGGACTTTAATTTTAGATTTATCGCGTAGTTCTAATCATTGGACAGATGAGATGAATATGACAACAAAAGGTGAATTTCTTTCCCTGTTTGAAGCGATTGATCGATTACAGCGTATGTTGCAGCAGCGCGATGCTTTTGAATTTCAATTAAAGAATATTGCTAATACAGATCCATTAACTGGTGTGTCCAACCGCTTAGCTTTATCTGAATATTTAAAAATTGTTGAAAGTTATCCTCAAAAATTTACGCAAACCTGTTTAATGATTATAGATATTGATCGTTTTAAACAGGTGAATGACCAATATGGGCATATTGTAGGTGACCATGTCATTGTCAGTATTGCCGAGCAATTAAAGCAAAATATTCGAAGTTCGGATTTAATTGTTCGTTATGGTGGAGATGAGTTTTTAATATTATTAGAACAGGTGCAATTTGTAGATGCTCGTCTTTTAGCAGAGAAAATTCGGATTGCGATTTCTTTAGAAGAGATTTGTTTATCTGGTTCAGATGAAAAATTGCATGTGTCTGTAAGTATTGGTTTTGCCATAGGCGCGGCGAGTTGGATAGAGCTTTTAGAGAAAGCCGACCGTTCACTATTAAGAGCTAAAGCCCGAGGACGAAATGCAGTTGAAGGATAAAAAAGCCGGAAATGAGTTCCGGCTTTTTTATTCAATAAATTATTTCAACATCGGTTTTAAGAAGCGACCCGTATGGGAAATCTCAACCTCAGCCACTTGTTCAGGTGTACCTTCGGCAATGATCATACCACCGCCTGAGCCACCTTCAGGACCTAAGTCCACAACCCAGTCCGCTGTTTTAATGACGTCAAGGTTATGTTCAATCACCACAATGGTATTACCCTTGTTGCGTAGCTCATGCAAAATGTCGAGTAACTTAGCAATATCGTGGAAATGCAGACCTGTTGTTGGTTCATCCAAGATATATAAAGTTTTACCCGTATCTCGTTTTGCTAACTCACGTGCAAGTTTTACACGCTGTGCTTCACCACCAGAGAGAGTGGTCGCAGCTTGACCTAAACGAATATAGCCTAAGCCCACCTGAGTTAAGGTTTCTAAACGGCGGTGAATGACTGGAATTGCACTAAAGAATTCAGCAGCATCTTCAACCGTCATTTCTAAAACATCAGAAATGTTTTTGCCTTTATAACCGACTTCAAGTGTTTCACGGTTATAACGTTTGCCATGACATGCATCGCAAGGTACATACATGTCTGGCAAGAAGTGCATTGCGACCTTAATCATGCCATCGCCTTCACAGGCTTCACAGCGTCCGCCTTTCACGTTAAACGAGAAACGGCCTGCACTATAACCACGGGCTTTTGCCTCTGGTGTTTGAGCAAATAACTCACGGATTGGCGTAAATAACCCTGTGTACGTTGCAGGGTTAGAGCGTGGTGTACGTCCAATCGGGCTTTGGTCAATATCAACGACTTTATCTAGATGTTGTAGGCCATCAATTGAATCAAACTTCTCAGCTGTTAAGGTGGTTGCACCATTGAGCTGTGTTGCAGCCAATGGAAGTAACGTACGGTTGATTAGTGTCGATTTACCTGAACCTGAAACGCCAGTTACACAAGTCATAATGCCGAGCGGAATTTTCAAATCGACATTTTTAAGGTTATGACCACTTGCACCAGAAAGTTTAATGAACTCATCTGGACGTGGCGATTGAGTCCGTTGTTTTGGTATTTCAATTTTGAGTTTGCCAGAAAGGTATTGACCTGTGAGTGAGTCAGCATGGCTAGCCAATTCATCATAAGTTCCTTCGGCAATAATCACACCACCATGTATCCCAGCTCCCGGACCGATATCAATAATATGGTCGGCTGCACGAATAGCATCTTCATCGTGTTCAACGACTAATACCGTATTACCTAAATCACGTAAGCGAATCAGTGTTTGTAATAGACGATCATTATCGCGTTGATGTAGGCCAATCGATGGTTCATCAAGGACATACATCACACCCATTAAACCTGCACCAATTTGTGAGGCTAAACGGATACGCTGTGCTTCACCGCCCGATAACGTTTCGGCAGAACGAGCTAAACTTAAATAGTTAAGTCCAACACTCACCAAGAAATGTAAACGCTCTCGAATCTCTTTAAAGATTTTATCGGCGATTTCACCTTTAGCACCTTCAAGATTTAAATCTTGATAATAACTTTCAGCATCACCAATCGACATGCGGGTAATGTCGGCAATCGTTTTATCTTTAACGCGGACATGACGTGAAATTTCATTAAGACGTGAACCATCACATGCATCACACGCTGCATTAGAAAGATATTGCGCTAAATCATCTCGTACATAGTTACTTTCAGTTTCACGGTAACGACGTTCAAGGTGCGGCAAAATTCCTTCAAATGGTTGCACGCGAGTATGTTTACGGCCACGCTCATCGATATAGCTTAAATCAACTTTTTCTTTGCCAGTGCCTTGTAAGAATTTCTTTTGAGTGTCTTTATCTAGCTGGTTCCAAGGTGTATCAAGTTGAAAACCAAAATGATCGGCAACTTTTTGTAGCATCGAATAGTAATATGGACGTTGACGATCCCAGCCACGAATAGCCCCTTCACTAATTGCAAGATCTGGATTTGGAATGAGCTTTTCAGAACTAAAATGACTGCGTGTACCTAAGCCATCGCAAACAGGGCAGGCACCGAACGGGTTATTAAATGAAAATAAGCGAGGCTCAAGCTCTGCGACTGCACGATCACACTCAGGACATGAATGCTTCGCAGAAAAAACGCGATCAGGATGTTCGCCATTCATCCATGACAAAACAGCAATATCGCCACCTAAACGCAGTGCAGTTTCAAATGATTCGGCAATACGGTTACCTAAGTCTTCACGCACTTTAAAGCGGTCAACGACAACTTCGATAGTATGCTTTTTCTTTTTGTCGAGTTCGGGTGGCGTATCAATATCAATGATTTCACCATCAACACGGGCACGAACAAAACCTTGACCTTGTAGTTGCTCGAACAGGTTACTGTATTCACCTTTACGTTCACGAACGACAGGGGCAAGCAACATGAGTGCTGTGCCTTCTTCAAGTGTTTTTACCGCATCGACCATTTCAGAAATAGTTTGCGCAACCATCGGCAAGTCGTGTTCAGGGCAGTAAGGTGTGCCGACACGTGCATAAAGCAAACGCAAATAGTCATAAATTTCGGTAATCGTACCAACCGTTGAACGAGGGTTATGACTCGTTGATTTTTGCTCAATGGCAATCGCTGGAGATAAACCTTCAATCGAGTCGACTTCTGGCTTTTCCATTTGCGATAAAAACTGGCGAGCATAGGCCGAAAGCGATTCGACGTAACGGCGTTGTCCTTCGGCGTACAGGGTATCGAAGGCAAGAGAAGATTTTCCTGAACCTGATAACCCCGTAATTACCACAAACTTATCGCGTGGAATATCGAGAGACACATTTTTTAAATTATGGGTACGTGCGCCTCGAATACGGATATGACTTTGGCTCATAAAACATCTCAATTATGTATTAATGAAAATTTAGGTGTTGTTTTGATTAGCACAGGGAGATGTGGCTATTTATAAACAACAGACCATATATATGATAACGATTTAAAATTGTTCAAGTGGTACAAAATGATTTAAAGCGACAAATTGTGACGGTTAAACGACAATCGACAAAATTTGTTTAAATAAGCAGGTTGTATTTTTAACATTCCTTTCTTTTGATTTCTACTTCTTAGCAAATTTTATTGAGCAACATAATTTTACTAGACGACTGGTCTAATAGTGGAGTATGGTGTTTACATGAAACGATTAAATAAAAGCGAAAATACGCGACAACATATTTTGGATACGAGCTTTGAGCTGGTATTACACAAAGGATTTGTCGGTGTTGGTTTGCAAGAAATTTTAAAGACTTGTGACGTACCCAAAGGTTCGTTCTATCACTACTTTGCTTCGAAAGAGGCATTTGGTTGTGCTTTGCTAGAGCAATACATGGCCAATTATAAGGTTCGTATGGAACAACTTTGGCAGCACAGTGAACAAAGTGCTCATGCCCGTTTAATGGCGTTGTGGCAGGCGTGGATTGATGATCCCGTATATGGCAGCTGGGCTGAAAACTGCTTGATTGTGAAATTGGCGGCAGAGATTTCTGATTTGTCGGAAGACATGCGCCAAATTCTCAATGATGGTGTGTACAAATTAACGCAGCGTCTAGCTTTACTACTCAAAGAAGGGCAACAAGAAGGGTCAATTCCAAAACATATTGATCCTTTGAAAACTGCGCAAGTCATGTATCAGTTATGGTTGGGTGCAGCTTTACTCACAAAATTGTCTCAAGACAAAGCACATCTACATTTAGCTTTAGAAACGACCCAACAACTCTTAAAACCGATAGAGGAATAAAGAATGCGAAGTATTATCCATGGTAATTTTGGCGAACCTGTAGACGTTTTAGAACAGGCGGATATACCAAAGCCAGAACCAAAAGCAGGTGAAGTGCGTATTAAAACCATCATGTCTCCAATTCATAATCATGATGTATGGACGGTACGCGGAAGTTATGGCTACAAGCCTACTTTACCCGCTATTGGTGGTAGTGAAGCCGTTGGTATTGTTGATGCGTTGGGCGAAGGCGTTACTCATGTACAGGTAGGGCAACGTATCGCAGTTGCATCTGTTCATGGCAGTTGGGCTGAATATTTTATTGCACCAGCGCAAGGGCTTATTCCACTCAATAATGAAATTGATGATGAAACAGCAGCACAGCTGATTGGTATGCCAATTAGTGCCCTGATGCTTTTAGATTTTGTTAACGTTCAACCGGGTCAATGGCTCATTCAAAACACGGCAAATGGTGCAGTAGGTAAAACAGTTGCGATGATTGCACAGGCACGTGGTTTACCTGTGATTAATCTGGTTCGTCGTACTGATGCAATTGCCGAGATGCAGGCATTAGGTATTCAACATGTTGTTGCGACTGATCAGCCAAACTGGAAAGAGCAAGTTAAACAGATTCATGGCGACCAACCTCTTATTGCTGGTGTGGACTCGATTGGTGGCAGCGCAAGTGGGGAAATGCTGAATTTACTCAGTGAAAATAGTCTATTGGTTTCGTTTGGCAGTATGACTGGTGAAACCATGCAAATTTCATCGGGCGATTTGATTTTCAAACAAGCGACAGTAAAAGGTTTCTGGGCGAGTGTAGTCAATAAAGAAATGCCAGCAGCTCGTAAAAAGGAACTGATTGTTGAGTTATTAACTTTAGCAACTCAGAAAAAATTAATCCTACCTGTAGAAGGTGTGTTTAGTTTTGATGAGATTAAAACAGCTGCCCAAAGAGCAACACAAGGTGCTCGCCAAGGCAAAGTATTGCTAAAGCCGTAACACACTAAAAGATCAGTCGAGAGACTGATCTTTTTTCATATCTTTAAAATAAAAAGGAAAACTATATGATCGGACAAATATTCATTGCGCTTATTGCCATATTACATGTCTACATTTTAGTGCTAGAGATGTTTTTATGGGACAAGCCTTATGGCATGAAAGCATTTGGAAATAATGCAGAGAAAGCAAAACTCACCAAAGTTATGGCACAGAACCAAGGGCTTTATAATGGTTTTTTAGCGGCGGGTTTGTTTTGGTCTTTATTGGCTGATGCACCGTTTGCGACATCAATCGCTAATTTCTTTTTAGGCTGTGTACTCATTGCAGGTATCTATGGTGGTCTGACTGCCAGTAAAAAGATTATTTATATTCAGGCAGTTCCAGCATTGATTGCTTTAGTCGCTGTTAATTTTCTTTAAAAAGCGCAGAATACAGCGTTTTGAAATGGAAATGATCGGGTAGGATCAGTGTATGTGGGCGTTATTTTTAAAATGTATGTTGGGGGCTGGGGTTGTCCTCATTATTTCGATTTTATCGAAAAGTAAGGCATTTTATATTGCTGGTTTAGTCCCACTTTTTCCTACCTTTGCCTTGATTGCTCATGTGATTGTCTATCAGCAAAAAGGGGCGGAGGCATTACAAAAAACCGCTCTGTTTGGCCTATGGTCACTTATTCCTTATGCCATTTATTTAGTTGCTGTTTATGTGCTGGCAACACGGATGTCGATGTGGTCTTGTCTAGAATTGGCAACCCTTTGTTGGGTCGTGGCTGCAGCAGGTTTAATTTATGGTTGGCAGCTATTTCAGCATTAAAAGATTAAGAGAAATCTCTTAATCTTTTAAATTGAACTATTTTTATGAATGCTCAACAACACGGGTTTTGAGCATACCTTCAACTAAATTAATCATCTTTTGGCGAGAAAGAATTCGAGGCAATTGAGACGTCAAATAGTTGCTACATCCCACCACAACTGTTGCTTTATTCTTATCTAATGCTTTAACGGTTGCCGACACAACGTCCTCAACTGTAGAGCTTTTCATACCACTCGTATCTGCATTTGCGACCTGAGTAAAATTGGTTTCGGTATTGCCCGGACAAACTGCCAGAAATTTAACTCCTGAAGAACTATATTCTCCTGCAAGTGCTTCAGTAAACTGCAATACGTACGATTTACTTGCACCATAGACAGCAATATAGGGTAACGGCTGGAACGCGCCTGTCGATGAAATATTAATCATGATGCCTTTTTTGTTCGCAAGCATGTGGGGCAAAAATAAATAACATAAAGACGTTACGCTGCTGATATTAAGCGTGATCATTTCTTGATAGGTAGATATAGATTGATCTAGAAATTTAGTCCATTTACCAAACCCTGCGTTATTAATTAAAATCTCTACCGATAAGTTTCTAGCTTGTATTTCATCAAATAAGTCTTGAGCTGAATTGAGTTGAGCTAAATCTAAAACGATCACCTCAACATTCACGTTATATTTTTTTCTGAGTTCATCGGCTAAATCATTTAGTTTTTGTTCAGAGCGTGCTGTTAAAATTAAATGAATTCCTAAAGATGCAAGTTCTTGAGCATAGGCTTTACCTATTCCTGAAGATGCGCCTGTAATTAATGCTGTTGAATTTTTAAATATTGAAAGATGAGCACTCATTTTATTGGTCCGTAATAAAAGAAGTCATTACGATAAACCTTGTCCCTAAGGGCAGAGTCAAGCACTCATTTTGAAAGCTATTTGCAGATTTTAATCAGCTGTTTTAGGCAGAAATCTTATTTGTAATATAAGTCTGAATAATCTCATCTTCCAGTTCTTTTAAATCTTCTTGTAAACGGTTTAACGCTTTTTTTTGCTCAATAATTTGTTGGTTCTTTTTTTGAATAAGCTGCTGTGCAATTTCTACAGGAAAGCGATTATTTTTATATTTTAAAGCTGACAGGTCATAAAGCTCAGAAAGACTAAATCCAACAGCTTGTGCAAGGCGGATCATCTTAACTGATTTAACATCAATCTCTTCATAAATACGATAATTGCCTTTTCTTTTTGCGACTGGTAGCAAGCCTAATTTTTCATAATGCCGAATGGCTTTAGGAGTGGCTCCAGTTAAAGATGCTAATTCGCCGATATACATATTTATCTCGCATTTTATTAAAAACGGTCAGCGTATTGAACGATCTGACCGGTTCTTTTGAAGTTTTAAATATGGTCTAAACCTAGCCATTGTCTTTGGTGGTAGGCGCTATCCCAAAATAACCATTCAAGTTTTGCACCCATAGTATACGCGGCATGCATTTTCTCTAAAGTGTCTGCATCACAACGTGCGGCAACCTTGTCTACCGTCGCAATCACATTCCGAACGGCTATATGAAACTCTTCACCGGCATAGGTATCAATCCATGCTTGGTAAGGGTTATTAGGAATTGATTTATCTACAATATCTTTACCGACTTCGGCATAAATCCAGAAGCAAGGTAACAGTGCAGCGAGTACAACAGGGTAGCTTTCAGACCAAGCAGTTGCTGTTAAGAATGAAGTGTAATGATGGCCTGCTAAAGTTAATGGGGTGTTTTTAAATTCTTCTTTGGTTACCCCAAAGTTTTTCATGAAGTCATCATGCAAACTACGCTCCACCACAATTGCAATTTTAGCGGCATCTGAAAATTGCATAATATCGTCAGCCTCGAACGCTTTTGCTGCTGCAATAGCAAGTACGCGACCATAAGCCACTAAGTATTGAGCATCTTGGATGACATAATGACAAAAAGCTTCTTTATCTAAAGTACCGTTAGCAAGTTCCTGATTAAAAGGCAGGTCGAGAATTTTCTGATATAAATTTAAATTACGTTGCCAGAGTTCTTGAGAAAAAAGCATAAAATCATTCCATTTAAAATAAGACAGCTGAACCTGATTTTAAATCAATTTTAAAATACAAAAATAATAATGATAGATATATCGCAAGAAAATATTTAATACGATTAATAAGTTAATTAAAAATTATAAATTTCTTTATTAAACAGAGAGATAAAGTAACGGGAATAACGGCACAAAACAACATCGTTTTGTGGTTAATTATCGATATAATAGCCGCGGTTTTAAGAAAGATTAAATTTAGTTCTTGGTATAGGTCTGATCCATGAAGCATTTCCGATTTTCGATATTTTTTACGGTGGTGTGTTTAGCACTATCCGCGTATTGGGGTTTTACCCATGGACCTGAAGCTGGCGTGTCTACCATGCTTAAAGCTTTAACAATTACAGCGATTTTAGCGGTAATGGAGGTCTCTTTATCTTTTGACAATGCTGTCGTAAATGCATCGGTTCTACGTAATTGGGATCCGTTCTGGAAAATGATCTTTTTAACGGTAGGTATTTTAATCGCCGTTTTTGGTATGCGTCTGATTTTCCCTGTCGTGATTGTTGCTGTAACCGCTGATATGGGTGTTATTGAAGTGGCAAAATTGGCACTCAATGATCCGAAAACTTATTCTGAGCGCTTAATGGCGCACCACGCTGAAATTTCAGCTTTTGGTGGAACATTCCTATTATTGGTTTTCTTAAACTTCTTCTTTGATGATGAAAAAGAAACCCATTGGTTTAGATGGCTTGAATCTAAACTTTCAAGTTTAGCTAGCGTACCTGCAATGTCTGTTTTTATTGCTTTGATCGCTTTAATTGTGATGGCTGGTTATGTAGATGACCATCAACGTTTAGCAGTGACCATGGCCGGTATTTGGGGCATTGTGGTTTACATTGGCGTTGAAGTATTAAGTCATTTGTTAGGTGGTGAGCCTGAAATTGATGAAAATGGTAATGCTGTATTACAAGATGGCTCGGGTGCTGCGTCTGGTGTGGTTAAAGCTGGTTTAGGTGGTTTCTTATATCTTGAAGTATTAGATGCATCATTCAGCTTTGACGGTGTGATCGGTGCTTTTGCAATCACCAGCGACGTTGTTGTGATTATGCTAGGTCTTGCAATCGGTGCTATTTTTGTCCGTTCAATGACTGTTTACCTTGTTGAAAAAGGCACGCTAGATGCTTACGTGTTCTTAGAGCATGGTGCGCATTACGCGATTGGTGCTTTAGCATTCATTATGATTGCAAGTGGTACAGGTGTACATGTACCTGAAGTTGTCACAGGTTTAATTGGTGTAGCGTTTATTGTGTGGGCTGTTATTGCTTCAATTCAATATTCGAAGCGCGAGCAACAGTCGCCTTAAGCTAATTTTCAGTAAAGTTGTTTAGAATAAAGAGGCTGAATGCCTCTTTATTTTTTTAAGCTGAAATCGTTAATTTAAATAAGGTGTCCCGTATTTTTAGAAACGAATCGGCTTATAATTTGCCTAGTTTGATAAACGTGTATTGATATGATGAATGCTTTGGAACGTCGCTCAACTTTTGCCTTAAGTAGTATTTTTGCGCTACGCATGTTGGGTTTGTTCATGATTATTCCTGTCTTTTCTGTAGTCGGGCAGTCATATCAATATGCAACTCCAGCACTCATTGGTTTGGCTGTAGGTGTCTATGGTTTAAGTCAGGCTATTTTACAAATTCCTTTTAGCTTACTGGCTGACCGTTTTAGCCGTAAACCTCTCGTGGTACTTGGCTTATTGCTGTTTGCTATTGGCGGTGCAATTGCTGGTTTATCTGACACGATTTATGGCGTGATTATTGGCCGTGCCATAGCAGGTGCGGGTGCAGTTTCAGCAGTCGTGATGGCACTTTTGGCCGATGTGACGCGTGAAGAACAACGTACTAAAGCCATGGCTGCGATGGGCATGAGTATTGGTCTGTCTTTTGTGGTGGCGTTTAGTCTGGGGCCTTGGCTCACAAGTCTTGTCGGCATTTCTGGTTTGTTCTTTGTCACGACCATTATGGGTTTAATCGCGATTTTGATGTTATTGCTTGTACCTAAAGTAACTCGTCATCATCGTAATTATCAGCAAGGCTACATAGCGCAGCTTAAGCAAGTCATTCAAATGGGTGATTTAAACCGTTTACACGTTTCGGTTTTTGCATTGCATTTATTGCTTACAGCCATGTTTATTTATGTGCCTTCACAACTTATCGAGTTTGCCCATATTCCTTTGGCAAGCCATGGTTTGGTATATCTACCGTTATTGGTTATTAGCCTGTTTTTTGCATTTCCAAGCATTATCGTGGCTGAAAAATATCGCAAAATGCGAGGCATTTTCTTAACGGCAATTACAGGCATTATTGCAGGTTTGTTGCTGCTTATATTTGGTTATCAATCAAAATATGTATTACTCGCAGGCTTAGGTATTTTCTTCATTGCTTTTAATGTGATGGAAGCTTTATTGCCATCTTGGTTATCAAAATGTGCGCCAATTCAATCAAAAGCAACTGCTATGGGTGTAAATGCCAGTAGTCAGTTTTTAGGTGCTTTTTTTGGTGGCACGCTAGGTGGTCAATTATTGATGTTACATAATACTGCGATTGGATGGAGTGTCTTAACAGGGATTGCTATAATATGGTTGCTAATTAGTTTTGGTTTAGCTCAGCCGCGGTATTTGTCATCGATTGTGTTGCCATTACCGCAAGTGCAACAGGTGAATGAGTGGACCACACAGCTATTGGCAATTCGTGGTATAGAAGAAGTTGTGGTGATGCCTGACCAGCAAGTTGCTTATATTAAAGTCGATAAACAGACTCTTGATGAGGCTGCGCGACGTGATTTAACGCAATTGTTCGGTAAAGAGGTAGCCATTTAAGCATAACTCTTATAAAGTAAAACATAGAAATGAATAGGATGAAGACAGCTAATGCGTGGTGTAAATAAGGTTATTTTGGTTGGTACTTTGGGTCGTGATCCTGAAACAAAAACTTTTCCAAATGGGGGCTCGCTGACTCAATTTTCAATCGCAACAAGTGAAGCTTGGACCGATAAAACTTCAGGTGAGCGTAAAGAACAAACTGAATGGCACCGTATTGTTTTGCATAACCGTTTAGGTGAAATTGCTCAGCAGTTCCTACGTAAAGGTTCTAAGGTTTATATTGAAGGTTCATTACGCACGCGTCAGTGGACTGATCAAAATGGCCAAGAGCGCTATACAACAGAAATTCGTGGCGAACAGATGCAAATGTTAGATGGTCGTCAACAAGGTGAACAAGGTTTCGCTGGCGGTAATGATTTTAACCAACCACGTTTTAACGCACCTCAACAAGGTGGTAATGGTTATCAAAATAATAATAACCAAGGTGGCGGCTATGGCCAAAACAATGGCGGTGGTTATGGCGGCCAAGGTGGTTTCGGTAATGGTGGTAACAGCCCACAAGGTGGTGGTTTCGCTCCTAAAGCGCCACAACAACCTGCGTCTGCACCAGCTGATTTAGACGACGATTTACCGTTCTAATGGAATTGATAGAAATAGTTTTATAAAATTATTTCTATCAACCCTACATTAAAAGAAAGTTTGCAGACATTATAAAGAAATCTGCAAACTTTTTTATTGCTATAAGATTTAAAAAAATGCATTTATAAGAAACGTTTCTTTATTTTATAAGACAAAACTATTGTTCATATCTTATGAATTAATTTGATGGTTGCATTAAAAAAATATAACTTCTGATATCATATGGCGTATTATTAAAACGTAAATATTGGTGTTGGTTTTGAAAGTAATAGATTTCTTTTCTGGTTGCGGTGGGGCGAGTGAAGGACTGCGTCAAGCTGGATTAGATATTACTATAGGTCTTGATTTTGATAAGAAAGCAGCTGAAACGTATCAAGCCAATTTTTCTGAGGCCTTATTCTATAATGTCGACATTAAAGAATTAAATGAGAAAGAATTAGCAAAAGCTTTTAAAGCAAAAAATAAAAATAAAGAACCACTTTTACTAGTTGCATGTGCTCCTTGTCAGCCATTTTCAACGCAGAATAAAGCAAAAAGCGAAGATGATATTCGAAGAACCTTATTGGATGAAACCCACCGATTTATTGCTGAATTAGAGCCAGAATATATCCTTATAGAAAATGTTCCTGGTTTGCAAAATATTGATAAAGATAAGGAGGGTCCTTATAAAAGATTTATCGAGTTTTTAAATAACCAAAACTATAAATTTATTGAATTTATTGCTAAATCTGAAGAGTACGGTGTCCCTCAGCGTCGTAAACGTTTTGTTTTACTGGCAAGTAAATTTGGGCAAATGCCAATTCCATCCAAAACTCATGGAGAGGGGCTTTTACCCATAGTTACAGTTAGAGATTTTATTGGTAGTTTCCCAGCGATAAAAGCGGGTGAAATACATTCTGATGATCTTTGGCATAGATGCCCAACTTTAAATGAACGTAATTTAGAAAGAATTAGAAATACACCAGAAGGCGGTGATCGACGTCACTGGCCAGGACATTTAATTAATGAATGTCATAAGAAGCATTCTGGACATATGGATACTTATGGCCGTATGAGTTGGGACAAGCCAGCTCCTACTCTTACAACACGTTGTTATAGCTATTCAAATGGACGTTTCGGGCATCCAGATACTACTCAGCACCGAGCAATTAGCGTAAGGGAAGCTTCTCGATTACAAACTTTCCCTAAGAATTTTATCTTTAAAGGTAGCGTAGTTGAAGCTTCACGACAAATTGGAAATGCTGTGCCCTGTGAAATGGCTAAGCAGTTTGGATTATCAATTCTTAAGCATTATGAAGAAGTGAAAAAATAAAAATGGCAAAGATTAAGACACGTGCACGTACTTTAGATATGTTAGGGCGTCAGCAGATTGCTGGTATTCCGACAGCATTAAGTGAGCTGTTTAAAAATGCTCACGATGCCTATGCGGATAATGTAGAAGTTGATTATATAAGAAAAAAGAATTTACTGATATTAAGAGATAACGGCTTGGGAATGACTCGTGAAGAGTTTGAGGAACGTTGGCTAACGATAGGTACGGATAGTAAATTCGATGATGAAGATGCTATCGAAAAACCAGCCGTTGATATTACTAAAGATAAACGTCCAGTTATGGGAGAAAAGGGAATTGGACGTTTAGCAATTGCTGCGATTGGACCGCAAGTTTTAGTGATGACACGTTCTAAACGCGGCGATGAGTTAGGCAATTTAGTAGTAAGTTTTATTAATTGGAGTCTTTTCTCTTTAGCAGGTTTAGATTTATCCGATATCGATATTCCAATTGAAACAAAAAAAAATGGTGAAAACTTTACATTAAATGATATCGAATTATTAAAACAAAAAGCATTAACTAATGTAAAAAGTCTTTCTCATAAAATTTCTTTATCTAAAATTGATTTAATCTGTAAAGAAATAGAAAGTTTTAATTATGATCCAGAGTATTGGACTAAAGCTTTAAATAAACAAGATGATGAAAATAAACTTGTTAGACAAAAAAATGAAAAAATAGATCAGCAAGATGATTGTGAAGATATCTCAAAAAAAAGGGATTATCTACAACTTGTTGAGTCTGGATATGGTACACACTTTATAATTTCCCCTGTTGATTCTATCATTAATAATGAAATTGATGATTATGATGAAAAAGAACTTTCTAAACTAAAAAAGGTTTTACTTGGATTTTCTAATACAATTCAAAGTAGTAGAAAACCATGTATTTATACCAGTTTTCGTGATCATAATTTAGCAGGTGACACAATTGATCATATTGCCGAACAAGAATTTTTTACTCCAAAAGATTTAAAATTATCAGATCATTATTTTGTTGGTGAAATAAATGATCAAGGGCAATTTAAGGGAAAAGGAAAGATTTTTGATAATTTATTAGATGAAGTTTTTGTTCCGTGGGAGAATATAGGTAATAGTAAGATTAGTTGTGGTCCATTTAAAATAGTATTGGGTGCTGTGCAAGGAAGTAAGAAAGAGAGCCTATTATCACCAGAATTACATACTTATTTAAGGGAGAAAGCTAGAAAAATTGGTGGTGTATACATTTATAGAGATGGTATTCGAGTCTTACCTTATGGCGGACCGGAAGTTGACGTTTTTCATGTAGAGTTCAGACGTTCACTTAGAGCAGCGGAATGGTATTTTTCTAATCGAAATATGATTTGTTATATTGAGTTAACTAGAGAGAAAAATTCCACCTTACAGGAAAAAGCAGGACGAGAAGGATTTATTGAGAATAAGGCGTATAAGCAATTTCGTTCAATTATTGAGAATTTCTTTAAATTTTTGGCGAAAAAATATTTTACTGATTCGGGGGAGTTAGCTGAAATCTTCCAATTAGAAAGAATTAGAAATGCAAAAAATTTTGAAGCTTTAGAAAAAAGAAATAAGCTCAAAAAAGAAAAGAAAAAACAAGTTATTAAAGATCTAAATATTTTCTTTGAAAATTCAGAATATGAAAGTTTTAAATATTTGTTTTTAGATAAAAAAAATGAAATAGAAAATAAATTAATTTTATTTAATGAAGATCAGTATGACTATGATTCGTACATAAGTAATTTGGAAAAAGATAAGTTAATTTTTATTACTGATCTGAAACTAAAATTCGATATAAAAATTCCAGATGGCTTAGGGTTTTCCCGTGAGATCTCAAATCTTATTGATAAATATAATTTGATTAAGCAAGATTTTCAGAATGAGCTCGAAAATTTTAATAGCAATTTAAATACTCTTTTTATTGATTTTGAAAATAAATATGGAAATAAAGTTGATCTTAAAAGGCGTATTACAGATTCACTAATTCAGCAAGAAGAGTCTTATAAACAAAATATAGCTCAACTTTATAGTGAAACTCATAAAGCTATTAAAGATTTAACAGAATGGGCAACTAAAGAAATTAGAATTAATAAAGAGGATGGTTTCAAGGCTCTAATGCAGCTACAAACTGAAGTTGCTTCTGTAGATTTTTCTAGTAAATCAAATGCGGAATTAATTGAACTTAAATCATCCGTAGAAAAGCAATTTCAAGATTTATCTGAAACAGTATCGAATAGTTTAAAAGATATTCAGACTCAAATTAATGCAAGTAGAGAGCAGTCTGAAGAAAATACCTTATCTTCGGCAAGATTAGTTTCTATTTTAGAGACAGAATATGAAGTTTTGAAAGAACAACAAGAAGAGAATTTGGAGATGATACAACTTGGTATGGCTTTTGGTGTGATTCACCATGAGTTTAATCATAATATTCTTCGTGTACGTAGAGGAATCAAAGACTTAACCCCTTGGGCTAAAGCGAATCCTAAGCTTCAAGAAATATATGACCATATACGTACTGGTTTTGATCATTTAGATGGTTACTTGAGAACATTTACACCACTTTCTAGAAGACTTACTCGCCGTAAATCTGTCATTACAGGTGTGGCTTTACGTTCTTTTTTAGAAGAGATTTTTACAGAAAGGTTAGAAAAAGAAAAAGTAGAAATGCTTTTCACTAATGAGTTTCTGAACTTTAAAATCCAAGCATTTAGTTCCACTATCTATCCTGCAATTGTTAATTTGGTTGATAACTCAATTTATTGGGCAAGTAAAGGTTCATCATTACACAAGACGATCAAGCTACATGCATATAATGGAAACCTATTTATCGCTGATACAGGGCCAGGTGTAGCGCTTATAGATAGAGAAAATATTTTTGAATTCGGTTTTTCTCGCAAGATAGGAGGACGAGGAATGGGGCTTTATATTGCGAGACAAACATTAGAACGTGATGGATTTAAATTACAATTAGAAGAATTTGATCCAGAAATTGGTGCAGTTTTTAAAATTAGTCAAATTGAAGTTGAGGGAGAATAATCAAATGAATACTCAGGTACAAGGGGCTATGACTCAAAATTTCTTTGACATTTCTCGTTCAATTGCTGAAAGATTTATCCAAACTGTGGTTGCGGTTGATGACAAAATTACATTTGGTGAAGTTCGAAATAAGTCAGCAGAAGGATCTTTTGAGCTCATAGTACCACCCTTAGATGAAAGTGGTATAGGTGAAGTCCAACAAGATCAAGTCATACAATTAGCTAATTTAAAAACAAATGATGAAAATGAATTAAATTATCAAGAGTTATCTGAATGTTTTGCTGAAAAATCTATTCTATGTACAGCATTAAAAACTTTCAGTGGTGCTGATAGTGAAGAAAAAACAATAGTTGCGACATTCAACTTATCAAAAAAGGCTGATATTACAATTTTAGATTGGCAAATGGAGAATAATTCAGATAATTATGGAAAGATTGCAAAAGGTTCCGTAAGTAAACTGATAGAGTATGATGTTAGTTGTAATGGACGCTTACGTTTAGTATTAATTTATACAAGTGCTGATATAGCACTCGTAATGAATGAGTTGCTTGAGGAACTGAATCAATACCATCCTGAAAGAGAAAATGAAACTTCAATAATATTTCCAAGCGAAGATTTAAAACTATGTAAGATTTTGGTTATTAACAAAACTGAAAATATACAGCAGTTGGTTGATACATCCATTCAAGAATTTGCTGAGATGACATGTGGTTTACTTTCTAATGCTACATTAGCTGCGATTACGGAAATTCGTGATAAAACACATCATTATTTATATAAATTTAACAAAAAATTAGATACAGCTTACTTATCACATATTTTGAGTCTTATCACTTCTGAAGATATGAGAGAAAGTTCACATGATGTCGCTTTTGATTATGCTGTGGATCTAATTTCAGAAGAAATTAAAAGCAATTTACAAATAAGTAAGATTATTAAGGAATCTCTAAGTCGTGAATGTTTAAAAAAATGGCCGCACCATATCAATCCAGATAATCAGGCGATCCATTCATTTAATGTATCTGAACGGCCAACGTTTAGTTGTAATAATGAGCGAATGGAAAAATTTCTAACAGTAATTGATGAAAATGAATTAATAGATGTGTTAGATGAACTGCCTAAATATCCTGGTGGTATAAATAAATTTAAAGGACAATTTATTCAATTCCAATTAAGTAGTCCAAGTGAGGCAGCTCATTTAGAATTAAGTGCTATTGAGTGTTTAAGACGAGATATTTTAAATCTTAACGAAGTGATTCCTGTTTTAAAACAGGGAACTATTATCAAAAAAGATGAGACATATTTTGTATGTATTCAACCAATATGTGATAGCGTACGTTTAACTTGTGCCACTAGCTTTTTATTTTTGAAAACTGCAGATATTGGAGGAATACAATTTTCACATGTAGTTCGTAAAGATAGAAATCAATATGAGAAAGTTAAATTTAAACCAGTCTCAAAAGAAGTATGTTTAATGAAATTTATCCCTGATAATAAAATGATCCGGGCAAAAAGAGAGCATGGCAAGTTTGTATTTGAATCCACAAATAGTGAAAAATTTGAGTGGTGTGGTGAATTTAAACAAGCAATTACTCAAGAAATTGTAAATGCAGTATCTGGTAGTATTTCAAGAGTTGGGTTCGATTCTTTCGAGTGGTTACGTTTACGTAAACCTAAATTATAGTAGTTTATGCTTTCCAAAAAATATTAATTTAAATATGTTTTATAAGTAGTTATATAACTTAAAAATGTTTCTAACCTTACTCTATTTTATATATGGACTTCTGTTCTAATCAAAAGTTTAAAAAAAGGCGAGTTTATCTCGCCTTTTTTATTACTCAATTCCGAGCAAACGTATCAGAGCCGTGCCAGCCGCTGCTAAGCAAATTACCAATAAAAGCGGTACTTTTTTCCAAACCAAGAGAAGTGCTAGCCCAACGCCGAATATACGTGCGAAACCTGCGAAATCTTGGCCTTCAAAAAATGTCGTCGTGACTGCAATCGCACAGAGTAAAACAGTTGCGCCGTTTGACAGTAAAACTTGGTATTTTTCAGAAAAAGTAAACTTGGCGCCTAAGTGAAAACCAGCAAAACGAATCCCATATGTTCCAAGTGCTAGCAAGCCTATTCCCAAAATAATGAGTAATTGTTGATTCATTTTTTTCTACCCCATATTAAGCCAAAAAGTGAAATCAGAATTGGAAGTCCTGAGGCCAAAAAAGGTGTAGTAATCAGTGCCAAAGTTGATCCGGCAAATGCCGCTTTTCGGGTAAATTTGTTTTTTAAAGCATTAAAAGTAAGTGCAATTAAAATGGCAGGGAAAATGGCATCTAAGCCAAATGTTTTTGGGTCTGGAATAGCGCTTCCAATAAAATAACCCGCAGTGACACCAAGTGGCCAAGTCAGCATGATGCCTATACCACATAGCCAGTAAGCGGCTTTTTTTGTCTCGAAATCGGGCTGTGCCATACCAAACAAAACGCTTTCATCGTTCATGATATGAGCACCGAAATATTGAGAGAATTTACCTCTGATTAATTCATTGACCGCAATCCCAAAAGGCAAATGTCTTAAATTAACGAGTAGTCCTGCAATCGCAGCAGCAATTGGGCTACCACCTACAGCCAAGAAGCCAATAAAAATAAATTCAGCAGTTCCTGCGAGCACAAATACAGATAGGCAGAGCGGGATCCAGAGCGCTAAGCCATAGCTTGCGGCGAGTGAACCTAAAGACATACCAACAACACTGGTTGCTAGACACACAAAGAAAATTGAGCGGGTGGTGTCTTTACTAAGTTTCTTAATGAGAGCGTATGTGGACATAGCATGATATAACGAACGATTTTCCATTATAATGAATAAGTCTGATTTTTTTGTCAAAACGAACGATCGTTTTTTTTATAGAACGGATGTGGTGAATGTCTCAGCCAATTGAAATTATTGCCAAAGGTTTAAATCGTGAACGTCAAAGAGCAGGGCTTTCTTTGGCAGAGGTTGCCCGTCGTGCAGGCGTTGCAAAGTCTACACTTTCTCAATTAGAAGCAGGGCAAGGGAACCCAAGCATTGAAACCTTATGGGCACTTTGTGTGGCATTAAATATTCCATTTGCACGTTTGATGGAAGAGCCGAGCAATCAGGTACAAGTCATTCGCTGTGGCGATGGTCCAACAGTGAGCTCAGAGATTGCTAATTACAAAGCAATTTTGCTAGCGACTTGTCCACCGCATGCACGCCGTGATGTGTATTTATTGATTGTTGAGCCGGGTGAAGACCGTCTTTCTGAACCTCATCCTGTTGGTTCTGTGGAGCACATTATTGTGGTCGAAGGTAAAGCTTTAGTAGGCTTAGTTGGTGAAGCTGTTGAACTCGGTGTCGGAGACTATATTTGTTACCCTGCCGACCAGAAACATATCTTTAGAGCCTTGGAAACAGGTACAAAAGCGTTATTAATCTCTGAACAAAACTAAAGAATTCCAATCTTATTAAAGTAAAACTTAATTATTTTCAGAATAAAAACTTAAAACTATTTATCAGCATTTCAGACAAAAAGAGCCAATTTTGCGTATAAATTTTGCAATTGGCTCTCTCTTTTATTCCAAAAATGGCTCTCGTTTCTTGACTGCCGAAACGACAAATTAAAGCCATTGGAAGTATGCATACGGAAGCGCCGGATAAGCTCAGTGATTTTTCTGTTTTAGGAATTGGGCAGAACGGCTAAATTTTTAGGGGATATTTTTTGGCTTCGGAGGTTTTCCGAGACTAGCCGATATCCTCCATATATTAAGGAAAATGATATGGCAGCTCATCAAAATGGTTCTGAAGCCAATCACTCCCAAAGTTTAAAACATGGACTCAAATCACGCCACTTAACGATGATCTCGATTGCAGGGGTAATTGGTGGCTCTTTATTCGTAGGCTCGGGCAGTATTATTTACAATACGGGACCTGTAGTTTTTCTAACTTACGCTTTAGGTGGTTTACTCGTTTGGTTCATCATGCGTATGTTAGGCGAGATGGCCGTTTTAAACCCTGATAGTGGCTCTTTTTCAACATATGCTGATCGTGCGATTGGCCGTTGGGCAGGTTTCTCAATTGGCTGGTTGTATTGGTGTACGCTCGCAATGCTCATGGGCTGGGAAGCCTATGTAGCGGGTAAAATTTTAAATAATTGGTTCCCATTTATACCGATCTGGGCCTATATGGTTGTTGTGATTGGTGCCTTAGTCGCAGTCAATTTACAAAACGTGAAAAACTATGGCGAGTTTGAGTTCTGGTTTGCACTCATCAAAGTCATCGCGATTGTAATCTTCTTAGTGATTGGTAGTTTAGCCATCATGCATTTGTGGCCTTGGGGCAATCCGGCTGCTTCTGGTATTAGTAATCTAACCTCTCAAGGCTTTATGCCTAATGGTGGTTCATCCGTTATTACCGCTTTGCTTGGAGTCATGTTTGCTTATATTGGCGCTGAAATTGTCACTGTAGCGGCAGCAGAATCGGCAAATCCATCTAAAGAAATTCGTAAAGCATCAAATTCGGTGGTTTGGCGAATTATTTTATTCTATGTCGGCTCAATGTTCGTTGCGGTATGTTTGATCCCTCATAACAATGAACTTTTGAAAGATTCAACTTGGGGAACTTATAGCGTGACTCTGTCTGCTCTTGGTATTCCGGGTGCACGCCATATCGTAAATTTTGTAGTTCTCACCTCGGTATGTAGTTGCTTTAACTCAGCACTTTATACGTGTTCACGTATGTTGTTCTCTTTAGCTAAACGTGGCGATGCACCGAAAAGTTTTGGGTCTGTAAACAGTAAAAGCAGTCCGTGGGTCGGTGTGATTGTGTCATGTTTCTTCTCTGTGATTGCGGTGGTTTTAACTGCAACTAAGAGTATGGATGTTTACGACTTTTTCATGCTAACGACGGGTGCAGCAACACTGTATGTATACCTGACCATTGCTTATTCTCAGCTTCGTATGCGTAAAAAGTTGGAAGCTGAAGGCGTGAAAATTGACTTTAAAATGTGGATGTTCCCTTATCTAACTTACGTGGTGATCTTTGCAATTATTGGTGCAATTCTGACTATGTTGATTGAAGGCACATATTTTAAAGAAGTGATTTACACCACCGCATTGTTCGGCATTATTGTGTTCTTTGGATTGTTGTCTGAAAAATTGGGTTGGGGTAAAGAGCGTAGAGCGACTCATTTAACTCATAGCCATGAAGAAAAGTTAGTTTAAATTTTTAAATAAAAAAGAGCCTCACAATGAGGCTCTTTTCTTATTTAGGACAGAAAACAGTTAATTCAGCGTAGGTACGCCTGCTTCACGTAAGCACTGGAGCAACACGCCGAAAGCCATTACCATGTCTTTTTCATTTACACAGGCAAAGCCCATCAGTAGTCCGCGCTCTGCGTGAGCATGCGATTGCATGTAGTACTGTGAAAGTGGTCGAACTTTGACACCACGTTCAAGTGCGGTTGTTGCAATCGCGACATCATCGCAAGAGTTTGGCAGTTTTAAAATCAAGTGTAATCCTGCTGCTTCGTCATATTCATGAATAAATTCGGGGCCAAGATAGCGTTTAATCAGACTGACTAAATAATCGCGTCTCTTTCCATAAAGTAAACGCATACGACGAATATGCGCTTCGTAATGACCTTCACGAATAAATTCTGCTAGCGCCTTTTGCTCAAGCAAATGTCCACCACGATACAGTTCAGCTGCCACAATACGTAGGGGTGAAAAGAGTGGTTTAGGCACCACTAGATACCCAATTCT
This sequence comes from Acinetobacter sp. IRS14, assembly GCF_034650275.1. Classification (NCBI taxonomy): domain Bacteria; kingdom Pseudomonadati; phylum Pseudomonadota; class Gammaproteobacteria; order Moraxellales; family Moraxellaceae; genus Acinetobacter; species Acinetobacter sp. IRS14. The sequence continues at coordinate 208,590 of NZ_JAOVFN010000006.1, forward strand.
TAAAGATGGATAAATGGTTTTACTAAACGTGCCCATGTACAGCACAGGTGCATCATTTTCTAAGCCTTGTAAAGACGGATACGGTTGGCCTGAGAAACGAAACTCACTGTCGTAATCATCTTCTACAATCCAGCTATTATGCTGGCGGGCAATCTCAATCAGTTTGCGTCGACGATCTAGGCTTAAATGTGAACCCAGTGGATATTGGTGTGATGGCGTGACAAAAATTAATTTGGGTGGTTTAACTGGATTTTCTTCGGGAATAATGCCTTCGGCATCGATTGGCATGGGTTGAATGTCTACGCCATTAATACGTAAAGTGTTGCGCATTCCCCAATACCCCGGATCTTCAATCCAGACGCGATCACCAATATCACTAAGCGCACGCGAAACTAAGTCAATCGCTTGGTGAATACCTTCGGTAATAATAATCTGGTCAGCATCACACTGAACTGAACGTGCAACGCGTAAGTAATCTGCCAACGCACTTCGAAGCTCAATACAGCCACCCGCATTACTGTAAATTAAACGGTTAATGTCAGGCTCTCGGCTTAAACGGGCCTGAATGCGACTAAAAATATGATGTGGAAACTCGGTAACATCGGGCGCTCCTGGCACAAAAGCTCCCCATTGGTGTGGCGACGCTGCTGCATAGCCTAATAGGTTTGAGCCACGATTTGAGAGCGCATAAGAGTTTTGAACTTTCGGACTTGAAACTGCTTTCTTCTTATTTTGTGTATTTAAAAAACTCTCTGGTAGTTTCTCGGCAACCCATGTGCCATGACCTGTACGAGCCTCTAAATAGCCTTCAGCTTGTAGCTGTTCGTAGGCAGTGAGCACAGTATTTCTCGAAACATGAATTTCACTAGCTAAGTCACGTGAAGCGGGCAAGCGAGTTTTAGGCTGAACGACGCCATCAATAATGGCACCACGCAGACAACGGAAAAGGCGTTGATGTAGTTTACCTTCGGTGTCCTGTTGGAGCCGTTGTAATAAATGATCTCCAAGTAAACTACGCAATTGGCTCTCTCCTACAGTTAAAAAATGGCTCTCGTCAGTTGCCGCCAGACGAGCGAAATTACATGCATAGGCAGTCGTTGTAAAGCACCCTGAAAATTAAGCACAGGATGCAAAAAACCAAAGCTGCAACTGATGATGAAAATATGAGGGAATCAAATGGATAATCAACATTCTGCACTTAACGCACGTAAACAGCAAGCAACTCCACGTGGTGTAGGCGTGATGTGCCAGTGGTACGCAGAAAAAGCTGAAAACGCGACGCTTTGGGACAAGGAAGGCAACCAATTTATCGACTTTGCTGGTGGTATCGCGGTTTTAAATACAGGCCATCGCCACCCTAAAGTCATTGCAGCGGTGACAGAACAACTTACTAAATTTACTCACACTGCCTATCAAGTAACACCTTATGAAAGCTATGTGGCTTTAGCTGAGCGTATTAATGAGCGTGCGCCAATTGCTGGTCCTGCGAAGTCAGCTTTTTTCACAACAGGTGCAGAAGCTGTTGAAAATGCTGTGAAGATTGCTCGTTGTTACACAGGTCGTCACGGCATTATCACTTTTGGTAACGGTTTCCACGGTCGTTCATTTATGACCATGGCAATGACAGGTAAAACGGCACCTTACAAACGTGATTTCGGTGTGATGCCAGCGGGTGTGTTCCACGCACGTTACCCTGTGCCTGCTAAAGGTATTTCAGTAGACGCAGCAATTGAAAGCGTTGAAGATATTTTCAGTGAAGATATTGCTCCACATGACGTTGCAGCAATTGTACTTGAGCCAGTACAAGGTGAGGGCGGTTTCAATGTTGTGCCAGCTGAGTTCTTAAAACGTTTACGTTCAATTTGCGACAAGCACGGCATTTTACTTGTAGCTGACGAAGTGCAATCAGGTTTTGCCCGTACTGGTAAATTGTTCGCAATGAACTATTACGAGACTAAAGCAGACCTCATCACCATGGCGAAAAGCTTGGGTGGCGGTTTCCCTATTTCAGGTGTTGTTGGCCGTGCAGAAGTGATGGATGCACCAAATCCAGGTGGTCTAGGCGGTACTTACGCAGGTAGCCCAATTGCGGTTGCAGCTGCGCACGCGGTTATTGATGCGATTGAAGAAGAAAACTTATGCGACCGCGCAAATGAATTAGGTGCAGAGTTGGTTGTTGCACTTAAAGATATTCAACAAGCAACAGGCGACATCGTAACTGATATTCGTGCATTAGGTTCAATGGTTGCAGTAGAACTTGAAACAGCTGAACAAGCAAAAGTTGTACAAAACTATGCAATGGAAAACGGGTTGTTACTTCTTACTTGTGGTAAATACGGTAATGTAATTCGTTTCTTATATCCATTAACCATTCCTGCTGAGCAATTCCGTCAAGGTCTTGATATCTTGAAACAAGGTTTTGCGACACTCAAAGCAGGTAGTGCAAAAGCAATGGAGCAATCTGCATGATTCAAAATAATTTGCAGTATTTATTAAAACATCCTGATATTTCATTAGAAGCACCTGCTTCAAATGATTATATCGAGGTAAATGATGCTGCTACGGGTGAAACTTTGGCATGGGTTAAAACCTATGACCGTGCAGGGGTTGAAGCCGCAATTAATCGTTCAGCAAAAGCGCAGGCTGCTTGGAAAAAGCAAACTGCCTTGGCTCGTGCTGATGTGTTATTGGCATGGTACAACCTCATGCTTGAGCACAAAGAAAATCTGGCTCAAATCTTAACAGCTGAGCAAGGTAAACCATTGGCAGAAGCACGTGGTGAAATTGGTTATGCAGCATCATTCATCCGTTGGTTTGCTGAGCAAGCCCGCCGTGTTGATGGTGAAGTCTTAACACCTACATTGCCAAACCAACGTTTGCTCGTAATTAAACAAGCGATTGGGGTTACTGCTGCAATTACGCCGTGGAACTTTCCAGCTGCCATGATTACGCGTAAAGCAGGTCCAGCCATTGCTGCCGGTTGTTCAATGTTGGTTAAACCGGCCGAGCAAACACCGTTAACAGCGTATGCACTTGAAGTATTAGCGTTACAGGCAGGCTTACCAGCTGATGTTTTAATTAACATTAGTGGTGATGCGGTTGAAGTGGGTAAAACCCTATGCGAAAGCGATATTGTTCGTAAGTTAAGCTTCACAGGTTCAACCCAAGTTGGTCGTATCTTGATGCAACAATGTGCGCCAACCATTAAGAAGCTTTCACTTGAACTCGGTGGTAATGCACCAGTTGTGGTATTTGATGATGCCAATCTTGAACAAGCAGTTCAGGGCATCATGGCAAGTAAATATCGTAACAGCGGTCAGACTTGTGTTTGTGCGAACCGTATTTATGTTCAAGATGGTATTTACGATGCTTTGGCAGACCGTTTGGTTGAAGCCGTGTCTAAATTGAAAGTTGGTGACGGACGTCAAGAAGGTTCAACTCAAGGACCTTTAATTGATGAAGATGCGATTGCAAAAGTTCAGTCTCATATTGCAGATGCAACTGAGAAAGGCGCAACAGTTCGTATTGGTGGTCAGCGTTCGGCACTTGGCGGTACATTCTTTGAGCCAACAGTTTTAACTGGCGTAACTCAAGACATGAAAGTGTCTAAAGAAGAAACTTTTGGTCCACTTGCACCACTATTCCGCTTTAAAACTGAAGATGAAGCAGTGGCAATGGCGAACGATACCGAGTTTGGTTTAGCTGCTTATTTATTTACTCAAAGCACAGCTCGTCAATGGCGAGTGGGTGAAGCACTTGAGTACGGTATGGTCGGCATTAACACGGGCGCGATTTCAAATGAAGTTGCTCCGTTTGGTGGTGTAAAACAGTCAGGTCTAGGTCGTGAAGGTTCAAAATTCGGCATTGAAGAATATGTTGAAATGAAATACCTATGCGTAGACTTATCTGAGTAAGGAACAAAGCGAATTCGTTTTGTTCTGAACGAAAACATGCAGTTATGCTGTATGTGATGTCTCACAAAAACCGGTCATGCCCATTCATGACTGGTTTTTTATTTAAGTTGGCAGATATCCTTCATGGCTTTCGGGTAAACGTCTGAGTTCTTCAATCAGCGTTTCAATGAGTTTTTCGACCACAAGGCGTTGACCTTTTCTAGACACATAAACCAGTTGTAGCATGCCGATATTCGATTTCCAGTCAGGAAGAATATGAATAAGTGTGCCTTTACGAATTTCCGATTCAACAGTTAAAAAGGGAAGGTCGGCAATGCCTAAGCCATCCATCACTGCATAGTAGACCCCTGCTAAGTCATTACTTTTGATTCGTGGTTGATAAGGTACATCAACTGATTCACCATTTCGAATATTGCATAAATGCCAAATAGGATTTTGCTTTTGAGTACCTAAGCTAATACTCGGAAAGTCCTGTAATTCAGAATAATGTTCAATGATGCGACCTTGCAGTAATTCAGGCGAAGCCACCAGACAGTGATCTGTTTTAATCACATCACGAACAATTAAATTTGAATCTTCATTGGGTTCAAAATTGGTCCGAATCGCGAGATCGATGTCATCATGCAAAATATCAACTCGACGGCTCGTCAGCTCAAGAGCAATCTCAACTTTTGGGTAGATTTTTAAAAACTGATTTAAAATTTTTCTAATCTGAAAATGCATCATTAAAGGTGGGCAGCTTACTTTCACTAACCCTTGAGGTTCACTTTTTTGCTTTAACAAAACGTTTTCTGCACATTCAACTTGAGCTATAACTTTGCAGCATTCTTCATAGAACTCTTGGCCTAAATCGGTCACTTTAAAATGGCGGGTTGTTCTTTGAATGAGGCTAACGTTAAATTTATTTTCAAGGTCAATAATGCGTCGGCTGAGCTTAGATTTACTAATATTTTCAGCATCACTGGCCGCACTAAAGCCGCCGTGTTTTACGACCAAATAGAAATAATAAAAATCATCAAAAGAACTTATCAATGTCAGATCAACCTATTTAAATTTAAGATTAGAGCGCTTAAGCACTCTAATCTTGGCCATAGAAATTATTTTTGGCTAGTGTTGTGATTGTAGCTTGAAATCAGGTTGCGGTAGTCAGGAATGTGATTTGAGAAGAGTGCACCTAGACCTTCAATATCATTACGCCAGTCACGGTGTAACTCACAAGCCATACCGAACCAAGTCATAAGCTGTGCGCCAGCTTTAGACATACGGTCCCAAGCAGCATCACGGGTTAATTCATTGAAAGTACCAGAAGCATCGGTAATCACAAACACTTCAAAACCTTCAGCGAGTGCAGATAAAGCTGGGAATGCCACACAAACCTCAGTTACCACACCAGCAATAATCAATTGTTTTTTTCCTGTTGCTTTGACTGCTTTTACGAAGTCTTCATTGTCCCACGCGTTGATTTGGCCTGGACGAGGAATAAAAGGAGCATCTGGGTGAATTTCTTTTAACTCAGGAACTAAAGGACCGTTTGGACCAGTTTCAAAACTGGTTGTCAAAATCGTTGGAAGGTTGAAATATTTTGCTGCATTTGCAACAGCAAGTACATTGTTTTTAAATTTATCCGGATCGATATCTCGAACTAAAGAAAGTAAACCTGCTTGGTGGTCAACTAAAAGAACCGCAGCATTATCCTTATCTAAACGTACGTAATCTTGAGCCATTTTTATATCCTCGTGTTATCAAAATAAATAATCAAAAATTATTAAGTAGGTCATCAGTGCCTAAAATTATGCTAGATGAGTTTGTTGTCGTGATTAAGTCTAAAAAATAGGATTAAGAATTTTAAAAATAGGACGATCTTAAAAAGAGTACCTCAAACTTTATGATTGTCTCATAGATGAAATAATGTGTTGCTAATCCTGATCTATAAACTGCAATTATTGAGGCGTAAAATCAATCTCAGTTCAAGAAAATCCTACATATATAGGAGAGATCAGATGAAGAAATTTCTTGGTGCATATCAAAATAACCACATGCATTGGGTGGGTGATGGTTTCCCTGTATATAACCTATTCTCTTATGACCGTTTAGGCCAAACCCTAAGCCCATTTTTGCTACTCGATTATGCAGCGCCTTATACCTTCTCGCCAACGACTGAACAGCAAGGTGTAGGCTCGCATCCACACCGTGGCTTTGAAACAGTGACCATCGCCTATCAAGGTGAAGTGACTCATAAAGACTCAAGTGGCGGCGGCGGAACCATTAAAACTGGTGATGTGCAATGGATGACTGCGGGTGCAGGCGTGTTGCATGAAGAGTTCCATTCTCCTGAATTTGCAGAGCATGGTGGTCTTTTTGAAATGGTGCAATTATGGGTAAATTTACCTGCTCATTCAAAAATGACGCCTGGAAAATACCAAGCAATTGAAGCGAAAGAGATTCCAGACATTGCGTTAGACGAGCATGGTAGCCATTTACGTGTGATTGCTGGTGAATATGCAGATGCAAAAGGTGCAGCAACGACATTTAGCCCATTAAATGTATGGGATGGTAAATTGGCTAAAGGCCAAACACATACCCTCTATGTACCTGAAGGTCACACCACGCTTGTTGTGATATTAGATGGCGCGGTTGTGGTCAATGATGCAAATCGTCTTGAAGGTAAAACCGTTGCGATCTTGTCTCGTGAGGGTGTTGAGTTTAGCTTAAATGCAGAAGAAGACACTAAATTCTTAGTGTTGACTGGTCAACCACTTAACGAACCAATCGAAGGTTATGGTCCATTCGTAATGAATACCAAAGCCGAGATTATGGAAGCGATTAATGATTTTAATCGTGGAAAATTCGGTTCAATTATGCAAGAAGGATAAATTGTTTAATTGCGCTTAATCAGCTATTAAAACAAAGTAATAAAAAGCCCGCTATCAAGTGTGAATAGCGGGCTTTTTCGCTGTAAAGATTCTGTTTTTATGATGGTTTTAATTGTTGTTGCGGCATTGTTTTATGTGATTTGGTTCTCATTATTGTGGCTCTATGATATCTCAAAAAAAGATAGTTGTAAAACATATGATATAAATATAGTTAAATTATCTTATTTTATTTAAAAGATTTTTTTTAAATTTATAAAAAATATCAGTTTTTATATGACTGTATATTTTTGTAAAAAAATATACAAAGCCAGCCTGTCCATTAGTTAAATATTTTCTATATAAATTGATGCAAAAAATAAAAATCTGGTAGTTTTTAATACGGTGTTTTTTTAGGGTATGAGTGATAATCAAAAAAATTCTCGAAAAATGGGACATCATTTTGAATATCGCAATTATTGGCAGTGGAATGGCAGGTCTTGCGGCAGCAAGAATTCTGAAAGATGCAGGGCATACGATCACGATATTTGAAGCACTTCCTGGCCGGGGAATGGATAGCCATAGCATTGAATTCGATGGTGGAATTATTGATGCACCGCTACGTGTGATGAATCCACATCTGTGGAAGAATACACTCAGCCTTGCTGCTCATTTAGGCATTAAAACTTTCCCAGTTCGTACTTATATGTCATGTAGCTGGTTATTCGAAGATCGTACGGAAACATGGTTAACGACATCTCGTAGTCGTATTGGTAATTTTCCAATTATCAATAACCGTAAAGGCATCCAGCAATATGGCTGGCGTCTTGTGAAAGGAATGTTGCAATTAAAAACTGCAATTCATCAGTTTTTCAAATCTAAAAATCAAGATATTACCCTCGCTGAATTTATTAATCAGAACGATATAGAAGAAGTATTCTGGCATGGGGTTGTAATGCCGGTGCTCTATACAATTTGTACGTGTAATCCAAAAACAATTGGCGACTGGCCTGCAAAAAACTTACTTGAGTTTTTACGTCACTTAACTGATGGCGATATGCTTTTACGTATGAAAGGTGGTACACCTGCATTTGTAGATAGCTTAATTAAAGATATCGACATTCATAGCGGATCAGCGATTAAGAACGTTGAATTACAAGGCGAAAAAGTACTGGTTGAAAACAGCCAAGGTGAAAAGAACTTATTTGATCGAGTGATTGTTGCAACGCCAACGTCTAAAATTGATGAGTTTTTAAATCCTGAACAATTTGCTGAAGATATGAATTTGCTTAAGCAATTCCGTTTTGAGCAAGGCGATCTTGTGATTCATACAGATGCAACAGTAATGCCGCCACGTCGTAAAGACTGGTCAGTGCTGAGTTATATGATGGATCGTAAGTTTACCCGTCAGCAATTTACAGTTTGGATGAATGCAGTTGAACCATCACTTGTGGGTAAAAATCCAGTGTTCCAGACGTGGCGTCCAGTGACTGATATTGACCCTAAAAAAATCATTTCAAAAGTGACTTTAACGCGTGCTGTTGTAGACTCGCAAACAATTGCTCTAAATAAAGAATTGCAACAACGCCATTTAGACTTAAACCGTAAAGTATTTTATTGTGGTTCATGGTCATGTGATGGTTTACCAATTTTAGAGTCAGCAGTTACTTCCGCGATGCATATCGCTGAAATTTTAGGTGCACCTTTACCATTTGTAGGTTTAAAACCTCAGGTTGAAGTTGCTCCTGAGCTCGGTTACTAAAATTGTGAAAATAAAAGTCCGAGCGGCTCTTTCTCGACTTATTCCCCATAAATATGCAATTGATGCATCAAGTTTGGGAGATGACGAAGAGCTTGCTTGGACAAATTTGGGTTTTTGGAAAAATACCCAAAATTACCGTGAAGCTTGTTGCCAATTGGCAGATCATTTGGCACAAGCTGTCAATTTAAATTCAAAAGATCATCTCTTAGATTTAGGCTGCGGACAGGGTGCAAGTTTGTTGCACTGGCTACAGCACTATCAACCCAAAAGCCTCAGTGCAGTTGACTTACAACCAGAGTGTGTTAATAAAATTCAAAAGCTTATTCCTGAAATAAGCCAGATTTTTTGTGGTTCATTTTTAAATTTAAAACAATTTGAATTTAAACAATATTTCGATGCTGTGTTATGTATTGATTCAGCTTATCACAGCAATTTAAATTCATTTCTAAATTCGGTCACGCCAGTTTTAAATTCAAAAGGCCGATTAGGTTTTCATTACCTAATGCGTGCTGACTCATGTCAAAACATGAGCGTGTTACAAGAACAAAAGCATCGTTATTTACTTAAAGCAGCAAATGTCGCTTGGGATGCTGTACCGACTGAAAAAATATTAAGAACAACCTTGGAACAACAAGGTTTTGCCGATATTCAAATTGAAGATTTATCCGAGCCTGTATTACTCGGTTTTTCGCGCTATATTCAAAATCAGCAAGGACAAAATCAAAGCCGAGGATTGGCAAATTTTAAAATTCAAATGACTGCAAAGTTATGCCAACAACTCTACCAAAATGGATATGTACGTTATATTCAAATCACAGCAATAAAAAAATAGGATGAGCCATGTCAGCTAAATATCAAGGATCGTGTTTATGTGGAGCTGTGAGTTATCAAAGCGAAGCGGAGCCACGTTATAGCTTTAATTGCCATTGTCGAGATTGTCAGAAGGCAACAGGTTCAGCATATGCACCAATCGCTTTTTTTCACCAATCTGAATTGAAAGTAAGTGGTGAGCTGAAATATTTTGAGACTTTAGGATCTTCTGGCCGACCTATTAAAAGAGCATTTTGTCCGACTTGTGGTTCTCAGCTTTTTGGCTTACCTGAAATTGCCCCTGAAATGATTTCAATACGTGCAGGTACGCTTGATGACCCGAGTCTCTATCAGCCTAGAGCAGAGGTGTTTGTGAGCCACGCCTACCCTTGGGATACGTTGAACCCAAACCTTAAACACTTTGAAAAAATGATAGAGAAGAGCAAGAAATAAAGCTTAATTAAAAAAGCCAAATATTCCTAAAATAATCATTAAAGTAAGGCTGCCAATAGCTAGAAATAATATAGTTTTTCTATATTTTAGCTGCGGCATTTTACTTACAATGAAAATAAGGCAGGCGAGTATGAGCGCTAAGGGCTGAAAAATATTTGATGGCAAAGTAAACATCTCAGTTCCTTGTTGTTTTTAAATTTATTTTAGAAATAAAGTAATAATCTCATTATATCGTCTTCTTATTTAATTGACGAACTGAACTTCTTCATAAATTCATATTTTCGTTTTTTATTTTCAAATATAGGCAAATCAAGTTTTAAATTTAAAAGCACTATGTACGCTTTTTCTTACATACATTCGGGAAATTGGCGTCTTTTTATGACCTCACGAATTGCCTATGATGAACTCATCAGGAACAGGAAGTTCCGAAACGTAAAACAACAATAATAAGTTTAAGCATCAGGACGTGAGGTATTACAGGAAGTGTACCTAGTAACGAAATACGAAAAAAGCCCAACAGGATGTTGGGCTTTTTTCATTTCTTATTAACGAATTTCTTTACCGCCTAAGGCAGCACAGTTAAAAGGTGTATTCCATTTCACGGCAGTTCCTGTAAGTACTGGACGTACAATACGCCACGGCCAGAAACCAAATCTTTGGCTTTGATGATAATTAATCACCACATCTGCACCGTATTTACGAGCAACGATCGCTAATTTAGGTTTTACTTCTTCAAAACCACCATAGGTTCCTTTCGCGGCTTTAATACGTTTAATAGATTTATAGTGCTCTGCTGAAGGAGTACCCTCAATTAAGCAAATGGGTGGGTTGGCAGTAGTTTGCATTTGAGCTTGAGATGTAGTGTCTTGAGCGTGGGTTGTTAAAGGCAAAGTTAGAAATAAAGCAGGTAAAATAAAACGAAGTTTCATACTTTTCCGTATTGGTATCTTAATGAATTAAAGTTTATAAAATAGGTCTTATTCATATGACCTTATTTGGGGGCGCATTATAATCATATCTTTTTAATATTTCTTATTTTAATCTTATATTTTTTAATAAATTAGCAGCATCCTGTTTTACTTTTAAAAGAGAAAATGTGTTTTAGAAATTTATTTTGAAGCTTAAGTTTATAATAAGTATTTATCAAATTAAAAAAACATATTTTTAGACAACAGCTTTTTATCGAAAAAATATTCTTGAAAATATTATTAATATGTTTTGCTATAAAACTCTAGTCGCAGCAAATGAAATGGTTATTGAATTAGAGAAATATGAAAAATAATTTGAAGGGTGTGGATCAATAGGTCTGCACTCAATTTTCTGGTAATAATTATAAATCTTTAAGTATTTCAAAACCTACAGGCAACAAAAAACCCCATAAATCAAATATTCATGAGGTTTAATGATGGTGCCGACACACGGATTCGAACTGTGGACCTACTGATTACAAGTCAGTTGCTCTACCAACTG
>NZ_JAOVFN010000007.1:0-23141 GCF_034650275.1 Acinetobacter sp. IRS14
GGTCAACGTGACCAATTGTGCCCACGTTTACGTGTGGCTTATTACGTTCAAACTTGGCTTTAGCCATGATGATCTTCCTTTATAAACTGCTCATGCAGGGTCACTGCACGAGCGCTTGGTTTTTAACTAAGAATTAGTTTGGGCTTATAGTAATCGAAAGATTACTCGTCGTCACCTTTTTTACCGCCAGTCTGGAACTTAGCGATGATGCCTTCAGCCACGTTACGTGGAGTTTCAGCGTATTTAGCGAATTCCATAGAATAAGTCGCACGACCTTGAGACATAGAACGCATTTGAGTCGCGTAACCAAACATCTCTGCCAATGGAACTTCTGCTTTAATTGCTTTAGTTCCACCAGGAAGATCATCCATACCTTGAACCATACCACGACGACGGTTTAAGTCACCCATGATATCGCCCATGTAGTCTTCTGGAGTTTCTACTTCAACTTTCATGATTGGTTCAAGAAGGATAGGATCAGCTTTCATGAAACCGTCACGGAAAGCATATGAACCAGCCATTTTGAACGACAATTCATCAGAGTCGACATCATGGTAAGAACCATCGAATAATGTCGCTTTGATACCCACAACAGGGTAACCAGCCAATACACCATTCTTCATACGTTCTTGAATACCTTTGTCAACCGCACCAAAGAATTCTTTAGGTACTGTACCGCCGACAACTTCTTCAGCGAATTGGTATTCTTTACCAGCTTCTTCAACATCCATAGGCTCTAAACGAACATATACATGACCGAATTTACCTTTACCACCTGTTTGACGAACAAATTTACCTTCTTGTTCAACAGACTTTTTGATCGTTTCACGGTAAGCAACCATTGGTTTACCAATGTTCGCTTCAACACCGAATTCACGCTTCATACGGTCAACGATGATGTCAAGGTGAAGCTCACCCATACCAGCAATAATTGTTTGACCAGATTCTTCGTCTGTACGAACGCGGAACGATGGATCTTCTTTAGCCAAACGACCTAAAGCAATTGACATTTTTTCTTGGTCAGCTTTAGTTTTTGGTTCAACAGCCAATGAAATTACTGGCTCTGGGAATTCCATACGCTCAAGTGTAATGATGTTTTTCTCATCACATAATGTATCACCAGTAGTAACGTCTTTAAGACCTACACACGCTGCGATATCACCTGCACGGATTTCATCAAGATCTTGACGTTCGTTCGCATGCATTTGCACGATACGACCGATACGTTCACGCTTAGATTTAACTGGGTTATAAACCGGATCACCTTGTTTAAGAACACCAGAGTAAACACGTACGAATGTTAAGTTACCTACGAATTTGTCGTTCATGATTTTGAACGCTAACGCAGAGAACGGAGCTTCGTCAGATGCTTCACGAGACGCTTTAGTTTCGTCTTTGTCGTCAAGGATACCTTCGATCGCTTTAACTTCTGTAGGTGATGGTAAGAATTCAATTACAGCATCCAACATACGTTGAACACCTTTGTTTTTGAACGCTGAACCACAAAGCATTACTTGAATTTCAGAAGCTAATGTACGAGCACGTAAACCTGCAATGATCTCTTCTTTAGAAAGATCACCTTCTTCAAGGTACTTGTCCATTAATTCTTCAGAAGCTTCAGCCGCAGCTTCAACCATTTTGGTACGCCATTCGTTAGACGTATCAACAAGGTCAGCTGGGATGTCAGCATATTCAAACTTCATACCTTGAGATGCTTCATCCCAGATAATCGCTTTCATTTCGATAAGGTCAACAACACCTGCAAACGTATCTTCTGCACCGATTGGCACAACGATAGGTACAGGATTACCACCTAAACGAGTTTTAACTTGCTCAACAGCACGGAAGAAGTTTGCACCAGTACGGTCCATCTTGTTCACGAATGCTAAACGAGGCACTTTATATTTGTTTGCTTGACGCCATACAGTTTCAGACTGAGGTTGTACGCCACCAACTGCACAGTAAACCATGCACGCACCGTCAAGAACACGCATAGAACGTTCAACTTCGATTGTGAAGTCTACGTGTCCCGGGGTGTCAATTACGTTGATACGGTGTTGTTCGAATTGGTTACCCATACCAGACCAGAAACAAGTTGTAGCAGCAGAGGTAATTGTAATACCACGCTCTTGCTCTTGTTCCATCCAGTCCATTGTTGCTGCACCATCGTGTACTTCACCAATTTTGTGAGATACACCTGTGTAGAACAAAATACGTTCTGTTGTAGTTGTTTTACCTGCGTCGATGTGCGCAGAAATACCGATGTTACGGTAATTACTAATTGGGGTTTGGCGAGCCATGATGTCTACATTCCTAAATGTTATATTTAAAACAGGACGCATCAATTAAATTGATGCGCACAAATATCCAAGCAGGCAACTTAAATACCCGCAAAGCTCCCACTTTGATAAAGAGCAATGTTGAATCGAGCTGCGGTACGCATGAATATTCTCCTGATTAGGGACTGTTTTATCCGCTTAGAAACGGTAGTGAGAGAAGGCTTTGTTGGCTTCAGCCATACGATGCACGTCTTCACGTTTTTTGATCGCTGCACCTTTACCTTCAGCTGCATCAAGCAACTCACCAGCAAGACGTAAAGCCATCGTTTTTTCAGAACGCTTAGCAGCAGCATCTACTAACCAACGCATTGCTAAGGCAGTACGACGGGATGGGCGTACTTCCATAGGTACTTGATAAGTAGCACCACCAACACGGCGTGCTTTTACTTCAACCATAGGACGAACTTTTTCAAGAGTAGTCTCGAAAAATTCAACTGGGTCTACTTTGTTTTTTTCTTGAACACGTTCTAAAGCACCGTAAACGATACCTTCAGCAACAGATTTTTTACCATCTTGCATTACGTGGTTCATGAATTTAGCGATTGTTTGGCTGCTAAATTTTGGATCTGGAAGGATCTCACGAGCAGCGACTACGCGACGTCTTGGCATTTTAATACACCTAATAATATGACACTTCAGGATAATCCAGCAGTTTGTACAAGTGTCATGTACACGACGCTGGCCTTACTATACGTCGCTTGAATTACAAATCTATGAAGAATTCAAACAAGCGAAACGCTAAAGGGCTTATTGGACTAGTTTCCTAGAATTACTTCTTAGGACGCTTAGTACCGTATTTAGAACGTGATTGATTACGATCTTTAACACCAGCACAGTCTAATGAACCACGAACGGTATGGTAACGTACACCTGGTAAGTCTTTAACACGACCACCACGGATAAGAACAACACTGTGCTCTTGTAGGTTATGACCTTCACCACCGATGTAGCTAGATACTTCAAAACCTGAAGTTAAGCGAACACGGCAAACCTTACGCATAGCTGAGTTAGGTTTTTTAGGTGTAGTTGTATAAACACGTGTACAAACACCACGACGTTGTGGACAAGCCTTCAACGCAGGAACTTTGGATTTTTCAACCAAAGTCGTACGACCCTTACGGATCAACTGATTCGTTGTTGCCATATGGCAATTCTCCCGTTATTAAAAAACCTTAAAAAGAAAATACCTCTTTTTAAGGGCACATAATTGTAAGCTAAGATGCAAAAATGGTCAACACGGCAATACTTACCAAATGTTGACCATATCAATCTTTGACAGGATAACTTACAAATCTAAATAGAGTTTAAATCTTATTTTTAAACCTCTTATTTGTAAGCGTATTGTTAAGAGTATTTTTTATCATTCAACTCTTCTTCATCTTCCTCAGGAGTTAAAGCAGGTTTTTGCTCAGTATGCTCATGTTCCTCAACATGTTTATCAGCAAGTTGCTCGATACCTTGATGAACATTTTCCTGAATTTTTTCTTCACTCTTTTTACTTTCTGTAGGCTTTAAGACAATAGATACTTTTGAAATGACATCATGGTTTTCTACTTTATGATGATGTGCTGCATGAATATTGCCATCCTCACCCACATTTAAAAGACGAGGACTCGCCTTCTGGATGAGCGTAACCGCAGCATAATAGGCCTGTAGCGGAGATAAATGCTCACTTGGATGCTCATTTAAATAATGTCTTGCAGCACCAAAAATGGCTTGTGCTTTATGACCAACATCTTCTTGTAATTTCCAACTATATACGGCACTTAAAACAGCACCAGCAACTGGTGTAACTTTGCCAAATGCTGAAAGTTTAGGAATACGGTTTAACCACCCCCACTTAAACTCTCCATCTTCATCGACTAGCCAGTTCTTTAAAGTATCAAAATCAGTAGTTGAACCTAACACTTGCTGAAATTGATGAATATCTTGCGTTTCCAACATATTTCGTAATGTTTTTAAAGCTATCAATAAAGTTTGCTTTTCAGCAATTAGACTAATATCAACTTCCTTAAAGATAAACTCGACAACATCTTGGTCTGTAATTTCCAGAAGTTCAAAGCCATGTGATCTTCCTGTCTGATAAATCGTTCTTAAAACCAAGACAAGTGAAACAGGAATATCTACAGCGGCGCCAACTACACCCGACACGCCTGTAATTGCACCTTGTACAGTTGCAATTAATTTATTTTGCTCGATAAGCGCCTGACTTAAACGCTG
This sequence comes from Acinetobacter sp. IRS14, assembly GCF_034650275.1. Taxonomy (NCBI): domain Bacteria; kingdom Pseudomonadati; phylum Pseudomonadota; class Gammaproteobacteria; order Moraxellales; family Moraxellaceae; genus Acinetobacter; species Acinetobacter sp. IRS14. The sequence goes on from NZ_JAOVFN010000007.1 coordinate 4,560, forward strand.
AGAACGACCCGTATCTTTAGTGAGCTCAAATAAATCTTTAGCGCCCGCTTCTTCTAAGATTTTTTCAGTTAAGGTGCTTTTTGAACTAAAGTCATTCAGCCAATCAAATAAATAACCTGAGATTTTTTCATCCCAATCTGGGGAAAGAAATGTAGCTACACCATTTACTTTTGTAAAATGTCGCCCAAAGACCTGACGAGTTACTTTCGGCAATTGTTCTCGCAGCATTTGTTGAGGACTTTCATATTGCTCAACTTCAAATGGGCTTTTTGTTCTCGATTTTCCTTCAACCGTTTTACCAGTTGGAATTGGTTCAATTACCTTACTAACGTCACCTGATTGGTTCTGTTGCAAGATACTCAATCCTGTAGAACTGAGCTTTTTAGCCACTCCGAAGACCTGAGAAAACAAATTGTCAGATTGATTATTATTAAATTTTGTCATCAAGTACCTCGATTTTTTAATTTATCTAATTAGACATAAATACTAGGTGGAATGTGGATTTATCTCAACTTGAATGTGTGTATTTTAGTTAACCCTAAATGCAACATACTATGTATTTAGTTATTTTTTTTAAATGTAAAATTGACATAAAGATTTGCCATAAGAAATAAAAATCCTTTCTGCTATCATGTTAACAACGAAAAAACATGAGTCTTGTTTTCTTACAGCTATATTCTCCTATTCGTTTTCATAGCTGTTGATCACCATAGACTCTTAATATCACCATAAAGGGACCTGTAGATGAAACGTGTTGTAATCACTGGTATGGGTATTAACTCATGTATCGGTAACTCTTTAGAAGCAGTTACTCATTCACTTCAAAATGGAATCTCCGGGACACGTTTTAACCCAACTTATGCTGAACTCAATTTTAAAAGTCATGTGAGCGCTGCTGCAGAACAAGATTTTGATCATATTGACCGTAAGTTAAAACGCTTTATGGGCGTATGTGCAATGTACGCTTACAATGCTGCTGTAGCTGCTGTTGAACATGCAGGTCTTACTGCTGAGCAAATCGGTGGCAATCCACGTTACGGTATCGCAGGCGGTTCAGGTGGTGGTTCAACGGCATCTGTTGTTGAAATGACAGAGCTTTTAGAAACTAAAGGTGCACGTAAAGTAGGGCCTTTCTTCGTACCACGCAACATGTCAAACACTATTACTGCAAACGTAGGTGTTGCATTCAAACTGCAAGGTATTGCTCATACAATTACAAGTGCTTGCGCAACTTCTGCTGACGCAATTGGTTATGCGTACAACCTGATTCAACTCGGCAAACAAGACCTTATGCTTGCTGGTGGTGGTGAAGAAGATCATTGGTCTCAAAGTTTATTGTTTGATGCAATGGGTGCACTTTGCTCAAAATATAATGAAACTCCAGAAACAGCATCACGTCCATATTCGGCAGACCGTGATGGCTTTGTTATTGCTGGCGGTGGCGGTTTCGTAGTACTTGAATCACTTGAACACGCTCAAGCACGTGGTGCCAACATTTTAGCTGAAGTTGTTGGTTATGCTGCAAACAGCGATGGCGCAGACATGGTTGCTCCAAGCGGTGAAGGTGCTACACGTTGTGTGTTAATGGCACTTGAAGAAGCTAAGCAACATGGCGTAGACAAAATTGACTATGTAAATACACATGGTACATCTACTCCAGCTGGTGACATTACAGAACTTAAAGCAATGGAACGTGCATTTGGCGAAGGCAATGTACCTCCTCTTAGCTCAACTAAATCTATGACAGGTCATAGCTTAGGTGCAGCTGGTGTACAAGAAGCTATTTACTCTGTTCTAATGATGCAAAATGACTTTATTGCACCAAACATCAATGTAACTGAACTTGATGAAGGCGCAAAACCGTTTGATATCGTACTTGAAAAACGTGATGCAAAATTGAATACTGTAATGAGTAACAGTTTTGGCTTTGGCGGTGTGAACGCTTGCCTTATTTTCAAGAAGTGGGATGCATAATCCCACCTAGGATTATCGATGGATGCACCTTCTGATGCTTTTTTGTGGGTAAAAGCATTACATATTATTGCCGTGGTTTGTTGGTTCGCTGCTTTGTTCTACTTACCACGTCTATATGTTTATCATGCTATGAGTGAAGATGCTGTTAGTCATCAACGCTTTGAAGTAATGGAACGTAAGTTGTATCGTGGAATTATGTGGCCTTCTCTGATTGCCACATTAATTACTGCTCATTTCCTTGTGGATTGGGGCGATGCAACTCGACATTACCATCAGGCAACATGGTTTTACCTTAAAGTCGCTTTAGTGGCTTTGTTAGTCATCTACCATTTGGTATGTGGCTACTATCGTAAAAAACTCATTGGAAATGCTCACTATAAATCACATAAGTTCTGGCGCTTCTTTAATGAAATGCCGACCTTAATTTTATTTGCTGTTGTGATTTTAGTTGTCGTAAAGCCTCAGTTTTAACTGGGGCTTTTTCTTTTCTTATCCAAGATAATCTTTTATTCAGAGCAATAAGAAAACTAGATCCATTTAAAGCTTTATATTTTTAAAACAGAACGATAAAACTAATGAATAACCACACCTCTTTATTTCGCGATATCTAGCCTATAGTATGCTAAAGAAATAGATGAACTCATTTAATGGCAAAGCTATGCTACTTTTTAATGCCTTTAAACGCTTAATTCGCACACAATTTATTCTTCTTACGCTTTTTATTTTCCGTCACTTAAAAAACTACCCAATTAGGCATTTGACTGCTCAAGAAAAAGTATTAGCACAAATGGTCTTCGGCGACATGCTCAATTGTGAACAACCTAAAATTATTGCTACTCGCTACCTTCCTTGGCAGTCTTACGGTATTTTTATGGCTCCAAACGGAAATATTTATGTCAATCTTTCCGATTACAGTGAAAATTATGCTCTAGAATCTAAATTTATGCAGGGTATTTTTATTCACGAACTCACTCATGTCATGCAGTATCAAAAAGGCATTCATGTACTACTTAAAGGCGCCTTACTGCAATCGGCCTATTATCTGAGCTTTAAAAGTTACAACCCCTATAAATACACCTACTCTCCCCACAAGGCTTTTAGCTCTTATAACATTGAACAACAAGGTGAAATTGCCCGCGACATTTGCTCTGGTAAAATCCCAAATATTATCTGTTCACCTCAACTTCATTTGTAACTAAATAATCAATCCTTCTTTGAACGTAACATTTCTTGCTTCATGTAAATGAGAATTCTTATAAATCAGAAATACTTACCTAAGCTATAAAATCACTCTTATTTAATTCAAATTATTGAAAAAAATATAAGGCCCTTATTCCAAATTGGCTTGTGATAAGGCAGTATACAAACAATAAAAATAATGAAGCCTGTTTCTATTCTATACAGAAAATCTCGTTATTTTTACGCAGAAAATATGTGATTGGTATATATTATTGATCTTGACATTTTTGTTTACTATTTTAATTGTTTAATATCGTATCATACACATCGTTGAAAAATTATATTTATAAAAATCAACACTATGTGTATCTATATTCGTTATGATCTAGGATTAGGTTTGAATGAAAAGTTTTAAAGTTGCCCTTGCTCAGTTTTCTCCGCATATTGGCAATATTGACTCAAACACCAAAAAGATGATTGAGCAAGTAAATCAGGCGAAAAAACAAAACGCTGACCTGATTATTTTTCCCGAGCTTTCTGTTATTGGTTATCCAGCTGAAGACTTATTGCTACGTCCAAATTTAAATAAACGTATGCAAAAGGCTTTTGCTCAACTTGCCGAAGTTAAAGATATTGTCATGGTTTTCGGATTTGTGAACCAGACAGAAGATGGTCAACGTTATAATTCTGCTGCTGTCATGAAAGACGGTCAAGTTTTGGGTGTTTTTAACAAACACAATTTACCAAACTATGGCGTCTTTGATGAAAAACGTTATTTCCAAAAAGGACATCAGCATTTGGTGTTTGAATATCTTGGACATAAGTTTGGCGTATTGATTTGCGAAGATATCTGGTCAATTAATACCGTAAAACAGTTAAGCCAATTAAATGTTGATACAGTTCTTGTATTAAATGCATCACCATACGAAGTCGGTAAACCACAGCACCGTACACAAACCTTGAGTGAACTTGCAAAACAACTTCACCTCAACATTGTGTACGTTAACCAAGTGGGCGGCCAAGATGATTTAATTTTTGATGGCACAAGTTTTGTCAGCAATAAAGATGGTGGAATTGCTTTACAAGCACCAAGCTTTAAAGAAGACCTCTACATCGCTGAATTTGACCCAAAAAACAAAGCATTTAAAGTCACAGAATCAGCTCCTGCTTTAGAAACATTTGCAGAGATCTATCAAGGTTTAGTTCTAGCAACGCGTGACTATGTAGAGCGTTCAGGTTTCCCTGGTGTAATTTTAGGTTTATCTGGTGGTATTGATTCTGCCCTTACACTTGCTATTGCTGTTGATGCAATTGGTGCAGAAAAAGTACAAGCCGTAATGATGCCTTATACTTATACTTCTCAAATTAGTGTAGAAGATGCGGCTGAACAAGCTCGTCGTATGGGTGTAACTTTCGGTATTGCTGAAATACATTCAGTTGTAAATAGCTTTATGCAAACCTTGTATCCTTTCTTTGGCAACTCACCAGCAGATGCAACCGAAGAGAACTTACAAGCGCGCGCTCGCGGCACATTACTCATGGGCTTATCAAATAAATTTGGTAATTTAGTACTCGCTACTGGCAACAAATCTGAGCTTTCAGTTGGCTACTGTACACTTTACGGTGATATGGTTGGTGGCTTTGCAGTTCTAAAAGATGTTTATAAAACTATCGTATTTGAATTAGCAAAATACCGTAATAGCTTAAGTGAAACTCCTGTTATTCCTGAACGTGTTATTACTCGTCCACCTTCAGCAGAACTTCGCCCAGACCAAAAAGACCAAGACTCTTTACCAGCATATGATGTATTGGATGCTATCCTTTATGCATACATTGAAGAAGATTTAAGTCAGGCAGATATTATTGCCAAAGGTTTTGATAAAGAAGTAGTTGAAAAAGTTATCCGTTTAGTTGATCGTAATGAATATAAACGTCGTCAAGGCGCGATTGGGCCGAGAATTACTTCTCGTGCATTTAGTCGTGAACGACGTTATCCGATTGTCAACGGTTGGACAGCGAATGACTGAGCAGGAAAACTCATCAAAAACTACAGCACTTGCTCAAGCACTTTTGCTTGAGCAGGTGGAATTTTTCAAAAAACAATTATCTATAGAAAACTCACCTATTTATTTCCAGCAGTTCATTCAACTGTTTATGCAACATGCTGACGAAATAAAACTTCATGAAGTTGTTGATTTAGAGCAACTACAAGCCGTTGTGAAACGTTATGCTTTTGAAATGCAGCTAGGTGCTGGTTTACTTGAGTTTATTGGTGAAATTGCGCAGCGTATTTATCTATCTGCCATGAAGTCTCCAATTCAGCTACAAGATTTGGTATCTGACCACCAATTTGAAATGTGGCTCTCCAAATTTTTAGAAATGGAACATATTCCTCTTTATCTCAATCAGTTTTTAAGAAGCAGTCCTTCTGTACAACAACTTTGCCAATATATTGCAACTTCAACCTTAGAACAAAAATTACCAAAATTTCTAAGCGCATCTAGAGTTGATGACTATCACTTTGAATGGCAACACAAACTCAAAAAATTCTCCTTTCTACAGCAACAACGTCTTGAGCATAAACTTGAAACTTGGATTGCCAGCTTTATTCATGAGCAACTCACAGAATTAAGTCTTTTATCGAGTGAAGATTTAGAAAGCCTTGTGCGTCATGTATGGGAAGATATTAGACATAAAAAAATGTATGAGTTTATGAAGCAGCTCACTCCTCTCGATGTTGAAGAGTTTTTTGTTTTAATTTACGAATACTGGAAAGAATTACGCCAATCGCAATTTATGCAAGATCTGATTTTGTATGGTGTCGAAGTTTTTTATGAATTTTATAAAGACCAGAGTTTATTTGAAGTATTAAGTGAGATTGGTTTAACCGAAAGCGACTTACAAACTGAAGCTTTACGTTTTTATCCGAAGGTTATGAATGCCTTTAATGAACACGGTATTTTAGAACCATTATTACAAGCGCTTTTAGCTCCTTTTTATCAAAGCTCAAAAACACTCGATACGATTGAAAAACATTTTAATATGTAAAAAGCAGATAAAAAGAAACCATGCATGAGCATGGTTTTTAAAATGGTGGCTATGACGAGACTTGAACTTGTGACCCCCGCATTATGAGTGCGGTGCTCTAACCAACTGAGCTACATAGCCGAAAACTGTGCGCGCATTATCTTAGTTTCTTTAATGCACGTCAAGAAAAATTTTAAATAAATTAGGTGAAGTGAGCCTATAAGCCGGGTTCTGTCGAGGATGGTCATTCCTCTAGGCGTACAATCACTCATACGCTCAAGCGACCTACCCGAATCCAGTACGGGCCGTACCTCAGGATTCCTATTTGGTCTTGCTTCTGGTGGGGTTTACCATGCCGTGAACTGTTACCAGACACGCGGTGCGCTCTTACCGCACCCTTTCACCCTTACCTCACGAATGAGGCGGTCTACTCTCTGCTGCACTTTCCGTCGGCTTTCACCGCCCAGGCGTTACCTGGCACCTTGCCCTATGAAGCCCGGACTTTCCTCCCCTGCTTCAGTCACGAAGACCTCCACAGCAGCGACCATCCAGCTCACCTCAGGGGCGCATATTAACAAATTTATTTACTAATTGCTCGTGCTTTTTTGAGCAATTAATTTTTTATATTTGTCGAAGAGCTGTTCTTCTGTTTCCTCATGCTGTGGATCTTTAGGAATACAATCTACAGGACAAAACAACTGACATTGCGGTTGGTCATGATGACCAACGCACTCAGTACACAAATCTGGATGAATTTCATAAATCACCTCACCCATAAAAATTGCTTCATTCGGGCAAACTGGTTCACAAACATCACAGTTTATGCATTCATCGGTGATATATAACGACACTTTACCAACCTTGTTGATGTTTACGTTCAAAGGCTTCAACCACAGCTTGCGGAACAAACTTGGTTACATCCCCTTTTAAACGAGCAATTTCCCGAATCAATGTCGAAGAAATAAATGAATACTGCTCAGATGGTGTTAAAAACACCGCTTCAAAATGTGGATCAAGTTGACGGTTCATATTAGCCAATTGAAATTCATATTCAAAATCAGAAACCGCTCTTAAACCACGAAGTACTGCTGTTGCCTTTTGCTCTCTGAAAAAATTGACCAGTAAACCATCAAAGCCAACAAATTCAACATTTGAGAGGTGGCTTAGTGATCTTTGGGCCAGTTCAACTCTTTCTTCTAGACTGAACAAAGGGTTTTTATGATGTCCAATTGCAATTGCTACTACAACCTCATCAAACATTCTTGATGCTCTAGTAACTAAATCAACGTGTCCATTCGTGATGGGGTCAAATGTTCCAGGATAAATTACACGCGTTTTAGACATCCGCTAGTACTCTAATTATATTGTGAACCTATTTTAGCAAAAGTTATACATGAGGCGAAATATTCATGTGCAGGAAAAACTTCACCTTAGCATCAGTTTACGGCACAATAGGCATAATTGTGGAAGTTTGAATTATGGCGAAAGCAACAGTAGTAAAGAAACATAATGGCGGAACAATCGCACAAAATAAGCGTGCCCGTCATGATTATTTTATCGAAGAAAAATTTGAAGCAGGCATGTCACTTCAAGGTTGGGAAGTAAAATCCTTACGTGCTGGGCGTATGACTTTGACTGAAAGTTATGTCATTTTCAAAAATGGCGAAGCATTTTTACTTGGTTCACAAATTCAGCCTTTATTATCGGCTTCGACCCATGTTGTACCTGAGGCAACACGTACCCGTAAACTATTGCTCTCCCGACGTCAGCTTGAACACCTAATGGGTGCAGTTAACCAAAAAGGTTACTCATGCGTTCCTTTAGCGTGTTATTGGAAAGGTCATTTAGTCAAACTAGAGATTGCGCTTGTGAAGGGTAAACAGCTTCATGACAAACGTGCAACCGAAAAAGACCGTGACTGGCAACGTGATAAAGCTCGTATATTTCATAAGTAATAAAATAAAAGCCTCTTTTCAGAGGCTTTTTTATGTCGTGAATTTCATTAGTTTAATCTGTATAAAAGTCCAGCAATATATTCACCAAACCATTTAGCAGTATCTAAATCGCCTTGTGGAGGAGTAATTTCAACAGGCGCATTATCTGACTGTGTCATCAAACCTAAGCAACTCGATAATCGGTTTAAATCTTTTTCACTATGCCCTGTCGTCATTAAAGGTAAACCTGACCAAAGCATGCCATGTTGCATGGCAAAAATATTTAATTGTTGTAATACCGCGAGTTTATCGCCACTTAATCCACCCGAATTTGCAAAGCCAGCCGCAAGTTTGCCTTGCCACATACGTTCTTTCCAACGCTTAGAAGTACTGTCCATAAATTTTTTAAAATCGGCAGTCATACTTCCCATATAGGTAGGTGATCCGAAAATAATGCCTTGTGATGCATCAAGCGCATCCCAATCAATATGCTCAATATTCATTAAGTGTACTTTCACCCCCATCACCTCTGCACCAGCAGCAATAGCAGAGGCCACCTTGGCGGTATGACCATATGGACTGTGGTAGACAATTGAGAGATGTTTTTCAAGCAAAGACATAAGATTAAAATTTTGAGCGATTTTTTCTATTTTATCATTTTATTAACGCTTGCTAAACCTACATCTATAAATATGAAATAGAAGCGTTTCAATACAATTCACAATCGTAATATCTTTAAGCTAAATAGACACTCTCTTACTTTATTTAATGACTACAAAATAAGAGAGTGATTTTACGTACTTTTATAAAGCTTAGATAAAAACAAAGGTAGCCATACGCCCAGTCTTTGCATCACGACGATAAGAAAAATATTCATCGCTCTGTTGATATGAACATTGGTCTCCACCTAAAACCTGCTTCACACCTAGACTCTGCAAAATAAAACGTGCAATTGCATATAAATCTGCATGAAATTTATTTGGAGCAGCCCCCTCAACAAAAGCTGTTTCCAACTCAGGATATTTATCACAAAAAACTGCTTTTACTTCAGCCCCAATTTCAAAACAAGGTTGGCTAATCGCTGCTCCTAACCACGCCCAAGCTGGAGGGTTCTGCATAGCAGCAATTGTGTTTTCAACAATCCCACCAGCTAAACCACGCCAACCCGCATGTAAGTTTGCGACTTCGGTACCTTCAGCGTTACCTAACACGACAGGTAAGCAATCAGCCGTCATCATCATTAGAGCATGGCCTTTGGTTTGAGTGACCAAACCATCACCAATTAAAGCCTTAAAAGGAATTTGTTCATTTACTGTATGGCAAATCGTACTATGTGTTTGAGTCATCCATGTCATTTTTTTAACACCGAACTTAGCAAACTCATCCAGCAATATCATGCGATGTTGCTGAACACGTTGTGCTTCATCATTAACATGTAATGCCAGGTTAAAGCCAGACAGCTCATGTTGATCCGTTGCTAATGCTAAAGGATGTTGAACACGTGTCTGTCCTACATATACGCCTTGAGGTAAACCTTGAACAAATTCCATATACGCGTCCTTAATATGCAGCGTTTTCTGAACGTAACACATCCACTAAATGTGTAAAATCTTCAGGCCACGGCGCTTCAAATAGCATTTCTTCACCAGTACGAGGATGTTTTAAGCCCAATTTAGCTGCATGCAATGCTTGGCGCTTAAAACCACGCAAAGTATCAATGAGTAATTCAGACGCGCCTGCTGGTACACGTACACGGTTCATATAAATCTGATCACCGATCAGTCCATAGCCGATATAACTAAAATGCACACGAATCTGATGAGTTCGACCTGTTTCAAGACGAGCTTGTACACGAGTAAAATCTTTAAAGCGTTCTTTTACATTGTAATGGGTCACAGCATCACGCCCGCCCGGTAAAATCGCCATTTTCACACGGTCAACGGGATGACGTTTGATCGGTTCATCAATCGTACCACCAGCAATAATATTTCCATAAACAACTAGGTCATATACACGGTAAACCGATTTATTTGCTAACTGTTTACTTAAAGAAAATTGTGCTTCAAGGCTCTTAGCAACGACTAACAAACCGCTTGTATCTTTATCAATACGATGCACTAAACCTGCGCGAGAAAGTTCCGACAATTTTGGGAAATGATAAAGCAAGGCATTCACTAAAGTTCCAGAACTATTGCCTGCCCCTGGATGTACTACCATACCTACTGGTTTATTAATGACTAAAATGTCGTCATCTTCATAAACAATATTAAGTGGAATATTTTCAGGTTGGCTTGTGGTCTGTGCTTCGAGCTCAACTTCGAGTGTAAGCAACTCTGTCCCTTCACAACGGTGCTTAGGCTTGACAATGTTACCATTCACCAACAGATGGCCATCCTTCAACCATTGTTTAAGCTTTTCACGTGAAAACTCATTCCACACCAAGGCCGCAACCTGATCGATACGTTGTCCCAGATAGGTTTCATCTAACTGAACTTGCAACGATAAACGTGTTGCAGTTGTATCAGAAGTATGGTTATCTGCATCCTCAGAATCTTCAAGTAAATTGAAGTCGGTTTCAGATAAGTTTGTGTTTGAAGATTGTGCTGAAGTCATTTGATCATTGAGATAAAAGTGGTTTAATAGCGCAATTGTAGCTCATTGCCCAACATAACAGAGGAGTTTTTATGTCGCTACCACGTTATAAAATTACGATGCTTGCCTTATCTTTAGGTGTAGCGTCTGCATTTGTGGGCTGTAGCAGCAATCCAAGTAAAAAAGAAGTGGTCGATAGTGGCCCACAATCTAGTGAACAAGCTTACTTCGAAAAGGCCCAAAAGTCGCTTGACCGTGGTCAATATCTTGATGCGACCAAGTCTTTAGAAGCAATCGATACTTATTATCCGACTGGACAATACGCACAACAAGCACAACTTGAACTTCTATATTCAAAATTTAAACAAAAAGATTATGAAGGCGCGATTGCCTTAGCAGAACGTTTTATTCGTTTAAATCCTCAACACCCAAATGTAGATTATGCTTACTATGTTCGTGCTGTATCGAATATGGAGCAAAACTACGACAGTTTGATGCGCTATACATCTCTGCAACAATCTCATCGTGATGTGAGTTATTTAAAAGTTGCTTATCAGAACTTTGTTGATTTAATTCGTCGTTTCCCAAGTAGCCAATACTCTGTTGATGCTGCTCAGCGTATGAAGTTCATTGGGCAAGAACTTGCTGAAAATGAAATGACTGCTGCGCGTTTTAACGTTAAACGTAAAGCTTGGATCGCAGCTGCCGAACGTTCGCAATGGGTAATTGAACACTATCCACAAACTCCTCAAGTTCCAGAAGCATTAGCGACTTTGGCATATAGCTATAACCAATTAGGTGATAAAGCGACTTCACAACAATATATTGAAGTTTTAAAGCTTAATTACCCTAACTTGGTGAAAAAAGACGGCACAGTTAACATGCGTGCTGCTCGTAAAGAAGGTAACTGGATTAACCGTGCTACCTTAGGTATTTTTGGTCGTGAATCTACGGCTGCAACTCCAGAAAGCACAGCTGAAGCAGAAGCTCCAAAACGTGGTTTCCTCAATCGCGTAAGCTTTGGTTTAATTGGTAATTCAGATAAAGAAGAAACTGAAGAACCAGAAAAAACAACTGTTGAAGCTCCAAAGTCAGAACGTAGTTGGACAAATCGTTTAAGCTTCGGTTTATTAGATAAACCTGAGCCACAACCAGCAGAAAATACAACTGTTGCTCCAGCTGTTAGCTCTACAGATGTATCAACTGAGACTCAGTCAGATGATACAACGCAAGGTACTAGCGACGCTGCTCAATAAGTTACAAATTTTAAAAAGCACCAATAAACAGGCAAGTGATACCACTTGCCTGTTTGTTTTTATAAAATATTAAAATATTTATTGTGTAGATCTTGCCTCATCATGTCAGAATATTCTGACTCACTCTCTCATCAGTTTTAATACGGTTATCTGAATTATGGCAATTCCACAACATACGATTGATCAGATTTTAGATCGCACAGATATTGTCGATCTGATTGGTCAACGTGTGAAACTGAAAAAGACGGGACGTACATATTCCGGCTGTTGCCCTTTTCATCAAGAAAAAACTCCATCGTTCCATGTCTATCGCGACAAGCAGTATTATCACTGCTTTGGTTGTCAGGCTAACGGGAACGCGATCCGTTTTCTTATGGACATTGATAACCGAAATTTTATAGATGTCATGAAGGAGTTATCGAGTAGCACTGGAGTCGAACTACCGAAAGATAATACTGAAAATAAAAAGCTGTCTTATACCCGTCAGGTTACGAAACCACCAGTTGCTAAAGCAAATACGGCGGAGCCTGTAACTCCAACTCCACAACAACCAACTGATGAAAGCTATAACACGCTTGAACCTGTATTTTTTGATGACCCATTTGCTCAGTTTGAGCAGCCTTTTAGTTTTGATGAACCAGTTCAAGAAGGTAATTTATATGACTTACTGGAAAATGTTGCTCAGTTCTATGAGCACCAATTACCTAATAGTCAAAAGGCAAAAAACTACTTTAAACAACGTGGTTTAACTAATCAGACTATTCAGTTTTGGCGCTTGGGCTATGCACCAGAAGACTGGCAACACTTAGAAAAAGCTTTTCCTTATGACATTGACGGTTTAAAACAGCTTGGACTTATTCGTTCAAGCGATAGTGGCCGTGATTTTGACTTATTACGTGACCGTGTCATTTTCCCGATTCGAGACCCTAAAGGCCGCGTCGTTGGTTTTGGTGGACGCGCCTTAAATGATGAAATTAAACCCAAATACATCAACTCACCTGACTCAGAGGTCTTTCACAAGAATCAGCTACTTTACGGACTTTATGAAGGCAGAAAACTTAAGTCTAGCGACTGGTTGATGGTTGAAGGCTACATGGATGTCATTGCACTTCAGCAATATGGCATTACAGGGGCTGTCGCAACTTTAGGGACTGCAAGTAATACAGAACATCTTAATATTTTATTTAAACAAAATAGCCGAATTACCATTGCTTTTGACGGTGATGCTGCGGGTCAAAAAGCAGCACGCAGAACATTAGAAATTGCTTTACCACTTCTCAATGATGGCCGTGAACTCAAATTTTTCGTTCTACCAAATGACCACGATCCGGACTCTCTTATCCGTCGTGAAGGGCTTGAAAATTTCCAGAAACTATTACAACAGGCCCCTCTTTTGTCTGATTTTGTGTTTGCTCATTTAACAGGTCAACACGATATTAGTACTCCTGAAGGCAAAAGCTTGGTCATGGGTGAACTCAGAGAACTGACTGAACTATTACCCAAACAGGGCTCTTTCCGTTATTTACTTAATCAATCTTTCCGTGAAAAACTCGGATTAGGTAAACGTTTTACCCCACAAGTTAGTCACGATGCATCGTTATCATTTAATATTCAGACGAAAGATGAAGACTTTGCTGTCGCAATTTTGATGCACCATCCATTCCTTTATATTCATTTTGAAGGATTACGTGCCTATATTCTCCAAGATGAGTTATTGGCTAAAATATTAGCAACTTTAAACCGTATATTTGATGAGTTGCCTGATGACCAAGAGCTAGCGACTTATTATGTTTTAGGTGCATGCAGCAGTTATTGCCATGAAATTGCAGATATTATGCAAAGAACCAATATCCAGGCATTAACTCAAGCACCTGAAGTGGCTGACAAGCTAGCTCAAGAATATGCGTTAGGCTTAAAAGAAAGATATTTACGTCAAAAGCTTAAGTCACCGATCTCTCTGATTGAATCAAGAAATCTAAGGCAGCAACTCAATGAACTAACAAAACAAATTAGTTTAAGACTGTTGTCTTAATGTTTTGGCTTACGCTCATGATCAAAAACATCCTGTAAATGCTGTTGTAGCCATTCTAAATAATCAGGATTTTCTGCCTTAGCAGCTTCGCGTAGCAAAATAGATGTCGGATGCATAAGCTTTTGCGTCAAACGATGCGCGAATTGCTGTAATACTTGTTCAGCATTTTCACCATGATGCAAAGCCTCTAATGCGTGCGTAAGCTCTTGTTGACTAATTTCTTCACTATGTTGACGGTAAGCATGAATTGTGCTGCCAGCCTCTTTAACTTTTTGATGCGTAATAAGCTGGGTAGCTAACTGATTAACCATGACTTCTGCTTCAACAGCGGCCTGACGTCGTTGAGCAAGGTTTTCATCAATCACGCTTTGTAAATCATCAACACCATACAAATAGACCCCATCAAGCGCTTCAACTTTAGGATCTATATCACGAGGTACGGCTAAATCAACCATTAACATTTGTTGATAGCGACGTTTCTTTAATGCAGCCTTAACATCTGGATAAGCAATAACTTGATATAAGCTACCAGTACAGCTAGACACAACATCAGCACGATATAAGTTTTCAGCCAATGCTGAAAAATCAATAATTTCAACTTCAACTTGATGTGAAATTTCTTGAGCCAATTGGTCAGCACGCTCACGGCTACGATTACAAATAATAATTTTGGCAACACCCATTTCAGCCAAATGTTTAGCAACTAAACTATTCATTTCACCTGCTGCAACGACCATTACAGTAAGTTTTTCGGGCTTACTAAAGACCTGTAAAGCTAATTGAGCTACTGCATACCCCATCGAAACGGCATGACTTCCTACCGCAGTTTCGGACCGTACACGTTTAGCAGCATAAAAAGCATATTCAAAAACACTGTTTAATTCAGGAGAAACTGTTTGAGCTTCTTTAGACAATGCTAAAGCACTTTTAACCTGCCCTAAAATTTGCGGCTCCCCCAGCATGAGAGAGTCAAGACCACTCGCTACTCGCATTAAATGTGTAATAGCCTGCGTGTTCTCGTAACGATAAACATGATGAATTAAGTGCTGTACATCAATATTATTAGCATCGGCTAACCATTTCAGAAGGCTTTCGGCATTTTCTGCCATGGCATACACTTCTGTGCGGTTACACGTCGAAACGACCACCAAATCCTTTAAGTTCTGGTGATGGTTTTGTTCGGCAAGCAAACGACTTAATCGCTCTGCATTGAAAGCAATTTTTTCGCGGAGTTCGACAGAAGCTGTTTGATGGTTGACACCCAATGCAAAGAAAGACATATCAGATCATCATTTCGCTAAATTTATGCTATTGTGCAACATCGGTGTCATAAAAAGCATTACTTTGGATCAATAAAAATTGCGTCAAATGAATAGCCGTATTAATTTTAACGGTGCTTCGATAAGACAGTATTCTACCACATTCTTATTGTTAGGTAGCATGTCCTCGCATGTCTATGCACGTCCTGTGCAAGAGACCTATGCCGTGCATTCATTTGATCAGGCCTTAGAACAAACTATGGTCGCTGAATTTGCTCTGGCTTATGATGATATTCCTAACGCTTTGCACAATTACACAGTGCTCGCAATTAAAAGCAACTCTACCTCAATTAAACAACGAGCTTTAGACGTTGCTCTTGAATATAATGACTTACAAGCCGCTTTAAATATTGCTACACATTGGGTAGCTCAAGAGCCCAAAGATGTGCCGGCTTTATTCTATTTGTCACATATTGCTTTAAAAACACATGAATACCAGCTTGCCGCTGAAACATTAGATAAAATTTTAAAAATAGATCCGACTGCTGATTTAGAACAAATTTTAGCAAGCATTGCTCCAGAAAATGCTCAAGATCGGGATGTACTATTAACAGCTTTACGCTCTAGTGCTGAAAAAGATAACCCTTCTATTTTAGCACTCATCGCCAACTTAGAAGCCCAAAATGGCCAATTAGAATCAGCCCTAACCAACATAAACAAGGCATTACGCCGACGCCCTAAAGTGACGAGCTTTATTTTAATGAAAGCTAACCTACTCATTGCTCTGAGCGATCAAGAAGGTGCGCTTAAATGGTATGCGAAGTCCAGCCGTAAATATAAGAAAAATTTAGACATTCGTTTAGCTGAAATCCGCTATCTCATTCAAATTAATCAATCTCAACTCGCGTTAGAAAAGCTCGAAAACGTCATAGAAGCTAATCCTAAAGCTGAAGAAGCATTGTTTATTGCAGGCTTAACCAGTATCGATTTAAAGCAATATGACAAAGCTGAACAATATCTGGTTGATCTACGAAACTCTGCAAAATATCAAAATGAAGCTTATTACTATTTAGCCATTAATGCAGAACGTAAACAACATTATGAAACCGCAAAAGCCTACTATCGTTTAGTTGATGGTAGCTTATACGTCGTTTCCAGACGCAATCTAATTGCAATATATGATAAACAAGAAAATTTACATGATGCTTTACGGTTCCTCACTCAAGAACGCGTAAATTATCCCCAACATGCAAGTTTCTTATATCAAGCTCAAGCTGAAATCTTAAAGAAAATGGGCAATAAAAAAGCTGCATTAAATTTATTAGATGAAGCGATAAAGAATTTACCCGATGATCCGGAACTCATTTACGCAGAAGTTTTATTACTTGATCCGTATACTGACCGAGATAAACTCGACAAAACATTAAAGCAATTATTACAACTTGAGCCTAACAGTCCAACTTACCTCAATGCATATGCTTATACACTAGCCCTACAAAACCGTCGGCTAAAAGAAGCACGTCAATATGCAGAGCAAGCTTTAGAATATGCGCCGGAACAAGCCTCAATTCTTGATACGCTGGGCTATATTGCATTTTTGCAGAATGATTATGAAGCTGCGGCAGAGGCTTTAGGCAAAGCCTATGAACTTAGTCACAATATAAATATTGGCGTTCGCTATGCTAAAGCATTGTATATGCAAGGATCATTAACTCAATTTAGCGCTGTGTTACAACAACTGAAACAAAAACATGCCAATGATCCACAATTACAACAGCTTGATGCGTTAATTTTACCTACATCTGCAAAAAAGAGTTAAATATATGAGCAAATTTGCCCAACTGTGCACAGCGATCTGTGGATCAAGTGTATTATTTCTAACCGGTTGTCAGCATTTTACTCAACCAAAACCTGCGGTTACCCAGCAAGTTCAAGATGAAAAACACTTTAATTTACAAGGTAAAATCGGGGTTCGCACACCACAGCAAACTGGTAGTGCTTTTTTCACATGGGTTCAACAACAAGATAATTTTGATATTGAATTAAGCGGTATTTTAGGTGTAGGAAAAACCCAAATTCAGGGTAAACCGGGTGAAGTGAAGTTAAATAGTGCAAAAACTGGATTAATTACTGCTGCCTCTCCAGAAGAGCTTTTAGAGCGTGCAACGGGTTGGCAAGCACCAATTACTCATTTAACGAGTTGGATTTTGGCCAAACCTGCAACTTTAAGTGCTCAGATCAATAAAGATAATGAAAATCGCGTAAACCAACTCATTGAAGATGGCTGGACTGTTAATTTTAGCTATGATGGAGAACAAACTTTGCCAAACAAACTGGTTTTAAAGCAAGCTCTTGCTGAAGATAAAGAAAACCGTATTACAATGGTCATCCAAAACCGCTAAGTCTAATTATATAAATCTATGATTCGAGTTCCTTCTCCAGCTAAGCTCAACCTGTTTTTGCATATTACAGGCCGACGCGAAAATGGTTATCATGAGTTACAAACCATTTTTCAACTTATTGATTTATATGACTGGATGACATTTACACCGACTTTGGATGAACACATCGAAATTGATGGATTGAGTGAAGTCCGGCCTGAAGACAATCTGATTTATCGGGCTGCTCAAGTACTAAGACCGCATGCAAAAAAATTCTGCGGTCTAAACATCAAAATTGAAAAAAATATTCCAATGGGTGCAGGTCTAGGCGGAGGTTCATCCAATGCTGCCACAACCCTGATTGTGTTAAATCAATTATGGGAATGTGGACTAAATCAAGAACAACTTGCGGACTATGGCGTTAAGCTTGGTGCAGATGTTCCTATTTTTATTTATGGTAAAAATGCATGGGCTGAAGGTATTGGTGAACATTTATCATTCATAGACTTAGATCAAAAACAGTTCATTATTTTAAAACCTGATTGTTTTATCAGCACTCAATTGCTTTTTTCACAAAAAACATTGACAAGAGACTCTAAGACCACTAAATTTTGCGCCTATCAGTTAGAACCTTCTAATTTTGGAAATAACTTTGAGCCATTAGCTCGGCAGTTATACCCTGAAGTAGAAGAAGCAATGCGATATTTAGACCAGTTTGGTCAAGCAAAGCTTACAGGTACAGGTGCTTGTGTTTTTATTGAAGTAACGAATGAAATGAATATTGATGAAATTCTTAACCATTCACCTTGTAAATCTTACTTGGTAAATAGTTTAAAAGAATCTCCTCTTAATCATTTTAAGGTTACATGTTAGGGGCGTCGCCAAGTGGTAAGGCACCGGGTTTTGATCTCGGCATCCGTTGGTTCGAATCCAGCCGCCCCTGCCATC